>NZ_JBHJVK010000054.1:0-59048 GCF_042264695.1 Kitasatospora sp. NPDC056138 | reverse complement strand
AGTGCCCCGGGGCCAGCGTTCCGGCGTCTCTGCGCGGGTGTGGGTTGCCGCCCCGGTGGTTCCCACCCCCGGGCCCCCCCGGGGCCGCCCGGGGGGGCGCCCCCCCCGGTGCCCCGCCCCCCCCCGCGCCTGCGTCTCGTCCCCTTGCCCGTTCCCCTCGTTCCCTCCTGCCCTGCTCGGCGTCGGACGCCTGCCCGGTGTCGAGCCGCCCTGCTCGGTGTCGGACGCGCCGGGGTCCGCTACCCCCGGGCGGTCACCTGACGTCGCCCCTCGGCCGCCGGGCGGCAGCCGTCCGACCTGCCGACCGCTCGCGGCGGGCAGCCATCGGACCGGCCAGCGCGAGCGCGCCGCCGATGGCAGCGAGGGCGAGGCAGGTCATCAGTCCGCCGGTGATCACGTTGGTGAGGATCGTCCGCCGGATCGACTCGTTGCCGGCCGTCGCCCAGGGAGCGATGATCGTCCAGATCCCGATCGCCGTGGCGGCCCAGGCCCGTGCGTGGGTCCGCTCGTAGGCCGAGCCGAAGCCCGAAATCAGCACCGTGTAGGCGAGGCCGAGCACCAGGTTGTTGACGGTGAGCGCGGACAGGCCGGTGAACCCGACCACCCACGGCGAGACTGCCAGGAAGAGGCCGGCCAGCATCGCCAGCGCCTCGACGCCCTGCGCTCGCGGTGTCGCCGCGACACGCTCGTACTGCTCACGCATTTCCAGGATGTCCGGATGGTGCTCCATGCCCATCGGCAACTGGGTTGACACCGGGACCACCTCCTAGTTCTGAGGTCATGGCAACCGCCTGGCCACTACCCATTCTGGGGTAGAAATAGCAGTTTGTCCCGATTTATCAACCGATCGGATCAGCCCCGCCCGCACCCCTGAGCGCCCGCGCCCCCGTCCGCACCGGCCGGTCGGCCGAACACCTCGCGGACCCGGTCACGCAGCCGCCGCCGGGCGCCGCCAGCCGGGCCGCTCGACCAACTCGTGCACCTCGGCACAGAGTTCGAGCCCCGCGCGCCACCCTGACCAGCGACTGGCCCCGACTGACCCCGGCCGGCCCAGGCGGCCCGGCTCGCACGTGAGCGGCGTCTCACCCCGGGCGGCGGCATTGATCTATGCAACTCGTTGCATAGCGGGCTCGCTCTATTGCAGGATGGGGTCATGGCACTGGAGCACGCGATCCTCGTCTCGCTGCTGGAGCAGCCCGGCTCGGGCTACGAGCTGGCCAGGCGTTTCGACCGGTCGATCGGGCGCTTCTGGACCGCCACCCACCAGCAGATCTACCGGGTGCTGCGGCGGATGGAGACGGACGGCTGGATCGCCGCCCGGACGGTGACCCAGGACGGCCGGCCGGACAAGAAGGTGTACTCGGCCGCCGAGGCCGGGCGGTCCGCGCTGGGCGCCTGGCTGCGCGAGCCCGTCGAGCCGGAGACGGTCCGCCACGAACTCGCCGTGAAGATCCGGGCGGCCGCCTTCGAGGATCCGTCCGCACTGATCCCGGAGGTCGAGCGGCACCGGGAGGGTCATGCGGCCCTGCTGGCCCGCTACCTGACCGGCGAGCAGCGCGACTTCCCCGACCCGTCCGCGCTCGATGCCCAGCAGCAGCTCCAGCACGTGGTGCTGCGCGGCGGCATCGAGTACGAGCGGATGACCCTCGCCTGGCTGGACGACGTCCTCGCCACCCTGCACCGCCTGCACCGCCACGCCGACTGACCCCTCGACTCCCAGGGACTTAAACCATGCTGTTCAACCCGCGCACCTACGACCCCGCGCAGTTCGACGACACCACCCGCCGCCTGCTGCGCGCGACCGTGGACTGGTTCGAGTCGCGCGGCAAGAAGGCGCTGATCGACACCTACATCGACCGCGCCTGGTACGGGGACTTCCTCGAGTTCGCCGCGAAGGAGGGCCTGTTCGCGGAGTTCCTGACGCCGTCGTCGGCCGACGGCGACAAGCGCTGGGACACCGCCCGGATAGCCGAGCTGAACGAGATCCTCGGCTTCTACGGCCTGGGCTACTGGTACACCTGGCAGGTCACCATCCTGGGCCTGGGCCCGGTGTGGCAGAGCGAGAACGAGGCCGTCCGGGCGCGTGCGGCGCAGCTCCTGTCCGAGGGCCACGTGATGGCCTTCGGCCTGTCCGAGCGCACCCACGGCGCCGACATCTACTCGACCGACATGATCCTCACCCCCGACGGCGAGGGCGGCTTCACCGCGACCGGCTCCAAGTACTACATCGGCAACGGCAACGTGGCGGGCCTGGTCTCGGTCTTCGGCCGCCGCTCCGACGTCGAGGGGCCCGAGGGGTACGTCTTCTTCGCCGCCGACAGCCGGCACGAGGCGTACCACCTGGTCAAGAACGTGGTGAACGCGCAGATGTACGTCAGCGAGTTCCGCCTGGAGGACTACCCGGTGCGGGCCGAGGACGTGCTGCACACCGGCAAGGCCGCCTTCGACGCCGCGCTGAACACCGTGAACGTCGGCAAGTTCAACCTCTGCACGGCCTCGATCGGCATCTGCGAGCACGCGATGTACGAGGCCGTGACGCACGCCCACAACCGGGTGCTGTACGGCAGGAAGGTCACCGACTTCCCGCACGTGCGCCGGGAGCTGACCGATGCCTACGCCCGCCTGGTGGCGATGAAGCTGTTCAGCGACCGCGCGGTGGACTACTTCCGCTCGGCCTCGCCCGAGGACCGCCGGTACCTGCTGTTCAACCCGATGACCAAGATGAAGGTCACCACCGAGGGCGAGAAGGTCATCGACCTGATGTGGGACGTCATCGCGGCCAAGGGCTTCGAGGCGGACACCTACTTCGACAAGGCCGCCCGCGACATCCGGGGCCTGCCGAAGCTGGAGGGCACGGTCCACGTGAACCTGGCCCTGATCCTCAAGTTCATGGCCAACTACCTGTTCAACCCGGCCGACTACCCGGCCGTGCCGACCCGGCTGGACGCCGCCGACGACGCCTTCCTGTTCCAGCAGGGCCCGGCCCGGGGCCTGGGCGCGATCCGGTTCCACGACTGGCGCACCGCCTACGACGCGCACGCGCACGTCCCGAACGTGGCGCGGTTCCGCGAGCAGGCGGACGGCCTGTGCGCACTGCTGGCCGGCCACGCGCCGGATGCGGCCCAGCAGCAGGACCTGGACTTCCTGCTGGAGATCGGCCAGCTGTTCGCCCTGGTGGTCTACGGCCACCTGGTGCTGGAGCAGGCCGAGTTGACCGGGCTGGAGGCGGACCTGCTGGACGGGATCTTCGACTTCCTGGTCCGCGACTTCTCCGCCCACGCCACCGAGCTGCACGGCAAGAGCTCGACCACCGAGGCGCAGGCCGCCTGGGCGCTGGCGCACGTCCGCCGTCCGGTCGCGGACGCCGACCGTGCGGAGCGGGTCTGGCAGACGGTCGCCGCGCTCTCCGGCAGCTACGAGATGCAGCCGTAGCAGCCGCTCGGGCCCCGACAGCACTGCGGGGGCGGTCCGTCCGGGCCGCCCCCGCGGTCGCGCACCGGTCAGAAGGTGAGCTTCCAGCTGTCGATGTAGCCGGTGTCCTGCGGGCCCACGTCCTGGACCCGCAGCTTCCAGGTGCCGTTGGCCGCCACCGCCGAGGCGTTCACCGTGTAGGTGGTGTCGACGTCGGGGGCGGAGTCGTTGCCGGAGTTCTTCAGCCGGTAGGAGGTGCCGTTCGGGGCGACCAGGTCGATCACCAGGTCACCGCGCCAGCTGTGCTTGACGACCACACCGACCTTGAGGGCGGCGGGCGCGTTGCCGGTCCGCCCGGTGACGGTGATCGGGGACTCCACGGCCGCGCCCGCGTCCGGGATGGCGACGTCCGCGGTGTTCTCGAAGACCGTCCCGCCGGGCGGCGGGGCACTCTCGCCGGACAGCGTCCAGACCGCGTACGCGATGGCGTCGGTCATCCGGTCCAGCGCGGTGTCGTCGATGTTCGCCGAGGTGTCGCAGGAGGAGTGGTAGCAGCGGTCGAAGGCGACGCCCGCCGTTCCGCCCCACTTGCTCGCCTGGGCACTGGTCTTGATGTAGTCGGCGCCGCTGAACAGGCCGCCGACCGGGATGCCCGCGTTCTTGAACGGTGCGTGGTCCGAGCGGCCGTCGCCCTCGGTCTCCGGCTCGGTCGCGACGCCCAGGCCGGAGAAGTAGGTCCGGAACAGCGAGTCCAGCTTGGCGTCGTCGTCGTAGACGAAGTAGCCGGGGTTGGGCGAGCCGATCATGTCGAAGTTGAGGTAGCCGTCGATCTTCGAACGGTCCGTGGCCGACAGGCTGTTGAGGTACTTCTGGGATCCGACCATGCCGTACTCCTCGGCACCCCACCAGCCGAACCGCAGGTGCTTGGCGGGCTTGAGGCCCGCGCGCGAGACGGCGAGCGCGGTCTCCAGGATGCCGGCCGATCCGGAGCCGTCGTCGTTGATGCCGGGGCCCGCGCTCACCGAGTCGAGGTGCGCGCCGACCATCACGACGTGTGAGGCGTCACCGCCGGGCCAGTCCGCGATCAGGTTCCAGCCGGTGGACCCGCCGTAACTGAAGGACTGCAGCGTGGTGGTGAAGCCCGCGGCGTCTAACTTGCCCTTCACGTAGTCGATCGAGGCCTTGTAGCCGGACCTGCCGTGGGCCCGGTTGCCGCCGTTGGCGTTGGCGATCGACTGGAGCTGGGCGAGGTGCGCCTTGACGTTGGCGACCGGGATGTCCGGCGCGCCCGGGGATATCAGATGGTGCGTCACATCACGGGCGTCGGCGCTCGCGGCGACCGGGGCGACCAGGGCCGCGGTGACGGCCAGGGTCGCGCCGGCCGCGAAGGCCGATCGGCGCAGGGCATGCTGAAGCAAGGGGTGCTCCATTCTGGTGGGGCAGAACGGGGATGGAGACAGGGGGGAACAGCGCCCTACCCACCGCCGCCCTGGGGAGGGGCGCGGAAAGTTGACGCGACCATGATGATTAGGGTTGGGTAAAGCCCCCGTCAAGAGCCGTGGCCGGTTCAAAGCCACCGAAGGGCTCCGAACCGGCCACACCCGCTCCCCGGCGGGCCGTCAGTCCACGGGCGCAGCGACCTTGAGTCCCCGGCCGGGCAGCTGCGGGCGGGGCCGGTCGACGGCGAGGCCGCCCGGACCGGTCACGGCGATGGCCAGGAAGGCCCGGCAGAACAGGACGGCCGGCTCACCGCCGTTCTGGATGGGCCACAGCGCGTGCCCCTGGTGTACCGAGAAGTAGGCGTACGCCATCGAGCCCGAGCAGAGCAGGGCCGCCGTCCGCGTACCGAGCCCCAGCAGCACCAGCATCCCGCCGACCAGCTGGATGAGCGCCGCCCACCAGCCCGGCCACTGCCCGGCCGGCAGGGCCCTGCCGCCGTGCGCACCGCCCAGGACGCCGAACAGCGAGGCGGCGCCGTGGCAGGTGAACAGCAGGGCGACGACGGCACGGAACAGTGCCGGCAGGTGCGGCCCGGCACGGCCGGCCAGGGCGTGGGGCGCGAAGGACATCGGAGCCTCCTCGGGCGGCGGCCG
Organism: Kitasatospora sp. NPDC056138; assembly: GCF_042264695.1. Taxonomy (NCBI): domain Bacteria; kingdom Bacillati; phylum Actinomycetota; class Actinomycetes; order Kitasatosporales; family Streptomycetaceae; genus Kitasatospora; species Kitasatospora sp. NPDC056138. The sequence goes on along the minus strand of NZ_JBHJVK010000054.1, from coordinate 53,544 downwards.
ACCGGGCGGTCGGCACGGGGGGCGGGCAGGCCCGGCGTCGGCCCCACACCGACACCGGCGCGCTTGGCGCAGCGCGCCCAGTTCTGATGCCCCATCAGCTGGTCGGACCAGGACCGCGGGCCACGGGATTTTCCGGAATCCGGGCCCCGGACGATTCCCCCGGTCCCGGTGACCACCGCGCGCCGCCGCGCCCGGCCGTACCGTGGAGGTGGCGGGCCCGGCGGACCCGATAGCGCACGCCGGTAGCGGAGGGCAAGACTCCGCGATTCTGCTGGGCAATATGCCCAGCGGTTACCCCGTCCACCTGCTCATCTTGCGCAGATTGAACAGCCGAACATCCCACTGTTGCCCAGCGACTCTGTCAGGAGCAAGCTCTGCGCACAGCCGCAGGCACCACTCCCCTGACCTGCGGAAGCCTCAACGTGGAGGAACACCGATGACCGCCAACGCCGTTGAACTCACCCCCGAGGAGCTGGACGCGGGCCTCGACGCCGCGCAGCTGCGCCGCCTGGTGGGTCTGGTCGAGCACGACCCGGCCGGCGACCCGTTCCCGGTCATCGCACAGGACGCGGTCGTCTTCGTGGTCGGCAACGCGACCCAGACGGCCCACTACTACCAGGCTGTTTTCGGCATGGACCTGGTCGCGTACTCGGGCCCGGAGACCGGCCGGCGGGACCGCAAGGCGTTCGTCCTGCGTTCGGGCTCCTGCCGCTTCGTGATCGAGGGCGGGGTCTCCCCGGACAGCCCGCTGCTGGACCACCACCGCCGCCACGGCGACGGCGTGGTGGACCTGTCGCTGGAGGTCCCGGACGTGGACAAGTGCATCGAGCACGCCCGCGCCCAGGGCGCGAAGATCCTGGAGGAGCCGAACGACGTCTCGGACGAGAACGGCACCGTCCGCCGCGCCGCCATCGCCACCTACGGGGAGACCCGGCACACCCTGATCGACCGCTCCCGCTACCACGGCCCCTACCTGCCGGGCTTCGTCGCCGCCGAGACCAGGGTGGCGCGCCGCGAGGGCGCCCCCAGGCGCCTGTTCCAGGCGCTCGACCACGCGGTGGGCAACGTCGAGCTCGGCAAGATGGACGACTGGGTCAACTTCTACAACCGGGTCATGGGCTTCGTGAACATGGCCGAGTTCGTCGGCGACGACATCGCTACCGACTACTCCGCCCTGATGAGCAAGGTCGTCGCCAGCGGCAACCACCGGGTGAAGTTCCCGCTGAACGAGCCGGCCATCGCCAAGAAGAAGTCGCAGATCGACGAGTACCTGGAGTTCTACGGCGGTCCCGGTTGCCAGCACCTGGCGCTCGCCACCAACGACATCCTGACCACGGTGGACGTGCTGCGCGCCAACGGCGTGGAGTTCCTCGCCACCCCCGACTCCTACTACGACGACCCGGAGCTGCGGGCCCGGATCGGCAAGGTCCGCGTCCCGGTCGAGGAGCTCAAGAAGCGCCACATCCTGGTCGACCGCGACGAGGACGGCTACCTGCTGCAGATCTTCACCAAGCCCCAGGGCGACCGGCCGACGGTGTTCTTCGAGTTCATCGAGCGGCATGGTTCGCTGGGCTTCGGGAAGGGCAACTTCAAGGCGCTCTTCGAGTCCCTGGAGCGCGAGCAGGACAAGCGCGGCAACCTCTGACCTGCAATATCCGAGGGAGATCTGGACCATGGCGCACTACCGGCAGCTGGGGAGCATCCCGCGCAAGCGGCACACCCAGCACCGTACGCCCGAAGGCGGGCTGTACTACGAGGAGTTGATGGGCGAGGAGGGGTTCTTCTCGGACTCCTCGCTGCTCTACCACAAGGGCATCCCCTCGGCGATGGTGGACGCCACGCCGTGGGAGCTGCCCGGCCTCGCCACCACCCCGAACCTGCCGCTCAAGCCCCGCCACCTGAAGCTGCACGAGCTGTTCCCGGGCGAGGAGTGGAAGAACACCGACGCCGTCACCGGCCGCCGCCTGGTTCTCGGCAACGGCGACGTGCGGATCGGGTACGTGGCCGCCGGTGCGCCGAGCGCGCTCTACCGCAACGGGCTCGGCGACGAGTGCGTGTACGTGGAGTCGGGGACGGCCACGCTGGAGACGGTCTTCGGCTCGCTGAAGGTCGGCGAGGGCGACTACGTGATCATCCCGCGGGCCACCACCCACCGCTGGGTGCCGACCGGCGGCGCCCCGCTGCGCGCGTACTGCATCGAGGCCAACAGCCACATCACCCCGGCCAGGCGCTACCTGTCGAAGTACGGCCAGCTGCTGGAGCACGCGCCGTACTGCGAGCGCGACCTGCGCGGACCGGTCGGTCCGCTGCTCACCGAGGGGACGGACGTGGAGGTCCTGGTCAAGCACCGGGGTCCGAACGGAGTGGCCGGCACCCGGTACGTGGTCCCGCACCACCCGTTCGACGTGGTCGGCTGGGACGGCTGCCTCTACCCGTACGCGTTCAACGTCCGCGACTACGAGCCGATCACCGGGCGGATCCACCAGCCGCCGCCGGCCCACCAGGTCTTCGAGGGCGAGAACTTCGTGATCTGCAACTTCGTGCCGCGCAAGGTGGACTACCACCCGCTGTCCATCCCGGTGCCGTACTACCACTCCAACGTGGACAGCGACGAGGTCATGTTCTACTGCGGCGGCGACTACGAGGCCCGCAAGGGCTCGGGGATAGGCCAGGGCTCGATCTCGCTGCACCCGGGCGGCCACACCCACGGCCCGCAGCCCGGCGCGTACGAGCGCAGCATCGGCGCGGAGTTCTTCGACGAGCTCGCGGTGATGGTGGACACCTTCCGCCCGCTGGAGCTCGGCGAGGGCGCGACGGCGAGCGAGGATCCCGAGTACGCCTGGACCTGGTCGGGTGGGCGGGGGCCGGCCCGGTGACCGGTATCCCTTCGCTGTTCCGGGGACTGTTCGACGACGCGGCCGTCTTCCCGCCGGGGGACCTGCCGCTGCCCGAGGCGGTGCCGGCCCACCGGGTGCACCGGGCCGCGTGGTACGCCGAGGCGGTCGGCCCGTTCCTCTGCGGGGCGGCCCGGCTGGACGAGCTGACCACGCTGGACCTCACCGGGGTCCAGGTCGTGCTGGTGCTGCCGGGCGGGGTCGGGCAGCTCGAACCGGCCCTGGCGGCGAGCCGGGCGTCCGGCGTCGACCTGGTCTCCGTCGAGATCGCCGCCACCACGCCCGTCCCGGAGGTGGTGGCCGCCCTCGACCGCCGGCTGCCGGACGGTGTCACGGCGGCGGTCGAGATCCTGCGTGACGGCAGCGACCCGGCACGGTCGCTGGACGCGCTGGTCAAAACGCCGTACCGGGCGAAGTTCCGCACCGGCGGGCTCACCCCCCAGACGTTCCCGAGCGAGGCGGAGCTGGCGGCCTTCGTGTCCGGCTGCGCCGAGCGCCAACTGGCCTACAAGTGCACGGCGGGGCTGCACAACGCCGTCCGGCACACCGACGCGGCGACCGGCTTCGAGTACCACGGTTTCCTGAACGTCCTGCTGGCCGCCGGGGCGCCGGAGCGCGCCGGGGAGCTGCTCGCGGAGCGCTCGGGAAAGCTGCTCGCCGAGGCCGCCAAGGAACTGACGGACAGTCAGATCGACGGCATCCGCAGTTCGTTCACCGCCTTCGGCACCTGCAGCATCGTCGACCCGCTCGCCGACCTGGCCGCACTCGGCCTGCTGGAACACCCCTTGGAGAACCGTTGACCACCACCTGGCTCGCCGTGCCGCAGGATTCGCCGTTCGGCCTGCACAACCTGCCGTACGGCGTCTTCACCGCGCCCGACCAGCCCGGCCGGCGGCGGATCGGTGTCGCCATCGGTGAGTTCGTGCTGGACGCGGGCGCCGCCGCGCGCGCGGTCGGCGAGCCCTCGGTGCTGCTGGACGCCGACTCGCTCAACCCGCTGCTGGCGGCGGGCCGTCCGGCCTGGACCGAGGTCCGGGCCGCGCTCACCGCCTGGCTCGGCGACGAGTCCTACCGCGCCGCCGTCGGCCCCTGCCTGCTGGCACGCGGCGAGGTCGAGCTGCACCTGCCGTTCGAGGTCGCCGACTACGTCGACTTCTACGCCTCCGAGCACCACGCGACCAACCTGGGCCGGATCTTCCGTCCCGGCTCCGAACCGCTCACGCCGAACTGGAAGCACCTGCCGATCGGTTACCACGGCCGGGCGGGCACCGTGGTGGTCTCCGGTACGCCGGTGGTCCGTCCGCACGGCCAGCGCAAGGCGCCCGCCGACCCGCTGCCGTCCTTCGGGCCGACCCGGCGGCTCGACATCGAGGCCGAGGTCGGCTTCGTGGTCGGCGCCGGCACCGAGCTGGGCAGCCCGGTGCCGCTGGAGGCTTTCCGCGAGCACGTCTTCGGCGTGCTGCTGCTCAACGACTGGTCCGCGCGGGACATCCAGGCCTGGGAGTACGTCCCGCTCGGCCCGTTCCTCGGCAAGTCCTTCGCCACCTCGGTCTCGCCCTGGGTCGTGCCGCTGGACGCCCTGGAGCACGCCCGGGTGGCGCCGCCGGCCCGCGACGTCGAGCCGCTGCCCTACCTGGACGACCGGGAGGCCGAGCCCTGGGGCCTCGACCTCGCCATGGAGGTCAGGCTCAACGGGCACCCGATCTCGCGGCCGCCGTTCGCCGCGATGTACTGGACGGCGGCGCAGCAGCTCGCGCACCTGACCGTCAACGGTGCCTCGCTGCGCCCCGGCGACCTGTTCGCCTCGGGTACCGTCAGCGGCCCCGAGGTCGACAGCCGGGGCGCCCTGATTGAGCTCACCTGGAACGGGGAGAACCCGGTCGAGCTGCCGGACGGGACCACCCGCACCTTCCTGGAGAACGGCGACGAGGTCACCATCACCGCCACCGCGCCCGGCCCCGACGGCACCAGGATCGGCTTCGGCGAGGTCACCGGCCGGATCGTCCCGTAGGCCGCCGCCGCAGAGCTCCGAGCAGCCCCCTCGGACCGCCCCCGGGTGGTCCAAGGGGGCTGCGCCACGCGGTGGACAGCCGGCCGGCCGGGGGCGGGTCGAACGCAGCTGCCGCAGGGGGCGGATGATACTTCGGCGATGAGTGATCGTCAGATTGCCGTTTCCCGGCGGCTGTTGCTCTCGCTCGGCGGCGCGGCCCTGCTCACCGCCTGCGGTTCGGCCGCCCGCGAGAACGCCATGCCGCCCGTCGCACCGGGCACGAGTGCCCCGGCGCAGCCGACACCCGCCGCCGCCGCGGCGTCCACGGCGGCCGCGCCCTCCTTCCCCTCCCCCGCGCCGCTCGCCGCGGTCCCGAAGGAGCCGGAGTACTACGTGCACGCGGGGCCCGGGCAGCTGGCCCTGACGTTCGACGACGGCCCCAGCCCCACCTACACCCCGCAGGTACTGGGCATCCTGCGGCAGTACGGCGCCACCGCCACGTTCTTCATGATCGGCGCCAATGTCGAGAAGCACCCGGACATCCTGCGCCAGGTCGTCGCGGCGGGACACCAGGTGGCCAACCACACCTGGTCCCATCCCGACCTCGGCACGCTCTCCGAGGCCGAGGTCCGCGGCGAGATCGAACGCACCAACGAGATCATCACCCGGGTCGGCCGGGTGCGGCCCCCCATCCTGTTCCGTGCGCCCGGCGGCCACTTCACCCGTACCTCGATGTCCGTCTGCGCGTCCCTCGGGCTGCACCCGGTGGCCTGGTCGGTCGACCCGGTGGACTGGTCGAGACCGGGCACCCAGGCCATCGTCGACCAGGTGCTGGACGCGGCCAAGCCCGGATCGATCGTCCTCAACCACGACGGCGCCCTGCTCGACCCCGGGGAGAGCGAGATCGGCGGCTTCGCCGACCGCTCCGAGACGGTGGCCGCCCTCAAGACCTACCTGCCGCGCCTGATCGACGCCGGGTACACGTTCACCCTCCCCGACCCGGCCCGCTGAGCGGCGCAGCCGCACCGGCCGACGCCCCCGCCCCCGCCCCCGCCCCGGCCCGTTCCGACCCCGCCCCGCCCCCGTTCCGCGTCGAGCAATCCGCAGGACGGGGGCGCTGCCGTGCCGGCCTCGTCAGATTCAAGCCCCGACCAAGGGAGTTGATGGAGTTCCCGGCCGACCGGGAGGTTATCGGGTGACCTGATGAAGTCCCCCGGCCCACATTCCCGCTCCCCGCGCCAGCACGTACGGTCTTCCACGTAGTCACGCACAACTCAACACCGGTGCCGCCCAGCGGAATTACCCCCACAATTCCGACCGGGTCCGTGAACCGCGCATGGATGAGGGGCAATTGACGATGAGGCCGTCCCTGGAACTACTGGATCACGAGAAAACCACCGGACTCTGCGGGCGACTTCTGGAACTCCTCGATTCCGAGGGCGCCCGCTACCGGCTGATCCCCCACCCGCCCGAGGGCAGAACCGAGATCGCGAGCAGGCTCCGCGGGCACCCGCTGGAGCAGGCGGCCAAGTGCATGGTGATCCGGGTCAAACTCTCCAAGCGGACCTCCCGCTACGTCCTCGCGGTCGTCCCCGGGGACCGGCTGGTGGACCTGGAGGGGATCAGGCGACTGTACGACGGCAAGGAAGCCTCCTTCGCCCACCGTGGGACCGCGGAACAGCTCGCCGGAGCCGTCTGCGGATCGATCACACCGTTCACGTTCCACGAGGACCTGGAACTGGTGGTCGACCCCGACCTGCTCAGCCACGACGAGATCTTCTTCAACGCCGCCCGGCTCGATCTCTCCATTGCCCTGAACACCGAGGACTATCTGGCACTCACCCGGCCGCGTCAGGCGGCCGTCGCGATGAACGTGCCACCGGACCCCATGATTCGGAGTCGAACCATGACCACGATAGACAATTTCAGCGCCCTTTCCCAGACCGCCATCCGCCCCCCGGTCAGCTGGGGGAACGAGCCGGGCGCCTTCCTGAAGTCGCTGCGCTCGCCCTGGTACACCCTGGTCGCCGACCTGCAGGACCTGATGCTCTCGACCACGGTCGAGTACGCCCGCTCGCGCGGCCTGAAGGCCCTGTACCTGCCCCTGACGGTCCGTACCATCACCTGCCCGAGCGGCCTGGGCAGCGACTCCGAGCCGGTGCCGGTCACCGTCAGCGGGGTGGACACCTACCTGCCCGACTCCAACCAGTTCATGCTGGAGTACGGCACCCGGCTGGCGCCCGGCGGCTGCTACAACATCATGCCCTCGTGGCGCGGTGAGGAGCCGGACGAGACCCACCTCGGCCAGTACAGCCACAGCGAGGCCGAGATCCCCGGCGGCATCGACGACCTGATCGACTACGTCGAGGGCTACGTGAAGGCCCTCGCCAAGGCCTGCCTGGAGACCTACGGCGACCGGATCGCGCTGGCCGCCGGCGACACCTCGCACCTCAGCCGGATGGCCGAGCACCGCAACCCGTTCGCCCGGATCACCTTCGAGGAGGCCGTGAGCCTGCTCGACGGCGAGGAGGGCACCGTCCGGGACGAGGGTGACTGGCGCACCCTCACCCGCAAGGGCGAGCACCGGCTGATGGAGATCGTCAACGAGTTCATGTGGGTCACCCACTTCGACCACCTGTCGGTGCCGTTCTACCAGGCCTTCGGCGACCCGGAGGGCCGCACCGCGGCCAACGCCGACCTGTACTTCGGCATGGGCGAGGTCGTCGGCTCCGGCGAGCGCCACAGCAACGCCGAGCAGATGCGCCGGGCCCTGGTCATGCACAAGGTCCCCGAGCGGGACTACGCCTGGTACGCCGAGATGAAGCAGGAGCTCCCGATGCGCACCTCCGGGTTCGGGATGGGTCTGGAGCGCTTCCTGATGTGGGTCCTCAACCACCACGACATCCGCGACATCCCGCTGGTGTCCCGGGTGAACGAGGACGAGAAGTGGCCGGAGAGCGTCCACCGCCCGTAACCGCTCACCGTGGTTCGGGGGTCCGCCGCCCCGCACGGGCGGCGGACCCCGGCCGCACTCCCCCGCCGAGCCCCGCCCGTCAAGGAGGGCACACCCATGGGCGTCTACCTCAACCGCAACTTCCTGTTGAGCTACGCGGCTTCGTTCATCTCGCTGTTCGGCTCGAAGCTGCTGATGATCTCGTACGTGGCCTTCGTGTTCGGCGAGACCGGCAGCGCCACGCTCGCCTCCGCCGTCTTCGCCGCCGACTGGATCGCCAATCTGTTCGTCGGCCTGCTCGCCTCGCACCGCATCGACCGCTCCGACGCCAGGAAGCTGCTGCTGTGGCTGAACCTGACGGCGGCAGCGGTCACCGCGCTGTTCCTGGCCTGCCTGTCACCGGACCGGTTCCCCGTCGCAGTCGGCGTCATCTTCACCCGGGCACTGCTCAACAGCGCCGTCAACACCGCCCGGGTCAAGGCGCTGGTGCAGTTCTTCGACCGGGAGCAGACCGACCTGTACTCGGCGGTCTTCAACTCCAGCCTGTTCATCGCCATCGCGGTGGCCGGTGCGGTCGGCACCTTCATCCTGCACTTCGTCGGGATGGCGACGGTGGTGGTGATCGACCTGTCCACCTTCCTGATCGCCGCGGCGCTGTTCGCCCTGGTCAGGCCCAACACGGCCAGGATCGCGGAGGCCAGGAGCCCTGAGGGCGGGCGTCAGGGCGTCGCCGAGGGCATCAGGACCGCCGCCCGGATCATCCTCCGCAGCCCGGTGGTCTCCTCCGCCGTCTTCTACATCGTGCTGTCGGTGAGCGCCTTCCAGGCCACCTACGAGGTGCTGATCACCGCCGTGCCGCAACTCTGGTTCTCGATGGGAGAGTCGGGAACCGCGCTGTTCTTCACCGCGGAGTCGCTGGCGGTCATCGCGGGCCTCTTCCTGTACCAGTACCTGAGCCGGCGCGGCCTGGTGCCGGAGACCCGGCAGCGCGCGCTCAACCTCGCCGTGGCCGCCGCCGCCACCCTGCTGTACGCCGCGCTGCCGCTGGCCCGCGGCAGCCTCGCGCTGACGCTGGCCGTGTTCGTCGGAATGGTCCTGGGCTGCGAGGTCATCTGGGCCCACCAGTACAAGCGGCTGATCGCCCACACCCCCGACGCCAAGGTCTCCTCGGTGGTCGGGCTGCTCTCCGCCGCGGGCTACAGCCTGATGGCCGTCTTCGGCTTCGCCTTCTCCTGGGCGATGGACCGGCTCGGCAGCGGCTGGGCGATCGGCCTCGACCTGCTGCTCATCGCGCTGACCGTGACCGGCTGGGAGCTGTCCCAGCGCACCAGTCGACAAGGGAGTCCCCGTGAAGAAAGCGTTCGTCCTGCTGGAACTGGTCAACCACGTCTCGCTGGTGGCCGCCGCGGCCAAGGCCCGCGGCCTGGAGGTCGTCGTGGTCAACCAGAGCCCGCTGCCGCACAGCGGGCCGTTCAGGGTTCCTGACGGCCTCGTCGACGAGCTGTTCCCGGTCGACTCCTGGTCGGACGAGGAGCAGATCCGGGCGGTCCTGGACGAGATCTGCGCCCGCTACGAGATCGCGGGCAGCTACGCCGCCTTCGAGGGCGCGCTGCCCTTCGACGCCGAACTGCGCGAGCGGGTCGGCCTGCCCACCAGCGGGGCGGCGGTGATCCGCGCCGCGCTGGACAAGGGCGCGGTGCGCAGCCGGCTGCACGGTGCCGGGCTCTCCCGGCTGGGCTCCACCGACCTGGTCACCGCGCTGGGCTGGGAGAGCTGGGGCTTCCCCGGCGCGGCGATCCTCAAGCCCGTGCACGGCACCGGCAGCGCACTGTGCTTCACCGTCTCCTCGCTGCCCGAACTGCGCGCCGCCGCCGAGGAGATCGAGCGCTCCACGCTGGCCGGCGGGATGACCCGCGACTACGTGCTGGGGCGGGCGGCCTTCGTGCTGGAGCAGAAGGCCGAGGGCGAGCTGCTGTCGGTCGAGTCGCTGGTCTTCGGCGGCGAGGTGCGGGTGGTCGGGCTGATGGGCCGGTACGTCCTGGCCGCCGACCCCGTGGTCGAGCAGGGCACCATCTTCCCGTACCAGCACCCCAGGCACGCCGAGATCGCCGAGGCGGCGGTGGCGTTCCACCGCTTCCTGGGGATCACCCACGGGCCGACCCACCTGGAGGTGATGGTGCCCGAGGAGGGGCCGATCGAGCTGATCGACTTCAACCTCAGGGCGGCGGGTGTGGCCGCCACGGTGACCTTCGGGCTCGCCCACGACATCCGGTACCAGGAGCTGCTGACCGACCTCGGCTGCGGTCTGGCCCCGGACACCTCCGCGCTCGGCCGCAACGTCCGCTGGACCGCCGAGTGCCTGGTGCTGCCCAGGCCCGGCACCACCGAGCTGCGCGACATCTCCTTCCCCGACACCGCCCAGTTCGTCCGGGTCACCAAGGAGTTGGGCGCGCCGCTGAGCGGCAGGTCGGACCAGCTGGACGCGGTGGCGATGTTCGTGGTGACGGCCGGGACACCCGAGCAGTTGCACCGGGTCGCGCTCGACGCCCGCCGCCGCACCGTCGTCAACGGCGAGCCGCTCGGCGACAACCCCAACAACGACCTGACCGCTCCTCGTCACCTGAGGACCCCGCAAGGAGTACCCGCATGACCCCCCGTGAGCGGCGCGCGCCGCACACCGCAGTGATCGTCGGCACGCGTGGCCTGGAGGCCTTCGACCCCGGTCTGTTCGAGGACCCGGAGTCGGTCCGGCTGGTCCTCGTCTGCACCGCGCTGGACGAACCGCACCTGACGGACCACCAGCGCGGCTGGTTCGAGGGCGTCCACGTGGTGCCCGCCTCCCAGGCCGAGCCCGAGCCGCTGCTGGCCGCCCAGGTCGACGCCGACGCGGCGACCGCGGTCGTCGCCGGACTGCTGCGCGACACCCCGGCGGCGGAGCTGACCGTGCACTGCTACCTGGAGCAGAACCTGCTCGGCGCCGCGCTGGTCCGCGAACGTCTCGGCCTCGCCGGACCGCGTCCGGCGGACATCGTGCCGTTCCTGGACAAGCTGGAGATGAAGCAGCGGGTCGCGGCGGCGGGCGTCCGGGTGCCGGTGTACGGGCCGTGGGAGGCCGAGCGCCACCGGGCGGGCGCCGAGCAGTACTTCGCCGACCTCACCGCGCGGGTCGGGCTGCCGTTCGTCCTCAAGCCGACCGACTCGGCGGGCTCCAACGGCGTCCTGTTCGTCCACTCCTACCAGGACTTCGCGGCGCTGCCCGCCGACGGCGAGCTGGGGCGGCCCTACGAGTACGAGGAGTACATCGCCGGCACCATCTACAGCGTCAACATCGTCTCCGCCGGGGGCCGGACGGTCTTCGGCGGCGTCACCGAGTACCTGGTCAACTCGGCCGAGGTGGCGGGCGGCCGGGTCAACGCCGACATCAACCTGCTCGACGAGGACCCCCGGGTGGCCCGGATGGTCGCCTTCGCCGACCGGGCGCTGGACGCCCTCGGCCGCCCCGACGGCGCCTCCCACCTGGAGCTGTTCCGCACCGAGGCGGACGAGCTGGTCTTCCTGGAGGTCGGTGCCCGCTTCAAGGGCATGTCCGGCCTCGCCGCGATGCAGCGCCACTACGGCAAGGCCCTCGTCAACCTGGCCTTCGAGATCGAGAGCGGGGTGCCCAGCCGTCCGTACGAGGGCGAGCAGGCGTACTGCTTCGACGCCTGCCTCCCGCTGCAGGCCGGGGTGGTGAGCGGCCTGGTCGAACCCGAGCTGGAGAGCTCGTACGAGATGCGCTGGACGGTGGCGCCCGGCCAGCGGGTCGAGCAGACCGCGGACCTGCTGACGGTCGGCGGCACCTTCCTGGTCTGGAACCACGACTTCGACGCCCTGGCCAGGGACTTCGAACGGCTCACCGCCTACCGGCCGTTCACCTACGCCTAGCCCGCCGCCCGGGGGCGCCGACGCCCGTCGCGCCCCCGGATAGTGCGGGCCGCCCGTGGTGAGTACGGTGTCCGTGGATCTTGCACAGCCCAGTGATCCTGCCCGGACACCGAGGAGACGGACGCGCCATGACCACGGACGTACTACTGCACACCGACGGCCGCGCCGCCCACATCGTGCTCAACCGGCCGCGGGCCCTGAACGCCCTCACCCACGACATGCTGCTGCGGATCCACCGGGCGCTCGACGCCTGGGCCGAGGACGCACGCGTCGCCACCGTCGTGCTGACCGGCGCGGGCGAGCGCGGACTCTGCGCCGGGGCGGACATCCGTGCCCTGCACGACGACGCCAAGCTCGGCGGTGCCCGGGCCCGGCAGTTCTTCCGGGACGAGTACCGGCTGAACTCCGCCATCGCCGGGTACGCCAAGCCGTACGTCGCGGTGATGGACGGCATCACCATGGGCGGCGGCGTCGGCCTCTCCGCGCACGGCGGGATCCGGGTGGTCACCGAGCGCTCCCAGGTGGCCATGCCGGAGACCAGGATCGGGCTGGTCCCGGACGTCGGCGGCAGCCACCTGCTCGCCCACGCCCCCGGTGAACTGGGCACCCACTTCGGCCTGACCGCCGCCTCGATGGGCCCCGGTGACGCCGTCCTGCTCGGCTTCGCGGACACCTTCGTCCCCACCGGCGCGCTGGCCGGCTTCACCGCCGCACTGGCCGGACGCGACGCCGCCGAGGCCGTGCACGCGTACGCCGCCGAGGCCCCGGCTGCGGAGATCGCCGGGCAGCGGGAGTGGATCGACAGCTGCTACGCCGCCGACACGGTGGAGGAGATCCTCGACCGGCTGCTCGCCAGCGGCGTACCGGAGGCCAAGGAGGCCGCCGAGCAGATCGGGGCCAAGTCCCCGACCGCGCTCAAGGCGACCCTGGCCGCGCTGCGCCGGGCCCGCGCGCACACCACGCTGGCCGAGACCCTGGAACAGGAGTACCGCGTCTCCTGCGCCGCGCTCGGCACCCCCGACCTGGTCGAGGGGATCCGCGCCCAGGTGGTCGACAAGGACCGCAATCCGCGCTGGCACCCCGCCGGCCTCGCCGGGGTCACCGCCGAGGAGGTCGGGCGGTTCTTCGCCCCGCAGCCGGACGGCGGTCTGGGGCTCACCGCCCGGCTCGGCTGACCTGATCGGCCGACCGGCCGGGCCGCCGGGGCCCGGGTGACCATCGTCTCGCCTGTCGAGACTGGCGCCCGGTGGCCCGGTCCGGGATTGTTGGCTCGTCAGGGCGGATGCCGTCGAGCTGTAGTGGGAGTCAGAGGCGATGACCGAGTACGAGACGATCCTGGTGGAGCGCAAGGGCCGGGTCGGGCAGATCACGCTCAACCGGCCCGAGGCGCTGAACGCGCTGAACAGCCGGTTGATGAACGAGGTCGTGGACGCCGCGAAGACCTTCGACCGAGACCCGGAGATCGGCGCGCTGGTGGTCACCGGTTCGGCCAAGGCCTTCGCGGCCGGTGCGGACATCAAGGAGATGCAGGACAACCACTTCCCCGAGGTCTACCTGGACGACTGGCTCGCCCCCTGGGACGAGCTCGGCCGGCTGCGCAAGCCGGTGATCGCGGCCGTGGCCGGCTACGCGCTCGGCGGCGGCTGCGAGCTGGCGATGCTCTGCGACATCCTGCTGGCCGCCGACACCGCACAGTTCGGCCAGCCGGAGATCAAGCTGGGCGTCATCCCCGGTATCGGCGGTTCGCAGCGGCTCACCCGGGCGATCGGCAAGGCCAAGGCGATGGAACTCTGCCTGACCGGCCGGATGATGGGCGCCGAGGAGGCCGAGCGGGCCGGGCTGGTCTCCCGCATCGTCCCCGCCGCCGACCTGCTCACCGAGGCGCTGGCCACCGCCGAGAAGGTCGCCGCGATGTCCACCCCGGCGGCCGTGATGATGAAGGAGAGCGTGAACCGGGCCTTCGAGACCACGCTCGCCGAGGGCGTCCGCTTCGAACGCCGGCTCTTCCACGCCGCCTTCGCCACGGCCGACCAGAAGGAGGGCATGGCCGCCTTCGCCGAGAAGCGCAAGCCGTCCTTCCAGAACCGCTGACCCCCGGGGCGCGGGCAGCCGCACGGCCGGTCACCGCACCGGCACACGGCCTCCCGCGCCCCGGTTCCGGCTGCCCGCGCACCGCCTCGGGGTGGCGGTGTCAACCCTCCAGCGGCACCACGGCGTTGATGCGGGCCAGCCCGGCCCTGGTGGCCGCGACCACCAGCCGGTCACCGGGTGCCAGCTGCCGCGCCCGGTCCGCGTAGTTCCACTGGTAGTCCTCGGGCCGCCGGGCGAGCCGTACGGCGATCACCCGTACGCCGCCCGGCTCCTCGATGTCGTGCAGGTTCCGGCCGACCAGCCCGGTGCCGTCCTCGGCGGTGAGTTCCGCGATCAGCAGCACGTGCCGGTAGACCGAGAGGGTTCCCAGCACGTCGCGGCCCATCAGGGAGGCCGCGAAGGCCGGCGCGGAGAGGTAGGAGACCGAGCGGGAGGCCACGTTGCCCAGGGTGGCGTAGACGTGGTGGGCGAAGTCGTCGTCGAAGAGCCTGACCACGATCCGCACCTCGCCGCGGACCGCCCGTGCCTCCAGCGCCGCCTCCAGGTTGGTCGCGTCGTCATTGGTCACCGCCACCACCGCGCGGCTGGACTTGGCCCGGGCGCGCCGCAGTTGGCTCTCCAACGGGCCGTCGCCCACCACCACCGGGATGCCCAGTGCCCTGGCGGCCGCGATCCCCCGCGCCTGCGGGTCCCGCTCGATGCAGACCACCGGCACCCCGGCCTCCCGGACCAGGGTCGCCACCCGGGTGCCGACATTGCCGAGGCCGACCACGATGACGTGGTCCCGGGTTCCCGCGCCGGGAGCCCTCGGCAGGCCGCGCCGCCCGGTGGAGAGCGCGTCCACCACGATCGCGGTGAGCACCGGGACGAAGGTGATCCCGCAGAAGGTGATGACCACCTGGGCCGCCCGCTGCCACAGCGCCCCCGCCTCCGCCACCCCGGGCTGGTCCGGCTGCGCGGCACCTGCCATGTCCAGCAGGGTGAAGTAGAGCGCCCAACCGAGGTGCCCGTTGAAGTACCAGATCACCATCGCGCCGACCAGCACCGCCACCATCGCGGTGATCAGCACCAGCCGCAGTCGGGCGCTGGTGAAGAACCGCAGCGCGTCCAGCACCCCCCAGCGCAGTCTGCTCCACCACGGGATGGGCAGCGGCGGTTCGCTGGTCAGCGCCTGGAGGGCGGCGATCCCGCCGGCGTCCTGCGGCTCGGGGCCGCCCGGCCGGCCGCCCAGCTCTATCGGCCCCTCCTCGCCGAACCGGCGGGCCAGCGCGATGAACTCGGCCGCCCGGCCGGCCGTGTCGGGCAGCAGCCGCAGCCGGCCCAGGTCCTGCCGGTCGATCCGGTCCGCGATCACGCAGATCTGGTTGGCGTGGATGTCCTCGTCGTACGCGACGTAGAGGTAACGGTCGCCCACCCGGACCGAGTTGGGCCGCCCGAGCGCACCGTTGGCGAAGGCGGGTGCGGCGGTGGCCGAACCGGACAGCGCCGAACCGTTGTGCAGCAGCCGCTCGATGTGCTCGCCCAACCGCTGGTTGAACATCCGTAACACCACGCGGATCCCGGGGTTGAGACCCTGGGCGTTCAGTGCGGCGTGGATGTTCTCCTGGTCCGAGGCGTCCACCAGCGCGACCCCCCGGGCGGCCTCCACCCGGGCGGCGCGCAGCGCCTCGTCCGTGATGGTCGCGTGCTCCAGGACGGCGGTGACGCCCGGCAGTTGCAGGATCTGCGGTCCGTGGTCCCGGCCGAGGTCCGGTACCAGGGCCACCACCGGGACGTCGTACTGCTCGATGAGCTCACGGATCAGCCGGTGCGCGAGCGCGTTCCCCCCGCACACCACGTAGTGGTTGGCGAACTGCTCGACCGGATCGGGCCCCCACCTCTCTTGAGTCATCGTCGGATTCTACTGATCCGACCTGTCCGCCGGGTGGCCTGCGGGCGACCGATCGCACCCGCGTTCGCACCGCCGACCGGCCGGGTCGCCCGCCGGCCGGCCCTACGGCCAGCCGACCTCGCCGTCCCGGACGGTCAGCGGTTCGGGCCGGTCCGACTCGTGGTACCTGATCCAGCCCACGTGGACGCTGCCGTCGGACCGCCGGTGGCCCGCACCGGCCCTGGTCGCCAGCCAGGCCAGCAGCCCGCCGACCCGGTCGAACTCGTCCGGGTGGACTTCCTGCCGGGCGGTCAGCACCCAGCCGCCGCTGGGCTCCGCCTCGCGCGAGAGCAGCACGGAGACGAGCGCTCCGGGCACCTTCAGCCCCTCGCCCTGCCGGCCCAGCAGGGGCGCGGGGTGGCCGTCGACGACCAGCCCGCCGGCCTCGTCCGCCACCACGGACGGGACGTCGGGCACGATGCTCAAGTTCTCCGGCATCGGCCCCAGCCCGAGGTGCCAGCGCAGCTCGGCGACCTCCGCCGCGGAGAGGTCGCCACGCAGGTCCATCGCGATCGAAAGCTCGAAGATGTCACCCATACCGGCAGACGCTACCGCCGGGGTACGACACCTCCGCCCCGGCACGGCGGCGGGCGGGCCCGGCGGACGGCGGGTGGATATCCGTTCGGCCGCGCGCCGATTGCTGCCCCTGCGTGGGCGGCCGAGACTCGGACCGACCGGCCGAGTCCGGACCGGGAACCCGAACGAGGCAGGGAAGGGACGTTCCCCCATGGCGGTCTGCGTGGTGTGCAACAACGACTACTGGCTGGCCTTCGAGATCCGGACGGTCACCGGCGACAGCTACGTGTTCGACAGCTTCGAGTGCGCCATGGAGAAGCTGGCGCCCCGCTGCGAGTACTGCCAGGTGCGGATCGTCGGGCACGGTGTCGAGGTCTCGGGCAAGTTCTTCTGCTGTGCGAACTGCGCCCGCCGCGACGGCGGCCTCGGTGAGCAGATCCGGGACGCGGTCGGCAGCCGGCCCGCCTGACCGCACGCACCGCCCCGGCTGCGCCGGCCGCCCGGGCCGTCCGGACAACTGGGCAACCGGGCAACCGGGCAACCGGGCAACCGGGCAACCGGGCAACCGGGTCAGCCTGTCCCTCAGTGCGGCGGGTCCCACCGGTCGCAGTACTCGACGTGGATCTCGCGGGCCCGGCCGAGGATGCCGTCGTTGGAGTGGAACTCCGTGCAGTAGTGCGGCTGCCCCGGGTGGCTGCGGACGTGGCCGGGGCCGTTCCTGGCGATGTCGAGGAAGTTCCGGGTGGTCTCCCTGAACGCCTTGGTGCTGCCCGTCATGAAGAGTGTCCCGGCGTGCAGGTGCTCGTGGAACAGGTCCCGGTTCTCCCGGTAATGGCGTGCCCGGTGGTCGACGGGGAGGTCGTACGCGTGGTCCGCTCCGGGCAGTTGCACGCTCTGCCGGCGGCCCCGGCCGAGCCGACCTCGCAGCTCCTTCCAGCGTGCGGGCGCGAACTGCAGCGAGTGGTGCAGCAGCACCAGGTCGAGCCGGTGCTCGCCGTCCTGCGGCCATCCGTCCACCGGAAGCGGATTGGCCCGCAGGGGCAGGTGCACCAGCGAGCGCGGCGAACGGGCGGCCAGCGCCCACAGCCCGCCGATCAGCCGGGCCGCGTCCTGGTCGAGGTAGGCGTTCAGGTACCGGTCGCGGTCCAGCAGCACGGCGCGGGCCGGCGGCTCGGCCGGCCGGACGACTCTGAACTCGTCCGCGCCGAGACGGACTTGGTGGACGGTGACGGGCAGTTTCATCTGTTCTCCGGGGTGCAGACGCACGATCCTCCGGCAACCGGGCCGACCCAGGCAAGTCCGCTCACCCGCCGTGGCCGCACCTCGCCCGGTGCCCCGGCCGCGCCGCAGCACTCCGGAGCGCGTGGTGGCGGGGGCTCACACCCGGGCGTGGGAGGTGATGTTCGGCGGTGAACTCCTCGATCATGGCGGGGGTCACCGTCGGCCGGCACTGGGCGATGGCGGACAGGTAGTCCCCGGTGGTCGCGCCCGCCTGGGCGGCCGGCGCCGCGGGGTCGGCCAGGTCGCGTTCGAAGGCGGCCTGGGCGGCGATCCGGGCGGTGTGCTCGATGTCGGCCGGGGTGAAGAGTTCGCTGGCCCCGACCAGGACGTCTAGGTCGATGTCGGCGCGGGTGGCGGCGTAGCGGGACCAGATGGCGGCGCGGGCGGCGGCGGCCCGCAGCCCGCGCCGGAACGGACAATCGGCGCGGGCAAACCGTACGGAACGCTGCTGGCTCAGCGGCCCGGCGGTGTGAAGGTGAAGCGCAACGACCTGACCCGGTTGTCGAAATTGGACGGGATCAGCTCCGGTTCGCCGACCGAGCGCAGGTCCGGCAGGCGGGTGTAGAGCTCGCGCAGCAGGACTTTCATCTCCTGGCGGGCGAGGTAGGCGCCGAGGCAGAAGTGCGGTCCGCCGCCGCCGAATCCCAGGTGCGGGTTGGGCGAGCGGGTGACGTCGAAGGTGTCGGGGTCGGTGAAGACGGCCTCGTCGCGGTTGGCCGAGCCGAAGAAGAGGACCACCTTGTCGCCCTTGGCCAGCGGCGTGCCGCCGGGACCGCCCAGTTCGTGCTCGGCGGCCAGGGTGCGGCGGAACTGGATGATCGGGGTCGAGTACCGGACGACCTCCTCGACCGCGTTCCCGAGGTGGGCGTCGAGGTCGGAGAGCAGCAGTTCGCGCTGGCCGGGATGGTCGGTCAGCAGGTGGAGCCCGTGCGCGAGCGCGTTGCGGGTGGTCTCGACGCCGGCGACCAGCAGCAGGGAGAAGAAGGCGCCCAGCTCGCGGGAGTTGAGGTGCTTGCCGTCGACGTCGGCGGTGACCAGCGCGGAGATCAGGTCGTCGGTGGGCCGCCGGCGGCGTTCCCGGCCGAGGGCGGCGATCACGGCCTGCATCCGGGCGAGGGCGCGCAGCCCGCGTCCGGGGACGCGCAGGCGGCTGCGGGCGACGCCGGTGTGCTCGGAGGCGTGGTTGATCTGCCGGAGGATCTCGCGGCGCTGCTGCTCAGGGACGCCCATCATGTTGCAGATGACCTGGTACGGCAGTTCGGCGGCGACGGCGGCGACGAAGTCGTCCGGGCGACGGGCCAGCACCTCGTCCACGATCCGGGTGGCCACCTGCCGGATGTCGTCCTCGACCCTGGCGATCAGGCGCGGGGTGAAGGCCCGGGAGACGATCCGGCGCAGGTCGGCGTGGCGCGGATCGTCCAGGTTGACCATGGAGTCACCGAACAGCGCGCGGACCCAGCGGGCCGGCTCTGGGGTGGTGACGCCGGGGGCGCTGACGAAGACCTCGGGCGTGCGGCTGGCGGCGACCACGTCGGCGTGCCGGACCAGGGCGTGGAAGCCCCTGCCGGTGCGCGGGTCGGTACAGAACTGCGGACGGTCCAGCGCGCGCAGGCGGGCGAAGGCGGCGGCCCGGTCCTCGGCCGAAAGGCTCCAGAACCCTGGGTGGGCGGGATTGGTCCCGCTGGATGGGCGGTCGGTGTCCGAGGCGATGCCCGCCAGTGCGCTCATGCGGCAGTTATCGTTCAGTTATCCGCGGAATGTCAAATTCCCGTTCACTTATGAATTCTAATATCTAATTACTTTCGGAAGTACGTCGCATTCTCGGAAGCGGGCCCCGCCGCTGCCTCTGCTTCTGCCTCTGCTTCTACCTCCGCCTCTGCCTCCGGTTCCGCCGGAAGCAGTTCGCGGACCAGCAGCGTCGCCCCGGCCACCGCGCCCGGCATCACCACGACCGTCAGCACCGGCACCAGGGCGAGCAGGGCCATCGGCACCCCGAAGCCCAGTGCCAGCCCCAGCCGCCCGCGCAGCAGGCGAATCCGCTCACGCTGCGGGACGCCGCGCCGCTGCAGCGCCACGGCGGTCAGCTCGACGGTGAGGAAGAAGCCGGACACCCCCATTCCGACCACCGGCACGACGGTCTGGCCGATCACCGGAACGAATCCGCAGAGGAACAGCAGCAGGCCGATCCCTGCCACCCGGACGAGCACCTGGAGGCTGTCACCGGCCGCCACGACGAGCTCCCGCCAGAACGACTGCCCGGGTGCGACGGGCGCGCCGCCCTCGGCCTCGTCCACCTTCGCCGCGAGCGACTCGTAGAACGGCTGCCCGATCAGCAGCGTCACCGCGGTGAAGCTGACCATCGCCAGCAGCAGCCCGCCCCCCATCAGTGCCGCCACGAACACCCCGCGCAGCAGGCCCTGCCACGGCGAACCCCAGCCGTCCGCGAACGGGGTCCCCCAGCGGGCCAGGTCACCCGACCAGACGGCGAGCGCGGTCAGTGCCACCACGTACCCCACCAGCGCGATCAGCGCGGGGATCATGCCGAACCCCCACCACCGGCCGCGTCCCGCAACCCACCGCTGGCCCTTGAACAGGAGGCCTACCCCCGCCGCAAAATCTCGCATGCGGGGAAGCCTACGGGGCGCCGTCCGAACCCCTGTTCCCGGCCGGTGACCTGCACC
Source organism: Kitasatospora sp. NPDC056138 (assembly GCF_042264695.1). Classification (NCBI taxonomy): domain Bacteria; kingdom Bacillati; phylum Actinomycetota; class Actinomycetes; order Kitasatosporales; family Streptomycetaceae; genus Kitasatospora; species Kitasatospora sp. NPDC056138. The sequence continues at coordinate 33,284 of NZ_JBHJVK010000054.1, read as the reverse complement.
GCGGGCACCCGGCGGGCACATCGGACGCGGCCGTACGACGGGGCGTCCGCACTCGCGCCGCCGGCCTGCTGCTCCGGCTCCGGCTCCGGCTCCGGGAACGCCGCACTCCCGCGCAGTCGGAAACCTTCGGCGCCCCGGAGGCGCTGAAGCCGTTCCTGCCCGCCTTCCGGCGGGCCCGAGCCACCGCCCCGCCCCGGGGCGGGCGCCCCGGAGGTCCGGAGCCGCTGCGCCCGGCACCCGATCCGGCCTCCACGGGCCGCCTGCTTGGGATACCGTCCAAGCGGCGGCCCCGGACGTAGGCGCAGACGCAGGCGAGGTGCGGCAGTGGATCCACAGCAGATGCTGGCGGTCGCGGTCGAGGAGGCCAGGACCGGGCTCGCCGAGGGCGGCATCCCCATCGGCGCGGCACTGTTCGGCCCGGACGGCGAGCTCCTCGGCCGCGGCCACAACCGCCGGGTCCAGGACGGCGATCCCTCGATGCACGCGGAGACCGCGGCCTTCCGCGCGGCGGGCCGGCTGCGCGGCTACGGCCGTACCACGATGGTCACCACCCTCTCGCCCTGCTGGTACTGCTCGGGCCTGGTACGGCAGTTCGGGATCGGCCGGGTGGTGATCGGCGAGTCCCGCACCTTCACCGGCGGCCACGACTGGCTGGCCCGGCACGGCGTGGGGATCACCCTGCTGGACGACCCGGAGTGCATCCGGCTGATGACCGACTTCATCGCCGCCCACCCGGATCTCTGGTCCGAAGACATCGGCACCGAGCCCCTCGGCTGACCAGCGGGTATGCCGGAGCCCCGCGCACGTGCCCACGGCATACCCGCAAGTCCCCTATCCCGTCAGACAATTGATGGACAAGGACCAGTAAAGGCTGGGCGCTCGGCCTTGTCCCCGCCCGTGACCCGTCAGTAGCGTCAATGGCCACACCGCCCGGCTCAGCCGTCCGCGGTGCCGCCGTTGGCGCGCCCATTGCGTGTCATGTGCCTGCCACCGGCATCGGAGTACCCCAACTCCCGTACAGCGCGAAGACGCCGGCCCGCGGCCACCAGCCGCAGCCGCTCAGCACATGCCGAGATCCGTCAACACGGGCACGCGCCCGGACCGGCGAAACCCCACGCCGGACGGACGTGCCCTCGCCCCCACGGAGGGTCGACCCTTGCGCTTCCACTCCCCCAGCGGTCCACGCCTGCCCAGGCCCCGCAGACTGCTCGCCGCCCTGCCGGCCCTGGCGATGGCCGCCACCGGCCTGCTCGCCGTCGCCGCCCCGAGCGCGACCGCGGCCGGCCACTCGCCGGCCTCCGGCGTCGCCACCAAGCGGCTGTGCGCGGCCCCGAGCCACCCCGGCGAGATGGCCTGTCTCGCGCTGGCCCGCACCGACGTCGCACCGAAGCCGTCCCTCGCGCCGAACGCGACCCCCTCCGGCCTCGGCCCGAGCGACCTCACCTCCGCCTACAAGCTCCCGTCCTCCGCGGGATCGGGCGCCACGGTCGCCATCATCGACGCGCAGGACGACCCCAACGCCGAGTCGGACCTGGCGACCTACCGCTCGCAGTACGGCCTGCCGGCCTGCACCACCGCCAACGGCTGCTTCAAGAAGGTCGACCAGCGCGGCGGCACCAGCTACCCGACCGCCGACAGCGGCTGGGCCGGCGAGATCTCGCTCGACGTCGACATGGTCAGCGCGGTCTGCCCCAACTGCCACATCCTGCTGGTCGAGGCAGACACCGCCGACATGAACAACCTCGGCGCGGCCGTCAACGAGGCGGTCGCCCTGGGCGCGAAGTACGTCTCAAACAGCTACGGCGGTTCGGAGGACTCCACCGACCCGAGCTCCGACAGCAGCTACTTCAACCACCCCGGCGTCGCCATCACCGTCTCCTCCGGTGACTCCGGCTACGGCGTGGAGTACCCGGCGGCCTCCCAGTACGTGACCTCGGTCGGCGGCACCAGCCTGAGCCGCGCCTCCAACGCCCGCGGCTGGAGCGAGAGCGTCTGGGGCACCAGCTCCGGCGGCGACGGCGCCGGCTCCGGCTGCTCGTCCTACGACTCCAAGCCGAGCTGGCAGAGCGACAGCGGCTGCGCCAAGCGCACCGTCGCCGACGTCTCCGCGGTCGCCGACCCGGCCACCGGCCTCGCGGTCTACCAGACCTACGGCGGCAGCGGCTGGGCGGTCTACGGCGGCACCAGCGCCTCGTCCCCGATCATCGCGAGCGTCTACGCACTGGCCGGCACCCCGGCCGCCGGCACATACCCGGCCTCGTACCCGTACGCGCACGCCTCCTCGCTCAACGACGTGACCAGCGGCGCCAACGGCAGCTGCTCGCCGGCCTACCTCTGCCAGGCGGGCACCGGCTACGACGGCCCCACCGGCCTCGGCACCCCGAACGGCACCGCGGCCTTCACCTCCGGCGGCAGCACCGGCGGCAACACCGTGACGGTCACCAACCCGGGCAGCCAGACCACCGCGCAGGGCGGTTCGGTCAGCCTGCAGGTCTCCGCGAGCGACTCGGCCTCCGGCCAGACCCTCGGCTACAGTGCGAGCGGGCTGCCCACCGGACTGTCCATCAACTCCTCCACCGGTCTGATCACCGGCACCGCGACCGCGGCGGGCACCTACAACACGACCGTCACCGCGACCGACTCCACCAACGCGAGCGGCTCGGCCAGCTTCACCTGGACGGTCACCGGCTCCTCCGGCGGCGGCTGCACCGGGACCCAGCTGCTCGGCAACCCGGGCTTCGAGACCGGCAGCGCCGCGCCGTGGACCGCCTCCAGCGGCGTGATCGACAACTCCAGCGGCGAGCCCGCCCACTCCGGCAGCTGGAAGGCGTGGCTGGACGGCTACGGCTCCTCCCACACCGACACCCTCTCGCAGACCGTGAGCATCCCGGCGGGCTGCAAGGCCAGCCTCAGCTTCTGGCTGCACATCGACACCGCCGAGTCCGGCAGCACCGCCTACGACAAGCTCACCGTCCAGGCGAACTCCACCACGCTGGCGACCTACTCCAACACCAACGCCAACTCGGGCTACGTCCAGAAGACCTTCGACCTGTCCTCCTACGCCGGCAAGACGGTGACCCTCAAGTTCACCGGCGTCGAGGACTCCTCGCTGCAGACCAGCTTCGTCATCGACGACACCGCCCTCAACATCTCCTGACCCGACGCCAGTCGAGGGGCCGCAGCCAGGGGCTGCGGCCCCTCCGCGCGTCAGGACCACCGGGCGGCGGGGGCGTCCGGCGGCGGGATCTCCGGACGGCCGGAGACTCCGGCGCTAGGGTCTGACCATGGTCACGGTGCTGGTGAACGGACTGCCCGGGGCAGGGAAGACGACGCTCGCGCGGGCTCTGGCCCGGGAGTTGGGGCTTCCGCTGTTCAGCAAGGACTCGGTCAAGGAGACCCTGGCGGACAACCTCGCCTCCGCGCGCCCGGCCGGCTGCACGCCCCGCGAGTGGAGCCGGATCCTCGGGGTGGCGGCGGGCGAGACCCTTTGGACACTGCTGGCGGAGGCCCGGGGCCGGGCCGTCCTGGAGAGCCCGCTGCTGGCGCACCTACGACCGGTCGTCACCGCCGGACTCCGGCGCGCGGGGGTGACCGAGGTGCACGAGGTGTGGTGCGAGGTGCCGTTGGAGCTCGCCCGGCGGAGATTCGCCGAACGCACCGCCGACCGGCATGCCATCCACCCCGAGCGCAGCGGACTCGACGGCGACTGGGAGCTGTGGGCCCGTGGCGCCGAACCGCTCGGCCTCGGGATCGTCCACCGGGTGGACACCACCGGCCCGGTGGACGTCCCCGCACTGGCCGCTCTGCTCAGGCCCCACGCGCGGGACAGGTGGGATGAACGGGACGAACGGGGCAGGCGGGAGAGGCCGGACGAAACGCGAGGGGCGGCCGGCTCCGGCTCCCGGTGAGGAGTGGACCCGGCCGCCCCTGCGGCAGCGGTGGGACCGTCAGCCGCGGACCTCGCTGACGGCCGCGCCGAGGGCGTCCTTGATGCGGGGGCCGAGGCGGGTGAACCCGAGCTCCTTCATGGCGGCCCGGAGGAGCTCGTCGTCGGTGCGCTCGACGCCGTCGCTGTCGATCCAGCGGACCAGGGAACGGAGTTCACCCGGCGTGTAGGCGGTGATCGGCTGACCGGCGGTGAGCGAGGGCTTCCGCGGACGGCGGACCCGCTTGGGACGCGCCTGGTAAGGGGCGGCGTCGACAGCAGCGGCACCCTCGGCCACCGGCTCCGCCACCGGCTCCGCGTCGGCCTCGACGACAACCTCCGCCTCGACGACAACCTCGACGACCGGCTCGGCCTCGACGACGACCTCGGGCACAGGCGCGGGCTCGGCGGCAACCTCCGCAGCGACCTCTGCCGCTGCCTCCGCCTCTGCCTCTGCCTCTGCCTCTGCCTCTACCTCTACCTCTGCCTCGATCACGCCCTCGGACCCAGCAGCCGCCTCCGCCACGCCGGCGATCTCGGCCTCGGCCTCGACGGCCCCGACCTCGGCAACCTCCGCAGCGACCTCGGCCTCTACATCCGCCTCAGCCCCCGCCGCCACCTCGATCACGGTCTCGGGACGCGCCGCCGGGATCTCCGGCCCGGCGGCCGGGGTCTCCTCCGCACCGGGGTCGGTCCCGGTCCGCGGACCGGCCGCGAGCGCCTGGCGGGCGGCCTCCACACCGCCGTCCTCCGTGTCGGCGGCGCCGGTGTGGCGGTCGTACGCGGCGAGGGCGGTCTCCCGGTCGGCCTGACGCTCCGCCAGTTCGTCGAACAGGTCGGCGAGCCCGGCGCCGTCCAGCTCGGCCCGCAGGGCGCGCAGCGTGGGCAGCCGGTAGAGGGTGCCCTCGTCCGCGACCAGGCGGTCGACCAGGTCCGCGAGTTCGCCCAGCGGGGTCGTCTCCAGGTCGTGGCCGGGCAGCAGCCGACCGAGCGCGCGGACGGCCTCGGCGAGCGCCTCCACCGCCTGGGCGGCTTCGGTGAGCCGGTCCGCGTCGGTGGGTACGACCGGCCGCACCCGGCGCGGGTCGGCATCGGCGGAGGCGGCGAGGGCCGTCCAGTCGGCACGCTCCGCCGCGGCCGCCGCGAGGGCGTCGTGCAGGTCGGCCCGGCGGGCACGGCCGCCGGCGGCGAGCTGCCTGGCCTCGGCGCGCAGCGCCCGGCGGCGGCTCCAGGAGAGCTTGACGCCCTGTTCCCTGCGCCAGCGGGAGCCCGCCGTGGCGGCGGCGAGTGCGGCCAGGTCGGCTTCGTACGCCTCCGGCCGGAGCCTGGCCGACGTGCCCTGCACACGTCGCAGGACGCCGATCACCAGGCCGAGGGCGATCACGCTGTCCGGCTCGTCCAGGCCGCCGGCGGCGACCAGCGCGGTGACGGCGGCGCGGGTGGCGAGGACGTCCCGGCTGCGCAGTTCGGCGAGCACGGTGGAGGCGGCGCGGGCGTCCTCGGGGCTGCCGACGGCCTCGTCGGCCGCGTACCAGGGGTGGGTGTCGGCGGCCAGGGTGAACCCGCCGAGTTCGGCGTACTTGCCGAGGGCCTCGCGCGGGCCCGGCCGGGCCTCGGTGCCGGGTGTGGCCGCCGGGTCGTCCGCCGGCGCAGGCTCGGTGTCGTTCTGGTAACGCACAGTCATGGTGATGTCCGGTTCGTGGCAGGGCAGACAGGGACGGGACGGGCATCGTCCGGCGGCGCGGGCGGGAGGAGCGCGGTGGCCGGCGCGGGCGACCAGGATACGGGTGGGCGTTCGAGGCGTGCACGCACCCGGCCCGGTGGGCCTCCGGGTGACACACCCCATTGGCTCACGGGGTCACCGGCGGTCCGGTCGCACACGCTCGGCAATCGCGGTGCGCGGCCGGGCCGCGGACGTTCACGGGTCCTCCCGCGCCGGCCGGTGCCGTGCGGGACCCGCTGCACGGGGCACCAGGTAGGCCAGGTCGCGGTAGGTCACGGGAGGAAGGTACTCGCGTACCAGCGTGCGTTCCCACCACGCGCCGGTCGAACGCAGCGTGCGCCAGTCGGTGAACCGGTAGCGGTAGAGCAGCGCCCGTACGTGGTGCGGGGGTTCGTCCGGGAACGGGTTGTGCCGCAGCAGCCCGAGCGTGTCCGGGTCGTTGACCAGCAGTCGGGCGACGAAGGCGGCGAACCACGGGCGCCCGTACACCGGGGAGATCGCGGCGAACCACATCAGCCAGTCCAGCCGAAGGTGGTAAGGCGCGAACTGCCGCGGCATCCGCCGCAGCTCGCCCGGCTTGCCCTTGAAGGCGTACTCGCGCCACTGCACGCCGGGCCCGAGCTCCTGTGCGTGGGTGCCCTCGACCACCACCTCGAAGCGGATCCGGTTGATCGAGCCGAAGGCGCCGTAGGCGTTGACGAGATGGAACCGGTTGTATGAGCGGTTCATCAGCTGGCGACGGGCGAACAGGTTGCGGGCGGGCCAGTAGCTGAGGACCGCGAAGAGCACCGTCACGGCGAGCACCGGCAGTTGGAACCAGAGCGGAACGGGGTGCAGGACGGGCCGCGCGGGCACCGGGAGCAGCCGGGCGGCCGACGCGGTGTCGACGGCGGAGAGCGCGAGGGCAATGGTCAGCCAGTTGAGCCAGGCGAAGTTGCCCGAGGTCACCAGCCAGAGCTGGGTGACCACGATCACCAGGGCGGCCGCGCTCGCGATCGGCTGGGGCAGGAAGAGGCAGACCGGGACGGCCAGTTGGACGACGTGGTTGGCGGCCACCTCGGCCTTGTGCACCGGCACGGGCAGGTGGTGGAAGAACCAGCTGAAGGGCCCCGGCATCGGCTGGGTCTCGTGGTGGTACTCCAGACAGGTCAGGTCCCGCCAGCAGCTGTCGCCGCGCATCTTGATCAGCCCGGCCCCGAACTCGACCCGGAACAGCAGCCAGCGCAGCAGCCACAGGATCAGCACCGGCGGCGCGATCCCGGCGTTGCCGAGCAGCGCCGCCAGGAAACCCGACTCCAGCAGCAGCGACTCCCACCCGAACGCGTACCAGGTCTGGCCGACGTTGACGATCGAGAGGTAGAGCACCCAGAGCAGCGCCCAGCCGAGCAGCGCCGCCCAGAGCGGGACCAGGTCCAGCGCCCCGGCGAGGACCGCCGCCGCCAGCGCGGCGCCGCTCCAGCAGACGGCGGCGAACGCGCGGTCGGAGTAGTACAGGTGGAACAGGCTGGGCGAACGGCCCAGCGGCACCCGGGCGGTGAAGCGGGGCACGGGCAGCATGCCCCGCTCACCGATGAGCGCGCGGAACTGGCGGACGGCGGCCAGGAAGCCGGTCAAGTAGAGCGCGGCGATCAGCCGTTGGAAGACCAGCCGCGCGAGCCAGTAGTCGGGTGCCGCGAACCACTCCACGCCGGCTGCTCCTCCCACGCCTCCCGGGGGGTCATGCCTACCACTCGCCGGTCCCCGGACGGGATGCGGCGAGCGGCGCGCGCACCCGGTTCAGCCACTCGGCGGACCGGCGCACGGCCGGGTCCGCACCTCCTCCGGGCGCGGTCCGCGCGCCCGGTACTCCCTCGGCGGCTTCCGGAACCGGACACGGACCCGGCCGGGACGTCCATTCCCCTCGCGCCCGGAGGCCCGGCTGTGGTGCGATACCCGGTACAGCACCAATACCGGGAGATACTCATGACCGCTGCTCCACGGCAGTCCCACCCCTCCGTCCCCACCACCTTTGGTCCGCCCACCGGCGAGGGCACCGACCGCCCCCGGGTGAGCGGCGCCGCCTGGGCCGCGCTCGCCATCGTCTACGTCGTCTGGGGCTCCACCTACCTGGCCATCCGAATAGCCGTCGAGACCATGCCGCCGTTCCTCTCGGCGACGGCCCGGTTCGTCACGGCGGGACTGCTGCTGGCCGTCCTGCTGGTATGGCGGCAGGGGCCGTCCGCGCTGCGCGTGACGCCGCGCCAGCTGGGATCGGCGGCGCTGGTCGGGGTGCTGCTGCTGCTCGGCGGCAACGGCCTGGTGGTGCTGGCCGAGCAGTCGGGGGTGCCGTCCGGGCTCGCCGCGCTGCTGGTGGCCGCCGTTCCGCTCTGGGTGGTGCTGCTGCGCCGCGCGTCCGGTCAGCGCACCCCGGCCGTCACCGTCGCGGGCGTGCTGGTCGGTCTGGCCGGACTCGCGGTGCTGACCGTGCCCGGCCTGAGCGGCGAGGTGAAGCTGACCGGGCTGCTCGTCGTCATCACCGGGACCCTGATGTGGTCGACCGGCTCCTTCCTGGCCGGACGGCTGCCGATGCCGCGCAACCCGCTCGCCGCCAGCGTGTACGAGATGCTCGCGGGCGGGCTCGCCTGCCTCCCGGTCGCTGCCGCCAAGGGCGAGCTGCACGACCTGGACCTGTCGGCTGTCTCCACCCACTCCTGGCTGGCCCTCGGCTACCTGATCGTGTTCGGCTCCCTGGTCGCCTTCAGCGCGTACGCCTGGCTGCTCCAGTCCGCCCCGCTGCCGCTGGTCGCGACCTACGCGTACGTGAACCCGGTGGTGGCCGTGTTCCTCGGCTGGCTCGTCCTCTCCGAGCCGTTGAGCCTGCCGATCGCCCTGGGCGGCGCGATCGTGGTGGGCGGGGTGTTCCTGGTCGTCCGCAGCGAACGGTGAGCCGGAGCGGGCGGCCGGACGGACAGCCGGAAGGGGAGTCGGACGGGGAGTCGGACGGGCGGCCGGACGGGGGCCGACGGACGGACCGTGAGCCGGACGTGGAGTCAGTGACGGCTCGGACGAGCATATTGACGGGTAGTCACTCTGCTCATACCGAGTAATACCGAGTAGTGAAGGAGCGGCCCGGTGGACCACCCCGCATTCGAGACCTGGAGCGTGGCGCAGGCGGTCGTGGTCCGCGCCCCCGACGGCGCCACCGTCCGCCCGCTGGCGGTGCTGGCGGGCCAGGGCAGTCTGGCCCAGTTCGAGCTGCCGCCCGGCGGGGTCTCGCAGGCGGTCTCGCACGCCACCGTCCAGGAGATCTGGCACGTCACCCAGGGCACCGGACAGATCTGGCGCCGCCAGGGCGGCCGCGAGGAGGTCACCGCCCTGCGGCCGGGGACCGTGCTGACCGTCCCGCTCGGCACGGCCTTCCAGTTCCGCGCCGCCACCGACTCCCCGCCGCTGCAGATCACCGCCGTCACCATGCCACCGTGGCCGGACGTCGACACCGAGGCCCGGCCCGAGCGCGGCCCCTGGGCGGCGAACCTCACCCACTGAGTCACTTGTTGAAGGCTTGACAGAGATGTGTCCGACTCGTCCCGACTATCCGCATGGATTCTTCACGGAGTGATGCCCCGTTCGAGCACTCTCACCCTGATGGTTTAATTCTTGACGCCAACTCGCGCGGACGCTTGACTCCCCCCTCAGCCGCGTCGGTGCGGCGCTCTCAGGGAGGCACCACCCCATGAACGCGATGACGCGTCGGATCATCGTCGGCACGACCGCTGCGTCGATGGCGCTGACGCTGGCCGCCTGCGGCCAGGACGACAGCACGAGCTCGACCTCGAGCAGCAAGACCGTCGGCCTGCTGCTGCCGGAGAAGACCTCGTCCACCCGGTACGAGTCCTTCGACAAGCCGCTGATCGAGTCCTCGATCAACGGGCTGTGCACCAAGTGCACCGTCGACTACGCCAACGCCGACGGCGACGAGCAGACCCAGAAGCAGCAGTTCGACGACATGCTGAACAAGGGCGTCAAGGTCATCCTCCTCGACCCGGTGAACGGCAAGGGCACGGCGTCCTGGATCGACGCGGCCAACGCCAAGGGTGTCAAGGTCATCGCCTACGACCGGCTGGCCACCGGCAACGTCGCCGCGTACGTGGCCTACGACTCCGAGCGGGCCGGCGAGCTCCAGGGCCAGGCCCTGCTCGACGCGCTCGGCAGCAAGGCCTCCAGCGCCAACATCGTCATGATCAACGGCGCCGAGGCCGACCCGAACGCCGCCCAGTTCAAGGCCGGCGCGCACAAGGTGCTGGACGGCAAGGTCAAGAAGGTCGTCTACGAGCAGTCCGGCGAGTGGAAGCCCGACGTCGCCGCCCAGAAGATGAACGAGGCGATCCAGCGGCTCGGCAAGGACGGCTTCCAGGCGGTCTACTCGGCCAACGACGGCATGTCCACCGCGATCATCGGCGCCCTCCAGTCCGCCGGGATCAAGAACGTCCCGGTCGGCGGACAGGACGCCTCGGTCGACGCCATCCGCCGGGTGCTCGCGGGCGAGCAGGCGTACACCATCTACAAGCCGTTCCGGCCGGAGACGGACGCCGCCGCCAACCTCGCCGTCTACCTGATCCAGGGCCTGGACGTCACCTCGGTGGCCACCACGGTGACCGTCAGCGGCGGCAACCGGATCCCGTCGACGCTGCTCACCCCGCTGGTGGTGACCAAGCAGAAGGTCGCGGAGACCGTGATAGCGGGCGGCCTCTACAAGGCCTCCGACATCTGCAACGACCAGTACTCGGACGCCTGCAGCTCGGCGGGGATCAAGTAGCACTTCCCGCCCCCGGGCGGCTGTCCGCAGCGCACCCCGCCGACGGCGGGCGGACGGCCGCCCGGCAGGACGGCCGAGCGAGCGGTCAGGGGGGAACCGGCGGCGGCGGTCGACGCCGGAGCGCTGCTCGCCCTCGCCGAACACCACCACGACCGGACCACGAGGTCCCCGGGCCACAGCCCGCCGGTACCTGACCGCCCGGGGCCGGCCAGCCCCGGGCGCCGGCTCGTGGGGGCGGCCCGGCCGGGCCAGACTGGCCGTGTGCCGGAACTGCCCGAGGTCCAGGCCCTGGCCGAGCGGATGGCCGAAGCCTCCGCCGGCCGGACCGTCGCCCGCGTCGAGGTGCTCTCCGTCCAGGTCCTCAAGACCTTCGACCCGCCGGTGAGCGCGCTGGAGGGGCGCGCCGTCGAGGGGGTCGGCAGGTACGGCAAGTTCCTCGACCTCCGGACGGCGGGCGGCCCGCACCTGGTCCTCCACCTGGCCCGGGCGGGCTGGATCCGGCACCGGGCCGCCTTCGCCGCCAGGCCGGTCCGCCCCGGGCGCGGGCCGCTGGCCCTCCGGCTGGTGCTGGACGACGGCTCGGGCTTCGACGTCACCGAACAGGGCACCACCAAGCGGCTCGCCGCCTACGTGGTCACCGACCCGCAGCTGGTACCGGGCATCGGCCGGCTCGGTGCCGACCCGCTCGGCGCGGGCTTCACCCCGGCGGTGCTGGCCGGACTCGCCACGGGCGCCCGGCAGCGGCTCAAGACCTTCCTCACCGACCAGTCCGTGCTGGCCGGGATCGGCAACGCCTACTCGGACGAGATCCTGCATGCGGCCCGCCTCTCCCCGTACGCGATCGCCTCCGCGTTGGACGAGGAGCAGCTGGCGCAGCTGTACGCCGCCGTCCGGGAGGTGCTGGGGAGGGCGGTGGCCCAGGCCCACGACGCGCCGGCCGACGCGCTGAAGTCCGAGAAGAAGTCCGCCCTCGCCGTCCACGGCCGTTCCGGCGAGCCCTGCCCGCGCTGCGGCGACACCGTCCGCTCGGTGAACTTCGCCGACAAGTCCCTGCAGTACTGCCCCACCTGCCAGACGGGCGGCCGGGTGCTCGCCGACCGGCGCCTGTCCCGCCTGCTCAAGTAACCCGCCGGGCTGCCCGCCCGACCCGCCGTACGGCGACGGGTGCGGCGGCGGGACGCCCCGGGCGGAAGACGCGACGGCGCCCCCGGCCGACGGATCGGCCGGGGGCGCACGGGCTCGGCCCTCGCCCCCGCACGGGGCGGACGCCGGTGCGGGCGGACGCCGGTCAGGCGGCGAAGGTGGCGATGTCGATGACGAAGCGGTAGCGGACGTCGCTGCTGAGGACCCGCTGGTAGGCGTCGTTGATCTCCTCGACGCCGATGGTCTCGATGTCGGCGCCGAAGCCGTGGGCGGCGCAGAAGTCGAGCATCTCCTGGGTCTCGCGGATGCCGCCGATCATCGATCCGGCCAGTGACCTGCGGCCCGAGATGAGCGAGAACATGCTGACCGAGTTGGGCTCGGCCGGGGCACCGACGTTGACCAGGGTGCCGTCGACGGTGAGCAGCCCGAGGTAGGCGTCCATGTCGAGGGTGGCGGAGACGGTGCTGACGATCAGGTCGAAGCTGCCGGCCAGCTCGGTGAAGGTGGCCGGGTCCGAGGTGGCGTGGAAGTGGTCTGCACCGAGCCGCAGGCCGTCCTGCTGCTTGCGCAGGCTCTGGCTGAGGACGGTGACCTCGGCGCCCATCGCCTTGGCGATCTTCACACCCATGTGCCCGAGGCCGCCCAGGCCGACGATGGCGACCTTCTTGCCGGGACCGGCCTGCCAGTGGCTGAGCGGGGAGTAGAGGGTGATCCCGGCGCAGAGCAGCGGTGCGGCGACGTCGAGGCCGATGCCCTCGGGGATGCGCAGCACGTAGTTCTCGTCGACGACGATGTGGGTGCTGTAGCCGCCGTAGGCGGGCTGCCCGTCGGGGCCTGCGGGGTAGGTGGCGTGCATGCCCTTCAGGCAGTACTGCTCGTTGCCGGCCAGGCAGTTGACGCAGGTGCGGCAGGAGTCCACGAAACAGCCGACGCCGACCCGGTCGCCGACCGCGTGCCGGGTGACGCCGGAGCCGACCTCGGTGACGATTCCGGCGATCTCGTGGCCGGGGACCATCGGGAAGGGCGCCTGTCCCCAGTCCTCGTTGACCTGGTGGATGTCGGAGTGGCAGATGCCCGCGTACTTGATCTCGATCAGGACGTCGTGCTCGCCGACCGCGCGGCGGGTGATGGTGGTGCGCTCCAGCGGTGCCTTGGGGGCGGGTGCGGCGTAGGCGGCGACGGTGGTGCTCATGGCGGCTGGTCCTCTGCTGGCCCGGTGGATCCGGCTGCTCCCGGCCCGGTGCCCGTCTCGGTTGTGGTGTCACCGTCCATGCTGCGCCGAGTCGCGGAGTCCACCCAGGGCCGAGCTCTTCCCCGGAACCGGCGAACCTGGGAACTGCTGGACCCTGGGTCCGGCAGACCCCCCTTAGGATCGGAGGCATGGGGAATCGAGCTGAACTGAGCACCTTCCTGCGGTCCCGCCGGGCCAGGCTGAAGCCTGAGCAGGCAGGGCTGCTGCAGTACGGCGAGCGCCGTCGGGTGCCCGGTCTGCGCCGGGAGGAGCTGGCCCAGCTCGCCGGGGTCAGTGTGGACTACTACGTACGGTTCGAGCAGGGCCGTTCCGAGAACGTGTCCGACGCGGTGATCGACGCCGTGGCCAGCGCGCTGCGGCTGGACCAGGACGAGCGCTCCCACCTGTTCCGGCTGGCCCGGCCGCACGCGGTCAACGGCAACGCGTACGGCTCCTCGTCGGCCCAGGTGGTCCGCCCCGGGCTGCGCCGGCTGCTGGAGTCGATTCCGGAGGTGCCCGCGTACGTGATCGGGCGGCGGACGGACATCCTGGCCTGGAACGAGATGTTCTCGGCGCTGCTGATGGTCGACCTCGACGGGCTGCCGTCCGAGCAGCGCAATCTCGCCTGGCTGGTGTTCTGCCACCCACAGGCCCGGGCCCGGTTCGTGGACTGGGAGGGCAAGGCCCGGGACCTGGTCGCCTACCTGCGGATGGACGCCGGACGGCATCCGTGCGACGCGGACTTCGCCACGCTGATCGGGCAGCTGTCCGAGGCGAGCGCGGACTTCCGGCGGCTGTGGGCGAACCAGGAGGTCCGGGACAAGACGCACGGCGCACACGATCTGCGCCACCCGGCGGTCGGCGAGTTCACGCTCTCCTACGAGACGCTGCGACTGCCGGACGACCCGGACCAGTCCCTGCTGATGCACACCGTGGAGGCGGGCTCCCCCTCGGAGGCCGCCCTGCGGATCATCGCCCGCCGCAGACACCTCGTGGGCCGCGTAGGCTGACGCCGCTGGCCGGTCGAACAGGTTGCCGGGGCGGAACGGAGGGCGGGCCATGGCTCGTTGGGCGTTGGTGGTCGAGGAGAACGTCGGGAGCGGGGACCACATGATCTGGGCCCCCCGGGTCCTCACCGAGGTCGAGGGAACCCGTGAGCAGGCGGTGACCGCACTGAAGCAGCTCGTGCCCGGCTACACACCCGACCACCCGATGATGGCCAAGCAGCGCACCCTCTACCGGGACGGCGACTCCTACCTGCTGGCGTCCCGGGGCGCCACGCGCACCTTCCACTGCGTGTTCAAGGTCTGGGAGGTGCTCTGGGACAGCGAGCGCCCCGAGATCCAGCAGCACCGGCTCGGCGAGGAGACGGCCGGCTGACCTCCCGCAGCCGGTGGCGGGGCTCCGGCGGAGCCCTGCCACCGGCTGCGGGCCGCGCTCAGTACGAGGTGGACAGGTTCACCGCGCCGAACCCGGACCTCGCGTACAGGCTGAGGTAGACGATGCCGGCCGGCGGGTTGTCGACGGTGAGCGTCTCCGCGTTGCCGGACTGCGTCGAACGGGCGGTCCAACTGCTCGTCGTGGCCCAGCCGTCGGGGTTGTAGTACAGGTCGGCGTCCCCGGTGCCGCCGGTCGAGGTGACGGTCAGCCGACTGGTGCCGGCCGGGATCCGCAGGTACAGGTAGCTGTAGTTCCCGGTGGTGGCGGCCAGGTTGCTGCGGCCGCAGTCCCGACCGAGTTCACGGGTGTCGGGTGAGGTGCACTCGGCCGCCGTCGGCGTGCCCGGTCCGCAGTCCCCGGCGCCGCAGGCGGTCAGCCAGGCCGCGAAGTCACTGTCGTAGCGGGTGCCGATGGTGCCGGTCAGCAGGGTGCGGGCGGCGGCCCAGTCGCCCACCCGGTAGTGGCCGAGCAGGGTGTCGATGTCCGCGCGGTGCGACTGGAGCATGTAACGGACCGCCAGGTAGCCCCAGTTGTAGATCCTGGTGGTGTCGTCGGCGTAGGTGGTGTCGAACAGGGTGCTGAGCCGGTACGTACCCCGGGCCGCCTGGGCGATCGCCGCGTCGTAGCCGACGTTGCGGTAGGAGTAGGACACGTACTCGGCGAAGCCCTCGATCCACCAGACGGTCGGCGTGGACACCCCGGCGTCGAAGTCGCCGTACATGTCGAAGCGGCCGTCCAGGTAGTGGGTGTACTCGTGGTTGAGGTTCCAGATCTGGAAGCTCGGCCGCAGCCACTCGGCCTCGTAGGCGACGAAGCGCGGCTGGTTGCCGGTCGCGGCCGGGTCGCCCTCCAGGTACATGCCGCCGTTGTCGGTGCTGATGCCGAAGATCAGGCCCGCGTAGTTCTGGTAGTCGGCGCTGGAGTGGAAGACCACGACCTCGATGGTCGAGTTGTGGTCGTCGGCGACCGGGCCGTCGTCCCTGACGATGCCGTGGACGTAGGCGTCCTGCCCGCGCAGGCTGGCACAGGTCGCGTCGAGGTCCGCCGGGCCCGTCTGCTGGGCGACGATGCGGATGCTGGGGCTGCAGGTGTAGGTGGTGGTCAGGACGGTGGCGCGCAGCCGGGTGGCGAGGTCGCAGGTGCCGTAGTAGGCGCAGTCGCCCTGGTCGAAGCTGTCGGTCATGCCGGCGAGTCCGGTCCACAGCGGCGCCGTTCGGCCGGTCATGCTGCTGCGGTCGAGCAGGTCCTTCACCAACGGCCGGGTCCGGTCGAGGAGTCCGGCGTGCTGGAGGAAGCGTCCGAGCTCGCGGCCCGCGTTCGCGGTCAGGTAGGACTGGTCGGTGCCGAGCAGCGCGTCGTTCGCGACGGCGAAGTCGTGCAGGGTGTCCAGCAGGCTCGGGTCGGCCTGCACGGCGGCGGTGAACTCGGGCAGCTGGTGGCCCCGGAAGAGCACGGTGTAGGTGTTGTTGACGGCGCTGAGCATCCCGTACGAGGAGTTGTAGCTGCCGGGGTCGTAGCCCTTGAGCAGGCGCTGGACCACGTACAGGTAGCGGGCGTTCTCCTGGGCGCTGTCGATCAGCGTGACGGCCTCGGCGAGCACCGCGCCGTTGGCGTCGGTGACGTCACCGGAGTGCGGGTTCGCGTAGAACGCGTCCAGGCCGCCCCGGACGGCCGTCTGCAGCGCGGTGCCGTAACCGCCCACGGTGGAGGCGTTGTTCCACTGAACGTAGTAGCCGGCCCGCAGGTAGAGCACCAGTTGTTCGGCCGACGTGCTGTCGTCGCCCGGGTAGGCGGCGGCGACGTCCCGCAGCGCGTCGGCGACGCTGACCATCTGCGGCTCGCGGAAGGCCAGGTAGGCGTCGTTGCCGGTGAGCGTGAAGAGGGTGTTGACGCAGTCGACGCCGGCCGACTCGATCTGCTGGACGAGGGCGCTGCCGGTGCGGCCGGTGAAGTCGGACACGTTGCAGGCGGCAGCTGCGGCCCGGGGAGCGGTACGGGCGGGGCGGGCCGGCACCCTGAGCGGGGCGCGGTGGGCGGCGTCCACCGTCCCCTGACGGCTCTCGTCGGCGGCGGCGTCCGGCGCGGCGGGCCTGGCCGCCGCCTGGGGCGGCAGAGCGGACGGGACGGCGGCGGCCGGGGCCTGGGCGGGCGCGGCCGGAGCGTGGGCCCGGGCGGGCGCGGGCGCCGCATGGGCCTGGGCGGCGGGCGTGAGCACGACGAGGCCCAGGCAGCACGCCAGTGCTGCGGTCAGCAGCCTGGGCAAGGCCCTCGGTATGGAAGGGGTACTCATGTGGGGGGACTCCTGGCCGGTCTGCGGGCACGCGGAAGGCACGCCCGAGGAGGGGGACGGACCGTGGCGGCCAAGAGGGTTGGGGCACTCCTGACCACCCGGCAGAGAGTGTGACATGTACAATGGCATACATCACATGGCTGGAACAGGGTCCCGGTCGTCGGAGTTCCAGCGGACGCACCGCCGGACAGACGACCCGTCAGAATCCTTCAGTGGTTCGGGAATTCCAGGGCAAAGCCCCCGGTTCGGATACGACATCGCTCCGCAACCATCCACACGAAGGGCTGTCAGCTCCATGCGCGCACTTGTGGCAGACCACTCCGCCGTCGGCCGACTGCAGCTCAGCGAGACACCCGATCCGGTGCCCGGCGCCGACGAGGTGCTGATCCGGGTCGCCGCCTTCTCGCTCAACTACGGCGAGCTCCCGAAGGCCGACGGACTCACCCCGGACGGCACCGTCCCCGGCTGGGACACGGCCGGGGTGATCGAGCGGGCCGCCGCCTCCGGGCGCGGGCCGAAGGTCGGCGACCGGGTCGTCGCCTTCAAGCAGTCCGGCGGCGGCTGGGCCGAGCTCCGGGCCGTCCACATCGACGAGGTGGCCGTCCTCCCCGACGAGGTGACGTTCGGCCAGGCCGCCACCCTGCCGACCGCCGCGGTGACGGCACTGCGCGCCCTGCGCAGGGGCGGGCTCGCGGCCGGCAAGCGGGTCGCGGTCACCGGTGCCTCCGGCGGAGTCGGCACCTTCGCCGTCCAGCTCGCCCACCTGGCCGGGGCCGAGGTCTACGCCCTGGTCGGCAGCAGGGCCCGCGGCGAGGGGCTGGCCGGGCTCGGCGCCGACCACGTGGTCACCGGCGCGGAGGAGATCGACCAGCCGATCGACCTCGTCCTCGACAACGTCGGCGGCCCGCTGCTCACCGGTCTGCTCGGGCGGCTCGCCGAGCACGCCGTGGTGGTCTCGGTCGGCGCCACCTCCGGTGAGCCCACCGAGTTCGCGGCGTACCAGCTGCTCGGTGGCGAGATCAGCCTGCACGGCTTCCGGCACGGCGGCAGCGCCGGGGCCGACCTGGCCGAGCTGTCCCGCCTCGTCGCCGAGGGCCACCTGCGCACGGCCGTCGACTGGGAGGGCGACTGGTCCGAGGCGGGTGAGGCCGCGCTGGCCCTGCTCGATCGCCGCATCCGTGGCAAGGCCGTCCTGACGATCGGCTGAGCGCTCCCGGGCCACCGGGTGCCGCCGACCGCCGGGGCACCCGGTGGCCCGGACTCCCGAAGGCCCCGCCCTCGAAACCCGCCGCCCGGCCCGGGGCCGGGTGGCGGGTGCCCGGCCACCGGCTGCCGCGCGGACTCAGTAGCGGGAGGACTCGTCGAGCCCGGAGCGGGTGCAGGCGGCGCCGACCTCGCCCGCCGAGGCGGTGCCGCTCCGCAGGAGGTCGCGGGCCCGGCTCTCGGACAGGCTGATGGCGTACCAGGGAGCCGGGTCGGTGCTCAGCCGGCGGACCGTCGGCTCCAGTGCGCAGAGCCGCTGGTCGACCGGCAGCCGGTCGAGCGCGGGCACCGCGTCGGTGGACAGCTCGCGCAGGTAGGCGAGGTCGATCCGGCCGGTCCGGTGGAAGCGGTCCACCTGCTGGTCGGCGATGACCGCGTCCGGCCGGATCAGGCCGAAGGCCGCGACCGCCACCACCGCGCTGAGCACCAGCACCCGCGGCAGCCGGCGCACCGAGCCGAGCACCGCCGCCACCAGCAGGATCAGGAAGACCGAGCCGAGCCAGCACTCCGCCCACACCACCGACAGCCGGAGCCGGGTGAGACCGAACGCGTCGACGTAGAGCTGCATCCGGCGGACCGCCGAGGCCACCACCACCAGGGTGAGCGCGCACAGCAGCCCCAGCACGCCCTTGACCAGCAGGACGTCCCGCGCGGAACTCCGCGGCGCCCAGCGCTTGGCCAGCCCGACCACCACCAGGGTGAGCACGGTGACCCAGAGCAACTGCCAGAAACCCTGCCGGGCGTAGTCGGCCGCGCTGATGCCCGGGGTCCGCACGAACCTCCGGTAACCGCCGACCAGGACGGCGGCCTGGACGGCGGCGAACCCGGCGAACAGCACGATCAGCGCGACCAGCGGCACCGCCCACTCCACCCGGCCGCGCTCACGTCCCCGCTTGACCGGCAGCCTGTCCCACCGGCGCGGGGCGGCGGCGGCCCGCGCCACCACCAGCGCGCCGAAGGCTCCCAGGACGAACAGCACGGCCCGCACCGGCAGACCGGAGACGTCGAGCGGGGGGACCAGGCCGCCCAGCAGCTCGCCCATCGCCGCGTCCGCGCTCGCGAACAGGGCGCCGAACACCACCAGCAGGACGGCCGCCAGGCCCACCGCCCTGACCGCCGGCAGCCACCGCTGCCGCGCCGGCAGCGACCGCCCGCGCAGGGCTCCGAGCAGCCACGGGACGGCATCGATCCAGTACTCGGCGAAACCGACCGCGCCGAACAGCACGCCTGCCCAGCGGCGGCCGCCGTGCAGCGCCAGTGAGGCCGAGCCGACGGCCGCCACCAGGGCGAGCGCGGTCGGCCAGTCCGCGTCGGTGAGCGCCGGAACGGCCAGCAGCACCAGGGCCGCGACGCTCCACACCACCGTCCAGGGCCGCAGCCGCCGCCCCGCGCGGTGCGCGGCCGCCCCGGCCCCGACCGCCACCGCGAGGGCGCACACCAGCGCCCCTGCGCCCAGCCCGTCGGCGAACAGCGCCGCCGTCAGCAGCCCCGCGCCCAGGGCCGACCAGAGCACCGCCAGAGGTGGTGCGGCCGGCTTCGCGGCATCGGTGGCCCTGAGCCAGGGCGCGCGGACCGGCACCCACGGCTGGTACGGGTGGTAACCCCCGCTGGGCCAGGCCGCCCCCGGCCGGGCCGGGCCGGACACCAGCGCCGCGGGCTGCGCGGTCGCGGCCCCCGTCCCGGCGGGTGGCGGCACGGAGTGCGTCGGCTGCTCGGGCATGACTCCCCCTCGTACGTCGATCACGATCATTCTGAACAGGTTCAAAATGAACAGGTTCAAAAAGTACCACCGTGATCGGACTCCTCGCGCCCGGCCGCCCCGCGAGCCGCCTCACGAGCCGTCCCGCCGCCCGTCGAACCCCGGTCAGCCGAAGTCGCGGCGGTGCAGGGCGGCCAGGCCGATGGCGGTCAGGACGGCGGCGACCGAGGTGAGCCAGAACAGGGGCTGCAGCTCGAAGGCGCCACCGGGCAGGCGCGGCAGGTGGCTGAAGGGCGAGAGGTCGAGCACCGGGCGTGGGAGCCGGAGGACCGGACCGAGCCAGCCGATCACCAGGAAGGCGGCCGGCACCGCCCAGCCCGCAGAGGTCCACCCTGGCCGCAGTCCGAAGACCGCCAGGACGGCGGCCGCCGTCAGCCACACCGCGGGAAGTTGGGCGAGCGCACCGCCGACCAGCCCGCCGAGTCGTCCGGCGGAGTCGCCCAGGACCGCGCCCGCCGTCAGCCCTGCGGCCAGGCCGCCGGTGGCCAGCAGCAGCGCCGATCCGAGCAGCGGGAAGAGCAGGTGCCCGCCCGCCCAACCGGTCCTGGAGACCGCTGTCGCCAGCACGGGCTCCGCGCGTCCACCGGTCTCCTCGCCGCGCAACCGCTGCACCGACTGGACCGCGTAGACCGCGGCGACCATGCCGAGCAGGCCGAGGATGCTCGCCAGGTAGGCGTCCACGACGGCCGGCCGGCCGCCCAGCCGGCTCAGGATGTCGGCCAGTTGCCGATTGTCCCCGGCCAGCGAGGCCACTCCCCGGACCACCGACCCGAACACCGCGCCCGCCACGGCGAAGCCGGCGCACCAGCCGTACAGGGTGGCGCCCTGCAGCCGCAGCGCCAGGGCGAGTTGGCTGCGGAGCGCGGGCGCGGCGGTGGCCGGTCCGGGACGCTGGGGCAGCAGTCCGGCCCCCAGGTCGCGCCGGCCGACCAGCGTGTACGCCACCGCAGCCAGGACACCGGCCACCAGCAACCCGAGCGCGACGGCCCACCAGCGGTCCCCCGCGAACGGCCGGACCTGCTCCGACCAGCCGAGCGGTGAGAGCCAACGCAGCTGTCGCACCGCGGAGTCGGGGCCCGCCGCGTCCCCGGCCGCGCGCAGGACGAAGGCGAGGCCCAGGACGGCGCCCGCGGCACCGTTGGCCGCCCGTCCGGTCTCCGCGATCTGGGCGGCCACCGCCGCGACCCCGGCGAAGACCGACCCGGCGGCGGCCAGCGCGAGCCCGAACGCCACCGCGCCGCCCACGGGTTGGCCGAGCACCGCAAGACCCGCCGCGACCAGTGCGGCCAGCAGCAGGTCCGCGACGAGCGCGGTCAGCAGCGCGGCGGTCAGCGGGGCCCGGCGGCCGACCGCCCCGGCGCCGACCAGTTCGAGCCGCCCGTCCTCCTCCTCGGCGCGGGTGTGCCGGACCACCAGCAGAATGCTCATCAGCCCGGCGAGTGCCGCCCCGAACGCGCCCATGCGCCAGGCCGTCAGCCCGCCGAGGCCCGCGCCGTACACCGTCCCGTAGAGGGCGCGCAGCGAACCGTTGGCGTTCATGGCGGCCGCGAACTGCACGCGGGCAGTGGTGGTGCCGTAGAGCCTGCCGAGGCCGTACCCGGTGGAGAGGGTCGCGGCGGTGAGGACGTAGACCCAGGCCGGAAGCATGATCCGGTCCCGGCGCAGGGCCAGGCGGAGCAGCGTTCCCGTGCCCGCAAGGCCGTTCATGACCCCACCCGGGCGCTCTGCCCGTCGGCCCCGTCCACTCCCCGGGCCCGCACGCACTGCCCGTCGTCCCCCTCCGGCTCCTGGCCCCGGGCACTCCGGTAGTGGCGCAGGAACAGCTCCTCCAGGGTGGGCGGCCGGCTGACCAGCGAGCGCACCCCGGCGGCGGTGAACCGGGCGAGCAGGGGGCCGAGTTGCCCGGTGGCCACCTGGCAGCGGACCCGGCCGCCCCGGATCTCCAGGCCGTACACCCCGGGCAGATCGGCCAACCCGTCGGGCACGGAGGCGAGTTCGGCCTCGATGGAGGTGCGGGTGAGATGGCGCAGCTCGGTCAGCGTGCCGGTCTCCACCGTGCGGCCGTCCCGGATGATGCTGACCCGGTCGCAGAGCGCCTCGACCTCGGAGA
Organism: Kitasatospora sp. NPDC056138; assembly: GCF_042264695.1. Taxonomy (NCBI): domain Bacteria; kingdom Bacillati; phylum Actinomycetota; class Actinomycetes; order Kitasatosporales; family Streptomycetaceae; genus Kitasatospora; species Kitasatospora sp. NPDC056138. Next base: position 11,605 of record NZ_JBHJVK010000054.1, on the reverse strand, counting down.
GGATGTGGCTGGAGAGCAGCACGGTGCGTCCGCGCTCGCGCTCCTCGGCGACGCAGGCCCGGAAGACCTCCTCCATCAGCGGGTCGAGGCCCGAGGTCGGCTCGTCCAGGACGAGCAGCTCGACGTCGGAGCAGAAGGCGGCGACCAGGGCGACCTTCTGCCGGTTGCCCTTGGAGTAGCTGCGGCCCTTCTTGGTGGGGTCGAGTTCGAACCGCTCCAGCAGCTCGGCGCGGCGGGTGAGGTCCGGCCGGCCGCGCAGCCGTCCGAGCAGGTCGATGGTCTCGCCGCCGGTGAGGTTGCGCCAGAGCGCGACGTCCCCGGGGACGTAGGCGAGCCTGCGGTGCAGCTCGACGGCGTCGCGCCAGGGGTCGCCGCCGAGCAGGCGGGCGGTACCGGAATCGGCCCGCAGCAGGCCGAGCAGGACCCTGATGGTCGTGGACTTCCCGGCCCCGTTGGGGCCGAGGAAGCCGTGCACCTCACCCTGGGCGACCGTGAGGTCCAGTCCGTCCAGGGCCCGAGTCCGGCCGTAGGTCTTCACCAGGCCGGACACCGTGATGGCGGTAGTCATGGCGCCCACGGTACTCTTGTTTCACAGAATCGTGAATGTTCTGAAGTCCATGGATTCCAGCGGCCTTCGCAGTGACGGCTGACGGCTACGGCGTTCACGGCTACGGCTTTCACGGCTACGGCGCGGGTGCGGGATGATGCGGCGGTGATCACGGAGTCGGCGGGAGAGGCCATGCAGACGCGGGACGGGCAGACCCAGGACGGGCAGGGGCGGGAGGGCCGGGGACGGGACGAGCAGGCCGTCAGCACCTTCATCGAGCGGTTCGCCAGCGTGCTCGGCGACACGGGCTTCCCCCGGATGCCCGCACGGATCTTCACCGCACTGCTGGCCACCGACTCCGGACGGCTGACGGCGGCCGAACTCGCCGAACTCCTCCAGGTCAGCCCGGCGGCGGTCTCCGGCGCCGTCCGCTACCTGATCCAGCTCAACCTGGTCAGCCGCGAGCGCGACCCCGGCTCGCGCCGCGACCGCTACCGGGTGCACGACGACGTCTGGTACGAGGCCTCCGTGCGGCGCGACCAGATGCTGGTGCGCTGGGAGAGCAGCCTGCGGGAGGGCATCGCCGCGCTCGGCGCGGACAGCCCGGCGGGGGCGCGGTTGGCCGAGTCACTGGAGTTCTTCGAGTTCGTGCGCGGTGAACTGCCCACCCTGCTGGCCCGCTGGCACACCCGCCGCGCCGAGCTCCGCACCGGGCGCGAACGGTAGCCCCGAACCCGGGCGGGGAGCCGAACCCGGGCGGCAGCTCCGAACCCGAGGGCGCCAGGGCCTTGTCAAGGCTGCACCATTTGGGTTATATGGCCGATATATCCGATAAACGCGGAACACCGCGTGCGGGTGTGAGCAGGCCCTCGGGACAGGAGGGCAGGACATGTATCTACAGCTGTCATCACGCCGGGAGGACGGCTGGTGGGTGGTGCGCGCGGCGGGCGAGCTCGACATCGCCACCGCGGAGCAGCTGCGCCTCCAGGTCAGCGGGATCCTCGCCCGGCGCGGCCCGCGGGCGCGGGTGATCGCCGATCTCTCCGGGCTCTCGTTCTGCGACGCCTACGGTGCGGGCGCACTCGTCGACGCCCACAAGACCGCACTGCGCCACGGCGGCCGGTTCCTCCTCGCCGTACCGGAGGGCCGGGTGCTGCACCTCCTGCGGCTGACCGGCCTCGACCGGCTGCTGCCGGTGTTCCCGACGGTCCACGAGGCCGCCTTCCGGGCGGCCGTCGCCGACCTGGTGCCGCTCGCGCACTCCCTCCTGCCGGTACCGCTGCGCGGACCCGCCTCCCCCGCGCCGCCCACCGCCCCGGGCCCCGCAGCGGCTCCCGGGCCGCCGCAGCCGGCGGAGGCGATGCCCACCGCCCAGCTCGCGTAGCGGCCCCGCGATCCCCGATTCCGAGCCGCCACCGCCGAACCACCCAGGGAAAGGCAGGCGCCATGATCACCGAACTGGCTGTGGAACGAGTCGAATTCACCTGTGGGCACTGCTGGCACGGCTGGACCGCGGACTACGACGTGCAGCACTACCGCGACGAGGACGGCGCCGACTGGGAGTACTTCTCCCACGACGGCATTCCCGTCGCCTCCCCCTACTCGCCCGACGGCGCGCCCGCCTGCCCCGGCTGCCACCGCCACTGGGTCGGCCACCTCACCGCCCGCCGGCTCATCCCGCTCCCGACCAACGAGCCGGCCGGACCGCGTACCGGCGTCACGACCGACCCCGCGCTGCACCGGCCCGAACGGAACCTCGCGCCACCGATCCCCGTGACCTCGCACCAGCTGCCGACCCGTCAGCAGCCCGTCGGCTTCTGAAGCCCGGTCAACCTCCCGGCGCGGCCGGACCCTGGACACGCCCGCACTCGGAACGCCGCCGAACTCGGCGACTCAGTGCGCGGCCGGACTCGGAGCGCCGCCGGACTCGGTGCGCGGCCAGGCGATGAGCGCGGCCGGACTCGGTGCGCGGCCAGGCGACGAGCACGGCCGGACTCGGTGCGCGGCCAGGCGATGAGCACGGCCGCCGAATCAGGCAGCGGCGCCTCCGGGCCGTCCGGAACAGCGGATTCCGGGCGGCCTCGGCGTGCCGTCCACACCGCCACCGACGGTCGAGTACCAGCCGAAGGCAGCGACAACCCGGAGGCGGTCGGACAGTCGGGCGGCGCGGATGCGACGATGGTCGGCATCGTGACGACCTGGCAGCTCCGCACCATCCGCGCCGTGGTCTTCGCCACCCTGTGCGTGGCGATGTCCGCCACCGCGCACCTCAGCATGTCCGAAGCCGGGATCCCCGGGTGGGTCCTGCTCGCCGCCTTCGCCGGAACGGCCGCAGTCACCTGGCTGCTGGCCGGGCAGCGCCGCGGACCGGCGGTGATCAGCGCCTGGATGATCGCGGCGCAGACCTGTCTGCACCTGCTCTTCGAGCGCGGCGCACCGATGGGCACGGGTGCCTCCGCCGCCCACGCCTCCGGGCAGGCACGCGGAGCCCTCGACTGGACCCGGCTGCTGCTCTGCACCTCCGACGGGATCCCCGCCGGGGTGCAGCCCCTGGAACTGGCCCGCGCGGCCGGCCTCGACCCGGCCGCCCTGTCCGCCGCCGGGCTTCCGCCCTACGGGCCGGGCTCGGCGGTTCAGGCCGCGCACGCGGTCCGGCTCCACGGCGGCGTGACCGCTCTGACCGACCCGTCGGCGATGTCGCAGGCGATGCCCGGGATGACCCCCGGGTCCGGGTCCGCCACCGGTTCGGCCGACGCGCTGTCCGAGTCGATGGCGACGTCGATGGCGCACGGGCTCTCGACCGGCATGGTCCTGGCCCACCTGCTGGCGGGCCTGGCCTGCGCACTGCTGCTCTGGCGCGGTGAGGCCGCGGTGGCCGGCCTGTTCCAGCTGGTGTGGACGCTGGCGGCGGTCCTGGTACCGCTGCTCCTGCTGTTCGTTCCGCGCAGCCCGGAGCCGTCCGTCCCCGGTCCGGCGGCGCGCCGTCGAGCCCGGCAGCCCAGATCGGTGCTGCTCACTCATGCCGTCGTCCGGCGCGGGCCACCGGTCGTCCTCGCCGTGCCCAGCGCCCGCCTCGGCTGAGCCCAGGACGTCCCGAACCGACGTCCGACCACGATCCGACCCACGCCGCACCCGAGTCAGTCCGGCACAGGTCGGGTCCCGGAGATCCCGCGCGCCTCACGGCGCCGCCTCCGAGGTCCGCTCGGCAGCGGCGGGCAGGTCGCCCCCGTCTGCGCCGTCCCGGTCCTTCCGGGGTGGCCGCGGGGACCGGCTCGCACCACCGCGACGGACGACCGCACCCGGACAGCTGTTCCGGTCCTGCGGCCGCACGCCCTCCGCGCCCCTGTTCCGGGCGGCAACGGCGTGCGTCCGGCGCGCCGTGGTGACGCGCGCTCTCCTGGCGGTGCCGCCGATCGCGGTGCCGCAGCCACTCCCTGCCCTCAGGACATGCCGTGACCTCAGGACATCCCTTCGGCGGCGGACACCCCGTCGCTTCCGTCAGCGCCCGTTCCGGTGCCCGTGCCGTTGTCAGTGCCGGTGCCCGTGTCGGCGCGCCCGTCGTTCCGGCCGCGGTCGTTCCGGCCGCCGCGCTCTCACGCCGTCCGGGCCTCGTCGTCCCCGTCGGTGTCCAGCCGCTCCAGCAACCGGTCCAGCAAGCCGGCGGACCACTCGGCCGACGGGCCCTGTGCCCCGGCCGTCAGCGCCCGGAGCCTGCGGGCCGCCGCCAGCCAGTCGCGGCAGTCGGCGCACTGCTCCGCGTGCGCGGTGAGGCCCCGGCCGTCGGCGCCGTCCCCGGCGCCGACCGCCGTGAGCGCCGCGCCCGTACGCTCACCGTCGAGCTGGGCGGACATCGCGCTTCGGTAGTCGGCACAGGTCATGCCGTCATGGTCCCCTACTCGACCGTGCGTGCGGTAGCGCCGGAGCCCTCGGCCGCTTCGGCGCTCCTGGCCGTCCGAGCCGGTGAGCCGGGGGTGTGCCGTGGATGACGAGCAGCTGACGGCCCTGGCCCTGCGTGCCCGGAGCGGGCGCCCTGCGGACATCGAGGCGTTCGTCCGGGCCACCCAGCGGGATGTGTGGCGGTTCGTCGCGCACCTGACCGACGTCCAGTCCGCGGACGATCTCGCCCAGGAGACCTTCCTGCGCGCACTGCGCAGCCTGCCCGGCTTCGCCGGCCGCTCCTCCGCCCGGACCTGGCTGCTGTCGATCGCCCGCCGGGTGGTGGTGGACCGCTACCGCAGCGCGGCGGCCCGTCCGCAGTGCGCGGCGCTGCCGGACTGGCAGGCCGCGGTCGAACAGCAGCAACGGCCCGACGAGGTACCGCGCTTCGAGAACGAGGTGGTGCTCGGCGACCTGCTGGACCGGGTGCCCGCACAGCGGCGGGAAGCCTTCGTCCTCACCCAGGTCGTCGGCCTCAGCTATGCCGAGGCGGCGGCGGTGTCCGGCTGCCCGGTGGGCACCGTACGGTCCCGGGTCGCACGAGCCCGGGACGAACTGGTGGCGCTGCTCCGCTCGGCGGACGGCGACTGGGGTACGGCCGACCCGACGGCACGCGGTTCGGCGGGGCGCGGTTCGGCAGCACGCGGTCCGGTGGGCGCCTCGGCGGGGCGCTGCGGGATCGGCGAAGCGCAGCGCCCCGGGCGGACGCCGTGGACCGGGCGGGAGCGATCTCCCGCGCTGGCGGGCTGACGGCTGACGGCTGACGGCTGACGGCTGACGGCTGACGGCTGACGGCTGACGGCTGCGCAACGCCGGACGCCCGCTGATCGGTTCGGCTGCCGTCCGCACCGACCCGAAAATCAACCGTCTGTTCGGGAACTCGCGGCGGCCTACGCCCGACTGCTGTGACGGACGCCGTCGGCCGACGGCGTCCGTCACTACGGAGGGAGGGGCTCGCATGCTCCCACGAGAGCCCGGAACCCACCCGGGTCCGGGCCCCCGTCGGTCGCCCGCCGACGGTCCGGACCCGGGTATCGCCGGGTCGCCGTCCGGCGCCGAACAGACCGCACAGGCCACACGTACCGCACCAGCCGGGCAGGGCGGCCGGGCCGGCCAGACCGGCCAGACCGCTGCGTCGTTGACGGTCGACCGGTGGAGCCTCGTGTTCGTCGCGGGGCTGCTGTCCTTCGTGGCGATGCTCGACATGAACATCGTCAACATCGCGGTCTCCTCGCTCTCCCGCAGCTTCGGGGTCTCCGTCGAGACCGCCCAATGGGCCGTGCTCGGGTACCAGCTGCCCGTGGTCGCCCTGCTGCTGCCCGCCGGCCAGTGGCTGGACCGCGCGGGGCTGCGGCCCGCCCTGCTCTGCGCGATCTGCGGCTTTGCGCTGGGCAGCACGGCCGCCGCGGTCGCACCCTCGGAACTCTGGCTGATCGCCGCCCGACTGCTGCAGGGGACGTTCGGCGCGGTGCTGTTCGTCCTGATGCCGGTCCTGGCCGCACGGTCGGTCCGACCCGAGCTGCGCGGCCGGGCGATGAGCGTCCCCGCCACGCTCGGACCGCTCGGCGCGGTGACCGGCCCGGCCCTCGGCGGGCTGCTGCTGGACCACCTCGGCTGGCGGGCGATCTTCCTGGTGAAGCTGCCGGTCTGCCTCGCCGCTCTGCTGATCGCCCGGCGGAACGTCCCGCCGGGCGGCACCCTGCGTGCGCCCGACCGGCGCACCCTCGGCGACGCCGCGCTGATCGGCGGCGCCGTGACCGCCGTCCTGCTCGCGCTCAGCCTCTCCCCCGGCTCGCCGTTCTGGCTGCTGCTGGCGGTGCCCGCCGGGCCGCTCGCCGTCGGCTGGGCGAGAAGACCGGGCGGCCGCCGGGTCACCGGCGTGCTGCGTGACGCGGGCACGTACGGGATCCACGCGGCCGTGCTGGCACTGGCGGCGGGCTTCGCCGCGATGCACTACCTGATCGCACTGCACCTCCAGCGGGACGAGGCGGTGAGCGCCACCACGACCGGGCTGACCGTGCTCTGCTTCCCCGCCGCCATGGGCCTGGCCGGGCCGCTCGGCGGACGGCTCGCCGACCGCTTCGGCGCGCGCACCCCGGCCACCGCCGGGGCCGCGGTGACCGCGGTCGGCCTCCTGCTGCTCGTGCCGCTCGGGGACGGCTGGACACCGGCCGACGTCGCCTGGCGGCTGGCGCTCGCCGGATTCGGGACCGGGCTGTACGGCGGTCCGGTACAGGCCCTGGTGATGAGTGCCGCACCGCCGGAGCGGATGGCGACGGCGGGCTCGGCGGTCCAACTCGCCCGCAGCCTCGGGTTCACCCTCGGCCCCGCGCTGGCCACTGCCGTCTGGGCGCTCGGCGGTGCCGACAGCGGCGGCGTACGGGCGGGGCTGGCGCTGGCGGCGCTCGGTGCCGGTGCGGCGGCGGTCCTGCTGCTCCGGTCCGGGCTGCGCCCGGCGGCGCCCGCCGGCTGACCGGCCCTGCCGACCCGCAGCCCGTTCGGCCAACTCCCTTACCCCGCAGCCCGTTCGGCCACATCCCGCGGCCACACGCCTACCGCCCACGCACCGCGATCCGCAGACCGGTTCGCGGAGCCCCGTTCACAGAGCCCCGTTCACAGAGACCAGATCGCACCGAGGAGCAGCCATATGTGCGGCATCACCGGCTGGGTGTCCTTCCGCCCGGACGCCCGGACCACCCAGGACGCCCACGACCCCCGGGACACCGGTCGGCACGCCGGTGTCATCGAGGCGATGACCGCCACCATGGCCCGGCGCGGCCCGGACGCCACGGGTGTCTGGCTCGGCACCCATGCGGCCCTCGGGCACCGCCGGCTCTCCGTGCTCGACCCGGTCGGCGGCGTCCAGCCGATGGCCGACCGGCCAGACCGGCCCGGCGTCGTGCTCAGCTACAGCGGCGAGGTCTACAACCACCACCGGCTGCGCGCCGAACTCCGCCGCCTCGGGCACGAGTTCCGCACCCGCAGTGACACCGAGGTGGTCCTCCGCGGCTACCAGCAGTGGGGCGCGGGCATCGCCGACCGACTGGAGGGAATGTACGCCTTCGCGGTCTGGGACGAGCACCGCGAGCAGCTCCTGCTCGTCCGGGACCGCCTGGGCGTCAAGCCGCTGTTCTGGGCGCGGATCGACGGCGGGGTCGCCTTCGGCTCCGAGCCCAAAGCCCTGTTCGCACACCCCGAGCTGAACCCCCGGGTGGACGCGGACGGGCTGCGCGAGGCGTACAGCCTGCTGTTCAACACCGGTCCCACGCTCTGGGCCGGCGTGCGCGAGGTACCGCCGGGCGAGTTGCTCGTCATCGGCCGTGACGGCATACGGGAGCACCGGTACTGGGAGTTGACGGCCCGCCCGCACACGGCGGACCTGCCCGGGACCGTCGAGCAGGTGCGCTTCCTGGTGAACCACACCGCACGCGCCCAGCTGGAGGCGGACGTCCCGCTGTGCAGTCTGCTCTCCGGCGGCCTCGACTCGACCGTCCTCACCGCTCTCGCCGCCGACGAACTCCGGCTCACCCACGGCACGCGGGCGCGGCTGCGCTCGTACGCCGTCGACTACAGCGACCAGGCCGAGAGCTTCACCGGCGACGTGCTGCGCACCGGCCACGACACCCCGTACGCCGCCGAGGCGGGCCGCTTCATCGGCACCGACCACAGCACGGTGGTCCTCGACCCGCTCGCGCTGCTCGACCCCGAGCACCGGCGGGCGGTGGTGGTGGCCCGGGACTCGCCGATCGGCGTCGGGGACATGGACACCTCGCTCTACCTGCTCTTCGGCGAGATCCGGCGGCACTCCACGGTCGCGCTCTCCGGTGAGGCGGCCGACGAGGTATTCGGCGGCTACCCGTGGTTCCACAACCCGGCCGCCATCGCCGCCGAGACCTTTCCCTGGCTGCTGGTCACCGGCGACGAGGCGGCGATGCCGCTCAACCCCGAACTCGCCGCCGAGCTGCGGATCGGCGAGTTCCGCGACGCGACCTACCGCGACGCCCTCGCCGCCGTCCCGCACCTGGACGGCGAGAACCCGACGGAACACCGCCAACGGGAGCTCCAGCACCTCTCGTTGACCCGCTGGCTGCGCCAGCTGCTGCACCGCAAGGACCGGTTGAGCATGGCGCAGGGGCTTGAGGTCCGCGTGCCCTACTGCGACCACCGGCTGGTCGAGTACGCCTTCAACACGCCCTGGTCGATGAAGAGCCACGACGGCCGGGAGAAGAGCCTGCTGCGCGACGTCGGCATCGGCCTGGCACCGGAGTCCGTCCTGTACCGGCCCAAGAACCACTACCCGACCACCCACCACCCCGCGTACACCCGGGGGTTGCAGCAGCTCGCCCGCGAGGCCCTCGACCTGTCCGCCGTCCGCGAGATCGCCGACGCCGCGGTCCTGAAGCCCGCCCTGGACGCCGCCCCCGAGCAGCTGTCCTGGGGCCAGCGCCTGCGCCTGGAACGGGTGGTGGACCTCTCGCTCTGGCTCGACCACCACCGGCCGACGCTCACCCTCTGACGCCCGCCGCCCAATCCGGCCCAATCCGGCCCGGTCCGGCCGATCCGATCCGATCCGGCCCGACTCGGCCGTCCGAACCATCCGTCCTGTCCGACCCACCCGTCCCGTTTGAAGGGTTTCCCGATGACCCCGCCCGATCCCCACCCCGCCACCGATCCACCGCGCTGTCCGGTGATCCACGGCGTCGAGCCGGTGCCGCTGTACGGAAGTGGGTACAAGCGCGACCCGTACCCGCTCTACCGCGAACTGCGCGACGCCGGTCCGGTGCACCGGGTCCGGTTCTCCAGCGGCATAGCCGCCTGGCTGGTGACCGGCTACCAGGCCGCCCACCAGGCGCTCAACGACCCGCGGCTGGGCAAGAACCACAGCCTCGGCAACGACGACTGGCGGCGACTCGCCTCGATCATGCCCGAGCCCCAGCACTCCCAGCTCCAGGTGCACCTGCTGCACCAGGACCCGCCCAAGCACACCGCGATGCGCCGCCTCGTCCTGGACGCCTTCGCGCCGCGCCGGATCGAATCGCTGCGCCCGCGCTTCCAGCAGCTGGCCGACGCCCTGGTCGACGCCCTGCCCGAGCACGGGGGTGCGGACCTGATCGGCGGCTTCGCCGCCCACTTCCCGTTCCAGGTCCTGGCCGAAGTCATCGGACTGCCCGCAGAACTGGCACGACGCTTCGACCGCGACTGGGGCAAGGTGGTGCAGCCGGTCGGCCCGAACGACCCCGGCCGAGCCGCCTACGAGGCCCGGCTCCGCGCCCTCCAGCACTACATCGCCGACGTGGTCGAGGCCAAGCGCACGGCGCCGGCGGACGACCTGCTCGGACGGCTGGTCACCGCACGGGACGGCGGCGAGCTCGGCCAGGAGGAGCTGGACTCGATGATCTTCCAGTTGCTGGTGGCCGGCCAGGAGCCGGTCACCAACCAGATCAGCACCATGCTGATGACCCTGCTGCGCCACCCCGACCAGCTGGAACGGCTCTGCCAGGACCCCGGGCTGCTCCCCCGGGCGGTCGAGGAACTCCTGCGCCACGACGGCGCGTTCGAGCTCACGACCTGGCGCTTCTTCGCCGAGGACAGCGACCTGCACGGCACCCGGATCCCCGCCGGGGACTCGGTGATCGTCTCGCTGTGCGCGGCCAACCGCGATCCCGAGCAGTTCCCCGAGGCCGACACCCTCGACTTCGACCGCTCCCCCAACGCGCACCTGTCCTTCGGCCACGGGATCCACTTCTGCCCCGGCGCCGCCTTGGCCCGCGCCGAGCTCCAGATCGCCCTCGGCACCCTGCTGGCCCGGCTGCCCGGTCTGCGTCCGGCCGTCGCCGAGTCAGAGATCGAGTGGATCCCGGCCGTCCTCGCCCGTGGCGTCAACCGCCTGCCCGTGGCCTACGACAAGCGCGACTGACCCACCCCGCCCCGCCCGATTCATCAGATCCATCGGATTCGTCTGCGTTCGCGCGGCCTTGCGGCCTGTCCCGAACGCCATACCGCCATGCCCTCGTGGAGGACCGCATGCCGCCCGTCGGCACCATCGCCGCCCCCGTACCGCCCGCCGGCTCCCCGGAGCAGGTCGAACGCACCTGCGCCGCCGTCCTGGAGCTGCTGCTGCCCCACCGCCGTGCCGCCGACCCCGACGATCCGGCTCCGGTCGCGGCCTTCCCGGACCAACTGCGTCAGCTGGCCTCCTTCGTGGCCGTCGGCGACCCGATCGTGTTCACCCTGCCCGGCTTCCCATGCAAGTCACCGAACCCCGCCAAGGTGCTGGGCCACCTCCCGGACGAGGGCGAACGGCTCTCGCTCGGCTTCCTGGACGAGCTGTGCGCGGCCGTCCGCGAGATACACGCGCCCGGCGCCCGGATGGTGATCTGCTCGGACGGCCACATCTTCGGCGATCTGGTGCGCGTCCCGGACGACCACATCGACGCCTACTCCGACGAGTTGAAGGACGTCATCCGCCGCGAGCAGCTCCGGCACCTCTCGGTCTTCGACCTGCGCGACGTCCTCGGCGACCTGCCGCACGACGAGAAGCGCGCCCTGGTGCACGCCCGGTACGCACCGACGGTCGACCAACTGCGCGCCGAGATCCGCTCGGACGTCGACGCCGAACGCCTCTACTGCGGCATCACCCGCTTCCTGGTGGACGACACCGCCGACTTCCCCGGCACCAGATCCGCCCTGCAACGCGAATGCCGCCGACGCGCGTACGGGGTGATCCAGCGCAGCCGCGCCTGGGGCGACCTGATCGCCGACCACCACCCGCGTTCGGTCCGGCTCTCCATCCACCCGCAGCGCCGAGGTGCCGCCAAGTTCGGCATCAACCTGCTCGACTCGCACGACGCCTGGACCACCCCCTGGCACTCCTGCGTCCTCCATCGAGCCGACGGAAGCTGGGAGTTGCTCAAGCGCGAGCTCGCCGAACAGTCCGGACGCCTGGTCCTGCGGGACGGCCGGCCCAGCCACTACGAGGCCGGCTGACTCCGGCACGACCGCGCAGCGGCGGGGGGCCGAGCGGCCCTCGCGCCGCTGCGCGGGCAGCAGTACCCCGGTGTCGCTGCGGGTGCCTGTGCCGTACGGGTACCCGCGCCCGCCCGCCGCCAGCACAGGAACGGG
>NZ_JBHJVK010000053.1:20719-60088 GCF_042264695.1 Kitasatospora sp. NPDC056138 | reverse complement strand
CGCGCCCATATCTGCTGCATCGGGAATCCCCTCCGTCGTCACGAGGGCCGGAACCTACCACCGGCCACTGACGATTGCCCGGGCAACCGTCTCCTGCGCGTCGGTCATGTGCGGAAACCCCTGTTCGACCGCCGGGCGAACTGATCTGTACGACAACGGCTTCTGAAGCACGTCGGTCTCACCAGCCCGCTGCAGCATGTCACCGTCTCCGGCGATGCAGGCGCCGCCAAACCCGACGCGAAGGTCTTCCGGACCGCATGCAGCAAGCTTCAGCTCCAACCGTCACAGGTGGTCTACGTCGGAGACCGACTCCAGACGGACGCAGAAGCGGCCATCACCGCCGGGCTGCACGGGATTTGGCTCGACCGGCGCGACGCCGCCTCCGTCGCATCGGTCCCACGCATCAGGACACTGACCGAACTCGCTCCTCTACTCACAAGCTGGTGTGGTGGTTGAGGCTGGTCAGGCCGTGCTGCTCCGCGGCGAGTTCGGCGCGGATGAGTTCGAGGAGTCGTCCCGTCCAGTTGCGTCCCATCCGGTCGTGCTGGCTCCAGTAGCGGGAGTGCATGTCGGTGTAGAGGATGGTGGCCTCGCCGGTTTGGGCCAGGACCTGTGCCAGGTTGGGGTGCTGGGCGAACTTCGCGCGCAGCAGCCGGGCCATCACTGCGGCGCGGGCCTGTTCCCAGCCGGGGCGCAGCGGAGCGTCCTTGGCGGTCTGCCGCGCGTCGTAGGGGGTGTTCGCGGCGCGGATCGCCTCCCGGCGCCGGTCGTCCGTGGTGGACAGGGCCCAGTAGGCGTGGCTGACGGTCGGGTACGCCACACCGTCGATCTCGATCGGCGCCGGGTACTCGTTGCGCAGGACCAGGACGCCGGGATCGGCCGGCCAGCCGCCTGGGTAGACGACCTGGCCCAGTTCGATGGCAGGAGCGTGCGCCACGTCCTTCCCGTCCACGGCGTGGCGCGCGTCGGCCCGGGCGAGTGCCGCCGAGATCCTGACATGCCCGCCAGCGCAGAGACCGCCGCTCCGGTCCGCGCCGCGAGGTCGCCTGGCCGGCCGACCGGGCGGAACTGTTTTGGATGGTGGAGCCGGTGAGCAGAACTCGCTGACGATTCGTCGGCCGGCGGTGGCCCCGCCCTCCCGCAGGGTCCTGCACCGGGCGGTGCCGCCTGCCGAACGGGCTCGGCTCAGCGCCCGCACACTCGGCAGGGGCGGCGGGTTCGCCGGTGGTACGACACCGCAGCCACGCCGAGCCCCAGTCCCCACAACCAGTACGCGGGCATTGCCACCCACAGGAACGACAGCGGCAGTGAGCCCGGATGCGGCCTGGGGCGGATCGTCTCCCCGACCAACTGGCCGATGCCCACACCGAAGTACACCAGCAGCCCGACGGAGAGCCCGGCTGCCGGCGGCAGCAGCAGCCGGCGCGGCACCCGGCGCCGGGCCAGCAGTGGCACCCAGCGAGGGAAGACCCGGCCCCAGCCGTGTACCAGGGACAGCGGCAGCAGCGTGCCCGCCATGACGAAGCCCGCCTCGAACACCGCAAGGGACACCTCCTCGGCCGGATCGAGGTGTCCCGGACTGCCCCAGCCCAGGCCGTACTGGGCGACGATCCTCAACCAGCAGGACGCGACCGCGCCGTAGGCCGCCCACCAGGCCCAGCGCGGGGGCCGCGTCGGCTCAGCCGACAGCGGCTCCCCGGTGCGGCTGCAGCATGGGCAGCCGCCCCAACGGCTACGCCGGTACGCGGCGGCGCAGCTGAACAGCAGGGCGGCCACCGCGAAGCAGGCCGCGCGGCTCAGCGCGCCGGGCAGGTTGTGCGGGATCCGCAGCCCGGGGATCAGGGCGCCGACCACATCGAGCAACAGCAGTGGGCAGGAGACGAGCAGTACACCGCTCACCGCCCAGGACGCCCCCAGCAGGCCGCGGTTGGGCCCGGCGGCCGTCCGCAGCCCGTGCGCGAGCGCCGCCGCCGCCAGGCACAGGACCGCGACACCCCAGTGCGGGACCACCAGCAGATCGGTGCCGAACCGACCGAAGGACGGGGCGTGGCCGAGCGACCACCAGGTCTGCAGCGCCGCGTAGCCGACCGCCGCGGCCTGGGTCGCCGGGACGGACCACCGCAGCCGGCCGCCGGGTGCGTCCGCCTCCAGCGCCGTCCGGGCGTGCGGACGTTCCGCGGAGGCAGCCGCGTTCTCCCGGGTCTCTGATGTCATGGCTCCCACTCTGAGGTCGCTGGTCCCACCCTGAATCGGCCGGACGAACGAAGCCGTTCCCCCACCAGGGGGAGATCGCCGACGGCCTCCAGGAGGAGGCCCCCAGCCACTTCCTGCGCGGAAGAGCTGGCGCTCGATCAACCCGGCTACCCGGCCGGGACCTCCGGCGCCCCTCGGCATCGCGGTGCGCTGGCAGCCCACCGACCAGGCCCCGCTGCCCGGCGGCGTCCTCGCCGTCAACGCCTGCACCCGCGACGGCCGCCCTGTCCCCGCCCGCCAGATCCACAACTTCATCCTCGAGTCCCACCTCGCCGACGCCGGACTGCGCACTGCCCACGTCGGGCAGCACCTGCTGTCGTGCACCCCGACGTGGTGATCCCAGGGACACCGGCCCCGAGGGAGGTCGCTGCGTCTGATCCTTCGGCGCTCGTACCCGGGCGGCCGCGGCGCGGGCTGCTGGCTCGGCCTTGGCCGTGACCTTGATGCCCGCCCGGGGCCCGGCACACCGGCCGGGCCCCGGGCGGGCGTGAGTTCACCCCGGTGAGGCAGCGTCAGGAGAGCAGGCCGTCGTAGTCCGGCAGCTTGAAGGTCCGCTCGGCGTGGCCACCGCCCAGGTCGGTCCAGTTGTTGCCGATGCTGGCGATGATCGTGTAGCCCTCGCTCTCCACCTTGATCCGCTCATCCGTCTTGTACTGCTGCACCGGCTCGAAGAGATTGCCCAGGTCACGCCCGCGCAGCTCGTCCACGGTGTAGCCCGCCTCGGTCAGGCTGTGCCGGGTGACCAGGTCGATGAAGTCCGGCCGCGCGGTAACGAAGATCAGCGAGACCCCGCGCGAGTGGGCGTACTGCGCCAGCTGCACGACCGGTGCGATGCCCGGCATCGCGAACGGGTGGAAGTGCGTCGCGAGGGTGGTGTTGTCGATGTCGAACACGATCGCGAGCTTCTGGTCCGTGGGCTCGGCCGTGCGCTGCTCGACGTACGCGCGGGCCGGCGCGATCGCGGTGCTCACGTCGGCCAGCCACTGCGCCTCGGTCACCGTGCCGGCGCTCGCGGTGCTGCTGCCCGCCGCGACGGCTGCCGCCGGGTGCGCCGGGGCCGCGACCGCGGGGGCGGCGAGACCGGCGGTGATCGCGGCCGTCAGGGCCGCGGTGGTGAGGAGCTTTGCCTTGATGCTCATATCTCGGACTCGGCCTTTCGTCTGATGGATCGTCAGTCAGCTGGTCGGCGTGGTACTCGGGGCCGCATTGCGGTACGAACCGGCCACGATGGGCCATTCGTCGTGGTAGGCCTTGAACGGCAGGTCCTTCTCGAACAGCGGGGTGCCGAGGATGGCGATCCGCGCCATCACGGCCCCCTCCACGTCGAGTCCGCCGTAGAGGCCGCCGCTGCCGTCGATGCTCGGCTCGGCGCCGCTGCTGTCGACGCTGACCGAGCCCTGCACCGCGGCCCGCAGGTACGGCTCGACGGTGGCCTTCACACCCACCGCGTCGTAGAGGGCGACCGACCCCTCGGCGGCCAGACCGCTGCGCACGTCGGCGGTGCCGGCGAAGGTGGCCTTGACGGGGGTGATCCTGGTGCTGATCGGGTCGGTGGCGGTGGTCCAGCCGGCCGCCTTGGTGTAGTCGGCGTGGATGGCCCAGTCGCCGTCGACGGATTGCGTGACGTCGACGCTGACGTTGCCGTCGGCGCTGACCTCGGCGTAGACCGTCAGGTTGAGGGTGATCACGACCGGCAGGTCGCCGACCATCACGGTGGGGGTGGCGGTGAGTGTGGCGACCGGGATCCTGACCGGACCGGTGGAGCCGGTGAGGCCGGCGGTGAGGTGCCAGTTGGCGTGCGCGCCCAGGTCGAAACCGACCTTGGCCTGCTCGGGGACGAGGATGCCGTGGGCGCCCTGGTAGGAGAAGACGACGCTCGGGTCGAGTTCGAGCGAGCCGCTGAGCGTGGCCTTGGCCCCGCCGGGCAGCGGGACGGTGTCGTTCGCGTCCAGCTCCAGTGCGGCCGAGGCCGAGCCGTTGCCGCCGTGCGGGTTCGGGACGTAGGTGGTCTTGAGGTCCTTGAGTCTGGGCGTGACCTGGATCTTGTGCGGATCCAGGGCGGTCTTGATGTTCGCCCAGGTCTGGCCGAGCAGTTCGGAGATCGTGGCCGGTCGGGTGTCGACCTGCACCTTCCCGTCACCGGCCGGCTTGACGGCGGTGATTGCCAGTAGTGCGCCGTGCGGCGCGGCGGCCGATGGCGGACTGTCGATCAGCTGGCCGGTCTGCACGGCGGCGGTGACCGCGGCCGTGGAGGACGGGCTGGGAATGCCCTTGCCGTTGTCGGCGGCGGCGAGCACGGCCTTGCCGGTCTGCTGGTTGTACGAGTCCAGTTTGAGGTCCGGCGTGACGGGTGTGACGGTCGGCGTCGCGGACGGGGACGGGGTGGCCGACGCCTTCGGAGTACCGGAGGCAATCGGGTGGGCCGACGGGGTGGCCGACGTGGTTCGGTCGGCGGCCGGGGTCACCAGGGTCACCGCGGGATTGCCGGCGGGGGCCAGGGTCGGCGCGGCCTGGGCGGTGCCGGGGTCAGCGGGTTGGGCTGCCGGGTTCGTCGGGTCGCAGGCGCTGAGCGAGAGCACCACGGATGCGGCGAGCACGGGCAGCGCGAGGGTGCGCATGGACATGCGGAGGGTCACCTTCGGCGTAAGGCGGGCAGGGAAGTTGTCGGCATGTCGATCAGTAAACTGTCAGGAACATGCCAGATTTCGCATCGGCAGGGTCCGCCACGGGAAGAGCCCGGGCGGCTTCCGGCAAGTCGAGGGAGAACGCACGGGAGGTGGCCGAAGTCCGCCGTCGGCCGGGACCGCGAAGGCGAGTTGCCCTTCGAAGTCGGGCCCGGTGCCACAGGGGCGACACCAGGCGCAATCCACCGGGCGCCCCCCTAAAACTAGAGCCAGTAGTTTTGCCTGGGCGAGAACGTACACTAGTGCGCATTCACGGCCCAACACCGGGGGGCGACCCAAGCAGCAGGCGAGAGGACGAACAGATGGGCAGGCCGCCACGGCCACTGCTGACCCGGGACGGGATCATGCAAGCAGCTCTCGCACTGGTCGACGAAGAGGGCGCCACCGCGCTCTCGACCACCCGGATCGCGGCCCGACTGGGCGTCAAGGGCCCGTCGCTCTACAACTACGTCTCGGGCCGCGACGAGATCATCGACGGGATCTGCGATCTCATCGTCGCCGAGATGGAGCTCGACCCGGGCATCCGCCCGTGGACGGCCGCGCTCGACAGCTGGGCTCGCGCCTACCGCGCAGCGTTCGCCGCCCACCCGAACATGGTGCCGCTCCTGGTGACGCGGCCGACGCAGTCCGTCACGGCGCTCCAGAGCTACGCCAACGCCTTCGCCGTGCTGCGCGAGGCCGGCTGGCCGGAGGAGCACCTGGTCCCGATCGTCCAGTGCATCGAGTACTTCCTCGCAGGCGCAGCCCTCGACTTCGGCCTACCGCGCAAGGCGTCGCTGCCCACCAAGGGCCTCCCGCCCGGCCTGGACCCCCTCCTGAACGCCCCACCCAACTTCAGCGAACTCGCCTTCGAAACCGGCCTGTCCACCCTGATCCGCGGCTTCCAGGAAACCCTGAACAGCCTTCTGATCCGCCACGACGGCTGACGCACCGGCCACTTCGGCGCCATTGCGAGCGTGCCGGTCTGCAACGAGCCGAAAACCGAAACGGGCCGGGCAGTCCGGCCGTTGCCGACATCGCGGGCCGCATGCGCTTGATCGGATCGGAAGTGACACGAAGATGAACACGGGTACCGAATCAGACGCCGACCGGCTGCGGCACCGGCGGGACTTGCTCGCGAGCGAGCGGGACGCCGAGGCGCTGTACTCGCGGCTCGCCGAGGCCGAGTCGGGTGAGCGGCGCAAAATCTTCGATCACGTCGACCATTAACGCGGGACGACCGCCGAAGTCACCGGGGTTTATCGCGGGCCATTTCACGGCTGACCGCGTCCCGCCGCCCTGCGGCCTCGTGCACGACACCGACCACTGACCAGGTCGAGCCCACCACTTCTGTCGGCAGGTGGTCGACGGCACCGTGGTGGTCCGCGATGACGCCGCCGTCGGGGGCGCGCGGCACGTCGCGCGGGGAGACCGGGTGGAGCCGGGCGCATGGCCGCGGCCGGCCCGAACTCGAGCGGCTCGGTCATAGGATGAACTGCTCGACCGCGTTCGCGAAACCCTCCTCCTCGTTGCTCGTCGTGACCCGCCTCGCCGCGCGCTGGACCTCGTGGCTAGCGTTGCCCATCGCGATGGACAGTCCCGAGTGCGCGAACATCAGCACGTCGTTGGGCATGTCGCCGATCGTGGCGATCTGGTCGGGGGAGATCCGGAGCTTCGCGGACCAGTACGTGACGACACCGCCCTTGTTGGCCTGCGGATGGGTCACGTCGAGGTAGTAAGGCTGGGAGCGGGCGGCCGAGACATGTTCGCCGAACCGGGCGCGAGCCGCGACCGCGGCCGCCTCGACGACCTGGTGGTCATCGCTGACCCCGACGACCTTGGCGGCGCCCTGTTCGAGCCCGTCGAAGCCGGGAACGAGCGTGGGCGCGAACTGCACCGTCCAGCTCTCGCGGTCCACGTGCGGCCCCGTCAGGTCGCGGACGTACCAGTCGGCGCCCCGGTAGATCCAGACACTGAGGCCGAAGGACTCCATCAGCGCGACGACCGGGGCCACCACCTCTGCGGGAATGACCCGCTGCTCGACGACGGTCATGTCCGGCTCGACGATGAGACCGCCGTTGAAGGCGGCGAGTTCGGTGGCCAGTGCAAGCGGCTCGATGAGCATGGACATGCCGCGGGGCGGTCTCCCGCTGGTCACCGCGAAGACGATGCCGGCGTCGTGGAGCTTGTGGACCGCCTGGACGGCGCGGTCGGTCAGGACCTTGCCGCCCGTGACCATGGTGCCGTCGACGTCGGCAAGGAGCAGGCGGATCGTTGGGGTCGGCACGGCGCCTCCGTGGACTCTGGTCGCGGCCGGCCCGGGCGGGGAGCGGCAACGACGATGGATGCGGGAGACCAGTGGAATGGATCCCGGTCGGCTGGACCTCCGGAAACCACTTCCAGCCGGTGAAGTTCACCGCAGTCGCGTTCCTGCGGAACGGAGGGGAAAGCTGATGTCCTTCCTGATCGACGTTCGCGGCGGCCCCTAACCCAGGCGATCGGCCCAGTTCGCCGGTACACGCCCCGCGGGGCCGGGCGTCGGCTGATCGGCGGGGTGGCTCTCCGGCGGTGCCAGCTGCGGACCCGACTCGTACATCTCGGAGGTCTCGTAGTTCCAGAACCAGCTCTCGCCCGGTTCGAAGCTGCGGATCACCGGGTGTCCGGTGGCTTCGGCATGGGCGGTCGCATGCTTCGACGGCGAGTCGTCACAACAGCCGATGTGGCCGCAGAGCGCGCAGCGCCGCAGGTGGAACCACCACCCGCCGACGGCGTCGCACTCGGGGCATCCGGTACCGCTCGGCGGGACCGAGGGGTCGATTCCGTTCCGGGAATTCATGACGGCTCCTGTGGGGCGTCGGATTCGGTGGAGGTCAGCGGGAGGCGTACCTGGAACCGGGTGTCGCCGGGCACGGACCGCACCCGAAGGTCACCGTGGTGCTTGTTGACGACGATGCGCCACGAGATGTCCAGACCGAGACCTGTACCTTCACCCACCGGTTTCGTGGTGAAGAACGGGTCGAAGATGCGGTCGCGGATCTCTGCGGGCACCCCGGGCCCCGTGTCGCCGAACTCGACGAGGACATGGCCGCCGTCCCGCGCGGTGCGCACCGTCAACGTGCCTCCGGCGCCCGTGCTCCTCATCGCTGCAACGGCGTTGTCGATCAGATTCGTCCAGACCTGGTTGAGCTCGCCCGGGTAGGCCGGGATCTTCGGCAGCGTGCAGTCGTACTCCTTGACGACGGTGATGCGGGGGCCGATCTTCCCGGAGAGCATCAGCAGCGTGCTGTCGAGCAGTTCGTTCACGTCGGCGACCTGGTACGGCGCCCGGTCGAGTTGGGAGTACTGCTTGGCCGCGGTGACGAGGGCCGAGATGCGAGCGGTCGAGTCCTCGATCTCGTTCATGAGGAGCTCGGTCTCGACGGTGCAGTTCAGCCAGCGTACGGCGCCTCCCAGGGTGTCCTCGTCCACGGCCGCCGCGACCTGGTCCAGCCAGTCGGTGTCCAGGCCCGCCTGGACGAACGTCGGCGCCAACTGCCATGCGTCCGCGATGCCCTGGGCCTCCAGCCAGTCGGAGACGGCGTCCTCCCGGTCCGACGCTTCGAGTGGGTTCAGGGTGCCGGCGGCCTTGGCGACGCGCTCGGCCGTACGTTCCTGGACCTCGACGAGTGCCTCCAGGCTGTCGCGCCGGTACGGGCCCGCCGCGATGGCGCCGAGCTTGTGGCGCATGCCGGCGACCCGCTCCCGGAGCGCCGACGTCGCTCGCACCGCCGCCGCGGCGGGGTTGTTGAGCTCGTGGGTCAGCCCTGCGGACAGGGACCCGAGAGCCAACAGCCGTTCTCGCTGGCCGACGGCCTCCTGGACGTTCTTGATGCCGAAGAAGAGCCCTTCCAACAGGTGCACGGCCATGGGGAACCACTCACGCATGATCCCGGCGAAGCTCTCCGCAGGAAGCACGAAGAACCGCGAAGGCTCGATGACACGCAGGGAACTGTTGTACACCTGCTGTACGCGGTCGCCCAGGTAGGCCTGGAAGGCTCCCGCGTAGACACCGCGGCTGGAACTCCGGCTGACCTCCACGTCGTAGTCGCCGGTCCTGCGCGAGAGCACGAGGCTCCCTTCGAGCAGCACGTAGAAGCAGGTGGCCGGGTCGCCCTCCAGGTACACGGGCCCGGGGTCGAACGCCTCCACACGGCCGTCACGGCACAGCCGCGCGATCTGGTCGGGGGCCAGCTCCTCGAACAGGAACAGCGTGCCGATCTCCTGCCGGCTGCACGGCACCGGCCGCCCGTTCACGACTGCTCCAGATACCGGTGCACGAGCATGACGGCCATGGCTCCCTCTCCGACGGCGGAGGCGACGCGCTTGGCGGACTCGGCGCGCGCGTCCCCCGCCACGAACACGCCGGGCACATTGGTTTCCAGGTGGTACGGCGGCCGGTCCAGCTCCCATCCGGCCGGCGGACGCCCGTCCGCGGTCAGGTCGGGGCCGGCCAGGATGAAGCCGCGCGGGTCCCTCAGCACCGTGCCCTCCAGCCAATCGGTCCGCGGGGCCGCGCCGATGAACACGAACATCCACTGGGCATCGACGAGTTCCGTGCCCCCGGTCGCCGTGTCGCGCAGGGTCAGCTGCTCCAATTGGTGCGTGCCGTGGGCGGCCTCGACGACCGTGTTGGTGCGCACCGAGATCGTGGGCGTGCTCGTGACCTGCTGGACGAGGTAGTAGGACATCGAGGAGGACAGGGACGGTCCGCGCACCAGGATGGCGACCGACTTGGCGCCCCGGGCCAGGTACATCGCGGCCTGGCCGGCGGAGTTCGCCCCGCCGACGACGTACACGTCGTGGCCTTGACACGCGGCCGCCTCGGTCAGCGCCGAGCCGTAGAACACCCCGCACCCGGTGAGGTCGGCCACGCCGGGCGCCTCGAGCTGCTGGTACGACACGCCGGTCGCGAGGATCACGGAGTGCGCGGCGACCGCGGAGCCGTCCGAGAACCGGACGACGCGCGCCGCGCCGTTGATCTCCAGCCCGGTGACCTCGCGTGCGGTCAGCACCTCGGCGCCGAACTTCGCCGCCTGGCGCCGGGCCCGGTCGGTGAGCTGCGCCCCGGACACCCCGTCCGGAAAGCCGAGGTAGTTCTCGATCCGTGAGCTCTGGCCCGCCTGGCCCCCGGTCGCGGAGCGTTCCACGAGGACGGTGCGCAGACCCTCGGAGGCCCCGTACACCGCCGCGCCCAGACCGGCGGGCCCGCCCCCGATGATCGCGAGGTCGTAGAAACGGGCCGCCGGAGTCGTCGCCAGGCCGACCCGGGCGGCGAGGTCGTGATCATTGGGCTCGATCAGTGCGGTGCCATCCGGAGTGATCACCAGCGGGAGCCGCAGACCGTCCGCGCCGGCGGCGCACAGCAGCCGCCGACCTTCCGCCTCGTCGGACGAGTACCAGCGGTACGGCACCTCGTTGCGGGCCAGGAACTCCCGCACGCCCCACGAGCGAGCCGACCACCGGTGTCCGATGACCTTGGTGACGGCCACCGGCCGACGATCGGTGGCCCTCCAGGTCTCCAGCAGATCGTCCACGACCGGGTAGAGCTTCTCCTCCGGGGGGTCCCAGGGTTTGAGGAGGTAGTGGTCGAGGTCGACCACGTTGATCGCATCGATTGCCGCATTGGTGTCCGCGTACGCGGTGAGGAGCACCCGCCGCGCGCCCGGGTACACGTCGAGAGCCTGCTCCAGGAACTCGATGCCGTTCATCTGCGGCATGCGGTAGTCGGCCAGGATCACCGCCACGAGGCCGCCCCGCAGTTTCAGCTCGTGCAGAGCGCCCAGCGCGGACTCCCCGGACTCCGCGCGCACGACGCGATACACCTCGCCGTAGCGTCGCCGCAGGTCACGGGCAACGGCACGCGACACTCCGGGGTCGTCGTCCACGGTCAAGATGACGGCCCGCGCTGCGTCGGCAGCCTGTGCCATGCGTCTCCTGCCCCGGGCCGGCAAGTTCCTCGCCCTGGCGTCGCCGGCCCGTGTACGCCTGTACGCCGGTGACATCCATTGTATGAGCGGCCGTGTGGCCTCGCTCCGAGAACCGGGCTGTACCGGCCGGCTCGACCAGCGGTCCGGACCGAGGGTCCATCCTGCATCCGGACACCTGGCAACTGGGACGAGTGAGCCCGGCGGAAGCAGTTTCGGGCGGGAACCAAGAGCAATACGAGCAAGCGGTGTACGGCGGAGATCAAGCGGGACGCGGCACGCCGGTGCTGGGCAACCTCGAGCGCTCGATACGCCTGCCCCAGCCCGCCCCACCGAGACCGCGCGCGCCGGTCTCTTCCTGTAAAGCTCTGCTCGGCATCGGGCTGCCCCCGCAGCGGCTGCGAGCACGCGCATGTTCCCGGCGGGAACAGCCGGGGCTCCGGATCCCGCGTCGGCAGGGAGCACTCGCCCGTGGCCGCCGCCCGTTGGGACCATCCCCACGGGTGCGGGGAGCAATCCGGTGCAGGGCGCTGCTGGCTAGAGCACGGCCTCGTCGTCGCACAGGTGCTCCACCACGTAGGTGCGCACGTCGTCACGGACGGCGTCGGCATCCCACTTCGCGCGGTGCAAAGCTGTAGGTGCTGCATGCCGTCCGGGCCGGCGTCACCCGCGTGCTCGGCCGGGGTCCAGCAGTTCTTCCTCGGCAGGTCGGACAGCAGGCCCAGCACCAACACCGTTGCGCGCCGCCGTGGTTCGACGGGCGCGAACCGGCCCGCGATACGGCCCGTCAGCTGATCGAACATCGCCCGCCACCGGGCAGGCACTACGCTGTGACCTGCGGCCACCGCGTGATCGTCTGTTTTCACGGGCCGATGATCGACGGTGGCCGCAGCTGTGGCGCCATCGACCCACTTACAAGATCGCAAACTAGATTTTGATCCAGTACCGCCGCGCGGGGCCGTGTTCGGTGCCCCGGACGCCTTCGAGGACGCCACCGTTGCGCTCGATCGTCTTCACCGAGGCAAGGTTGTCGACCTCGCAGACGAGCAGTACCCGGTCCAGACCGAGTGCCCGCGCCTCGTCGAGTATCTGGCCCAGCGCCCAGGTGGCCAGCCCGCGCCGACGTGAAGACGGCCGGATGCCGTAGCCGATGTGGCCAAACTGCAGCACGTAGTCATTGAGCCCGTACCGCAGTGCGATCCCGCCGTGCACCCGGTCGCCCTCGACGATCCATCGGTATGTACAACCGTGGTCGGTCTCAACCGGTTTCGGGCCCGACCCGTCAGCCAGCAGCGCCACCCAGGCCGCGAACCCCTCCGGTGAGTCGACCTCGTCGGACGGTCCCAGCCCGAATCCATCCTCGTGGAGGCCGGTACCCCACTCGTGATGCGCCTCAAGCCAGGAGGAGTGCAAGTAGGTTGTGGGCGCGATCAGTTGAGGCATACAGCGACGATACCGACCCAGGCCATCGCGATCTACGGCTGGAGTATTACTGCAGCCGTCTCGATCTCGGTTCGGTCGTGCCCGTCCCGGCTCAACGGGTGGGCAAACCGCGATCGACAGTCACCGGGTGAGGAAGCGGAAGCGGAATCTGTTGGCCGATGACGAAGCTCAGCCGGTACGGTCAGTCCGTGTGCACTTATGCCTTCGTCCACTACAAGCTGCACTACGCATGCGTTTCGTGTCGGATCAGCTTCAAACGGCATCCCGGCGACGCCGGACACAAGTGTCCGCGCTGCGCCGGGTCGCTGCTGTGCGCCGGCCACGACTTCGCGGCACCCCGCCGCAGCGATCGGAAGGCTTGGTCGGTCGTCGCGGCGGTCCTGGGCGCCGGGCTGCGCTACGAGGGCTTCGAGCCGTGCGGTTGCGGGCGGGAGCCGAAGTTCCGCCCCCGTACCCGCGCCCAGCTGCGCGCCCGCCGCATCGCCGCCACTCGGACCGGCACCCCGCTCGCGGAACTACTCGGCCAGGCCGACCCGCTGGAGACCCGCTGATCCCGGCAGGGCTCGGCACAGCTCACTCGGTCCAGCTCTGCAACACATGAGCCACGGGTACCTCAGTCGGTGTCAGTCGCGGCGAGCACGGCGATGCGCCGACGGCCTGGGGAGCGCGCGGCCAGGCCGATGTCCCAGGCCACCTGCTCGAACCACTTCGTGTCGGCGCCGAAGCCGTGCCAGACGCAGTCCAGCACATGTGCTTCGAGACCGCCCGCACCCTCCTGCCCGACCTCAAGAGCCCGTTCCACCACCGCCCCACCCCGACGCTCGCACGCCGCTTCGGCGGCTGGCGCCCCCCAGGACACCGAACTGCTCGCCCTGCTCGACGAGACCGCCCACAGCGACAACGACGAGCTCGCCACCGCCGCAGCGGTCACCGCTGCCCGGCTCGGCGCCGACCCGGCCCCGGCGCTACGCCTGCTGGAAGACCGTCTCGGCGACAACGGCTGGTCGCTGGAAGAGACGGGCCGCGTCGGCTCGGCCGCCGCACCGCTTCTGCCCCTGACCGAGCGCCACCCCGCCGCCGGCCACGACTGGAACCGCATGCGCGCCGCCGAAGCCCACTGGCACATCACCGGTGACCCCTCCAAGGCACACCCGGTCCTGACCGCGCTCGCGGGGCCCCGCCCCGTGGGCGTCCGCGCCCCCGGCTGGCCGACGAGGAACAGACCACACGACCGGCCGGGCAGGCGGTGCGCGCCAGAGTCATGTGATGCGCGTCAGGGGAACCGGCTTGAGTCGTCGCACCGGATAGTGGGCGCCCGGTGGCCGAGGCCGCCGGGCGTGGCCCGGCAGGGTGCCGTCGTTCAGCAGCAGCCCCACTGCGGGGTGGGCGCGGTGGCCGGGGTTGCGGAGGCCCGGCCGCCGGGTGCGGGCGGGTGGATGGTCGTCCCTGCCTTGATCGTCTCGATGACCTCGATGTCGCGGATCGCCTCCGGGTCGACCGTCAGCGGGTTGGCGCTGAGGATCACCAGGTCCGCGAGCTTGCCGACTTCGATGCTGCCCTTGCGGTCCTGCTCGCCGTACTGGTGGGCGGCGTTGAGGGTGATCGCGCGGACCGCCTCCAGGGCCGATACCCGCTGCTCCGGCCCGAGGACGACTCCGTCGGTGCGGGTGCGCCGGGTCACCTGGCTGGACAGTACGGCGATCGAGTTCGGCAGCGCCACCGGCGCGTCGTGGTGCGAGGTGTAGCGCAGGCTCCGGTCGAGCGCCCAGCGGGCGGGGGAGATGCCAGCGGCCCGCTGCTCGCCGAGGACGGTCCTGCGGTACCAGTCGCCCCAGTAGTAGGTGTGCATGGAGAAGAAGGACGGCACGATCCCCAGCCGGGCGAACGCCTCGACCTGGTCCTCGCGGGCGGTCTGCGCGTGGATCGCCACGGTCGGCCGCCGGCCCGGCCCGGCCGACTCGACCGCCCGGAGGAACTGGTCGATCGCCGCGTCCCCGTTGACGTGCGCGAGTACCTGCCAGCCCCGCTCGACCGCCGTGCTGACCTGCTTGGCCACCACCGCGTCGTCCGGCTGTGCCGGGTACCCGCAGTAGTCCTCGGGCTGCCCGGCCGGCGGTGTCAGGTACGGCTCGGTGAGCCACGCCGTGCGCCCCTGTGGCGAGCCGTCCAGCACCAGCTTCACCCCGGCCGCGCGGACACCGTCCACGTACTCGTCGCTCACCTTGATCGGGTCGTCCAGCGCGGACGAGGTTGCCTCGTCGGCCTTCACGTACGCGACCACGTCGACCCCGAACGGCACGGCGGCGGCCGTGTCCCGCAGCGCCTTGAGGTTGGCGAGGGTGGTGCCGCCCTCCTGGACGGTGGTGAAGCCGAAGCTCGCCGCTGCAGCCGCGCCGGTGACGAACAGCATCAGCAGTTCCCGTTCCGGAAGCCCCGCGAGCGCCAGGTCCGAGGCCGGGGTGAACGCCTTCTCCTCCAGCACCCCGTCGGGCTCACCGTACGAGGGTGGGACGGCGAGTTCGCGCCGCCGGATCACGCCGCCCTCGGGGTCGGGCGTGGCGGCCGAGTAGCCGAGCCGCTTCAGGCCGAGGCTGTTCACCGCGCCGAGGTGGAAGGACTGGTGGATGGCGAGCACCGGGCGGTCCGTGGACACCTTGTCGAGGTCGTCGCGGGTGGGGTGGCGGCCCTCGGCGAGCATCGCGTCGTCGTACCCGAACCCGACGATCCACTCGGAGTCCGCACCCACCGGGCTGTCGGCCCAGGCGCGCAGCTTGTCCTTCAGCGAGGCGAGGTCGGTGACGTCGCCGTCCGGCGCGGCCAGCAGGTTGGCGATGGTGGCCTGGAGGCCGATGCCGCCGAGGTGCCCGTGCGCGTCGACGAACCCGGGTAGCAGGGCGCGGCCCTCGAGGTTCCGCATGACGGTGCGCGGGCCGCTCCACCGGTCCAACGCCTCCTGCCGGGGGCCGACGAAGACGATCGTGCCGTCCTTGACGGCCACGGCCTCGGGCCGGGCGTCGCCGTCGGCGCTCTCGGCGACGGTGACGATCTCGCCGCCGTGGAGGATGAGGTCGGCCTGCTGGGCCATGCGGGGCTCCCGGGGGTAGGGGTTGGCGCCAAGCTCCTACCCATTGTGATCACAGAGTTACCTTCTGTGGTGTCCTGTCGGTGTGGC
This sequence comes from Kitasatospora sp. NPDC056138, assembly GCF_042264695.1. Taxonomy (NCBI): domain Bacteria; kingdom Bacillati; phylum Actinomycetota; class Actinomycetes; order Kitasatosporales; family Streptomycetaceae; genus Kitasatospora; species Kitasatospora sp. NPDC056138. The sequence continues at coordinate 44,594 of NZ_JBHJVK010000053.1, read as the reverse complement.
GTGATCGGGTGATGGAGGCCGACCGTCCGGCGGAGCCGTCCCGGGGGCCGGGGACCGGGGCCTGGGCCGGGTGAACCTCCGCTTACCGTCGGTGCGTAGGGCGGGGAGCGGCAGCTACGGCATCCGCGCCCTCCACCACGGCGCCGGCCTCGCCAGCGTCACCCTGCAGCTGGTGGACTCCATCCCGACCGAGGGCCGCTGCAGTGACCCGGGCGGCACCTTCGTCCGGGTCTCCGACGCCGACCGCAGCGGCACGGGCGCGGGCGTCCTCGTCCAGCCCCACCACCTCGACGCCCTGACGGCGATGCGCGGGCTGCGGTTCGGGGGTCAGGGGCAGGTGTCGAGCATGGAGGAGAGGGCGCTCTTCTCCGTTGTGGTGGTGGTCAGGTTCCACCCGTACTTGACGCGGGTGCAGTCCTCGGCGTGGGTGCACCAGAAGGCGGTGTTCTTCGGCTTCCACTGGTCGGGGCCGGAGTCGCCCTTGGAGGAGTCGGAGGACGAGGAGGCGATCAGCAGCTGGGGGTCCGTCAGGTCGTTGCCGCACGCTTTTCCCTGGGTGGCGGTCCACTTGTCGGCGCCGACCGGCGGGGAGCGTCATTCCCAGCACGCGATGACGACACCCTCGACCAGGCGCCGCCGTCGCCGCCCGTCGTGCGATTCGGCCGGGTGGGTGAAACGTGCGAAGCACCCGGGGCCGGCGGGCTTGGCGCTCGGGCCCGGCCACGTGCCGGGATCCGGGATGTGCGAACTGCGGCGCGCGATGCGGCGGGAACTTGCCGGGACAGCCGCGCTTTTGCAGGCTGTCGGTTGCTGACCTCCACCGGCGTCAGTCGGTCCGGGGGCAGCAGTCAGCCGAGGAAGGGAACCCGCTCTGTGTCCGCCGAACTCTCCGACGACCTGAAGAAGCTCATCGACGACAGCCCGGTCTTCGCGACCGTGGCCACGGTCCAGCCGGACGGCAGCCCGCAGCTGTCGGTCACCTGGCTCACCCGGGACGGCGAGGACCTGCTGGTCTCCACGACCGTCGGCCGCCGCAAGGAGAGAAATCTGCGCCGCGACCCGCGGATCACGGTCATGATCAACCCGGCGAACGCGCCCTACACCTACGCCGAGGTCCGTGGTACGGCCACGCTGACCACGGAGGGCGGCCAGCAACTGATCGACGCGCTGTCGCGCAAGTACACGGGCAAGGACTACGCGGACTTCAACCCGGCGTCGAAGGACGACGCCGACCGCGTCGTCGTCCGCGTCACCCCGCGCAAGATCGTCGGTTCGATCTGACGCCCACCTGACGGGGCGAACCTCGCCGCGCCGAGCCCGGAGCGCGAGGGCCCGACCGAGATTCCGTGACCGGCGGCTGGGCGCCGGGAGTCAGCGGTCGCCGGTCCGGGTTCCGTGAAGGTCGTGCAGGGTGCACAGCAGCGCGGTGCGGGCCGGGTCGGCGCCCTCCATCGCGGCGAGGATGATGCCGATGACAGTGGCACGGTGGCTGTGCTCGGCGACCGCCCCGCGAACGGCCGAGTCCTTCGTCGGGGCGGTGCTGCCGAGGCGTTGATCCTCTCTTCGGCACCTGCGGCGTTCTGAGCGGTTCCCCAGCAGCGTGCTGGTGTGCCCGGCACGAGGTGGAATCCACGCTCACCATGCTCCAGTCGACCTGCCCCTGGTCATCGGCGTGTGCCTGGATCGCATGGAAGATCCTCTCCCAGGTGCCGTCCGCCGACCACCGGCGACGGCGCTCATGGACCGCCTCCCAGCTCCCGGACCGGCTCGGCGGATCCTGCCATGGGACACCTGTACGAACCTTGAACAAGATCCCGTTGATCACCTTGCGGTGATCAACCCAACGCCCGCGCCGGTGCCCGGACTTCGGCAGATGCGGCGGGTCACGCCCACTCGTCATGTGTCGGATCGCCCCGCTCCACGACCCGAACAATGGCCCATCGTGACGCGTCACATGATCCGCCGGACACGCCCTGTGTCAGCCACTAGTTCGACCACGCTCCCCGTGCCGTCCTCCTCCGCCATCCGCCGAGCGGTCGCTGCCGCCCGCTCTCGGTAGGACGGCTGTGTGACGGCCTGCCGGATCGCACCGGCGAGCCGCTGCGCGGTGAGCCCGCCGAACGGGATCGGCTCGACCGCCGCCCCGAGCACCGCGAGCCGCCGGGCCCAGAACGGCTGGTCCGCTGTGACAGGGACGGGAACGGACGGCACTGCGGCCCGGAGTCCCGCCGCCGCCGTCCCGGCGCCCGCGTGATGGACGACGGCCGCCATCCTCGGGAACAGTGCGGCGTGCCCGATCGGCCCCACCGTCAGCACGTCGTCCGAGTCGGCCGCCAACCCGGCCCACCCGCTCTGGAGCACACCCCGCAGCCCGGCCGACCGCAGCGCCTCCACCGCGAGCCGGCTCAGCCGCTCACCCTGCCCGGACCCCATGCTCCCGAAGCCGATGAATACCGGCGCGGGGCCGGCCGCCAGGAACTCCTCCACCTCCCTGGGAAGAGCTTCCTGCCCGGCGGGCCACCAGTTGCCCACCACCTCCAGCCCCGGCCGCCAGTCCGCAGGGCGCCCCACCACCGCGGCGCTGAACCCGTGGAGCACGGGCCACTGCTCCCGCTCCAGCCTGCGGCGCATCGCCTGGCCGGACAGCGGTGGCAGACCGAGCCGCGTTCGCAACTCCCGTACGGCGTCGCGGTGGATCCGGTCCACCACCCCGAGCGCGACCCGCCCGACCGCCCGGTTCCCCCACCGCCCGAGCGAGCGAGCGCCCCCGACGACCGGCGCGAAGTTCCCGGTGGGCTCGACCGGTTGCAGGAACACCCCGGCACTCGCCGCCCCCACGGCCTCCGCCACGTGCCAGCCCAGCGGCGCCGTCGTGGTGGAGAGCAGCAGCACGTCCACCCCCGGCTCGGCCACCTCGGCGATCCCCCGCCCCAGCTCCCCGACGAACGCCTTCGCCTTGCGGATCAGCCCGTCCTTCCCTTGCCCCGTCTCCCCGTCGGCCCGCGGATCCCCCGGGAGCAGCCGGTACTCCAGCCCGCACTGTTCCACCCATGAGGCATAACTCCGGTGCGTCGCCAGTGCGACCTCGTGCCCTGTCTCGGCCAGCCGCACGCCGAGCCCGGTGTACGGCGCCACGTCCCCGTAGGAACCCGCCGCGGTGATCAGAATGCGCATCCCTCAGCCCTCCACCGTGCGGTCGGCGTTGGCGTGGATCGCGCCGTGCAGGAACTGCGTCAGGCCGGGCAGTTGCTCGGACGGCGGGACGAGCATCGCGAAGGCCCGGGGATCGGTCAGGTAGTCGTCCGCGATCCTGCGGTGCGCATCCGGCGGGCACGGGGTGAACCACCGCTCGACATGGGCTCGGTGCTGCTCGGCCAGGTCCATCGCCCGCTCGCCATCGGCCGTTTGGCCGTCCTCGAAGGCGGCGATCAGCTCCCGCCGCCAAGCCGCGGACTCGGCCATCAGCTGCCGCCAGTCCTCCTTGGTGTGTCTGGCCGCCCGGGCCATCGACTCCCACTGCATCGCGCTGCCACCCCACTTCAGCCGGGCGTCGGTCGCATAGCTGAGGTCCCAGTCGACCTCGCCGAAGATGTCGAACCGCTCCCCGGGGGTCAGCCGAACCCCGGTCCGCTCCACCTCGATGGCCTGTTCGGCCACCTCGACCAGCTTCTGCAGCTTGGTGATCTGCTCGTTGAGCTGCGCGTGGCGCCCTCTGAGATGGTCGAGCGCACTGGCGCGCGGATCCGCCAGGATGCTACGGATCTCCTCGATCGGGAAACCGAGCTCCCGATAAAAGAGGATCTGCTGGAGTCTGGCCAGGTCGGCGTCGTTGTAGAGCCGGTACCCGGCCGCGCTGCGCTCGCTCGGTGACAGCAGCCCCGTCCGGTCGTAGTAGTGCAGCGTGCGCACGGTCACCCCGGTGAATCCGGCGACCTGTCCCACTGAGTAGCTCATGCCCTGCTCAGCCATGCCCGATCTCCCTCCCGATCGCCTCCATGCTGAAGCCTGACGTGAGGAGAGGGTCAAGCCGGGACCGGGACAGAACCGTGAACCGGTGAAATACTCACGAAACGTCCTCCGGTGAGACCCGGCAGGCGATCTCCGCCCTCGAGGTCCAGGAAAGGAATGTCGTCATGAGCCTGGACGTAGCGCCGTTCGCAGCGGAACGCGCCTCGGCGGCCGAGCTCCGCGCTTGGTACGAACTCGCCGTCACGGCAACTGCCGTGGACTACCCGAGCGCCCCGGTGCCGCCGTACGACTCCTACGTGCAGCAGCTTTGCCAACCCACCTCGTACCGCGGGCTGCAACGGCTGTGGGTCGCGCGCGACGACGGGCGGCTGGTCGGCATAGCGAGCGCCGTTTTCCCGACGGACGAGAACAGCGAGCGGGCCATCATCACTGTGCGCGTGTCGCCCCGGAACCGCAGGCGCGGTGTCGGGACACGACTGCTCCAGACGATGCTGCCCGAGATCCGCTCACGCGGCTGCCAGATGATCGCCGGTCAGACCAAGGCAGGAGCGGACGGCGAGAAGTGGACGAGTGCCCTCGGCTTCCGCACGGTCGTGCAACGCGCTTCACACCACCTGGACGTCAGGAGCGTGGACCCGGCGCGGTGGCGGGTGCCGCCGGCGGCCGGGTTCCGGATCCAGAAGTGGGTGGACACAGCCCCGGACGACCTCGTGCAGGGATTCGCCCGAGCGCGCAACGCCATCGCCGACTCACCGACCGGTGAGGCGAGCTACCGGCACCCCGACTGGACCGCGGAACGGGTGCGGCAGTACGAGGCCAGGATGCGCGAGATCGGCGAATCACACCGGTACGTCGTGGCCATCGACGAGCGCAGCGGGGCGGTGGCGGGCTTTACCGAGATCGCTGTCGTCCCGCAGCAGTGGAGTTACTGCTACCAGGAGGACACAGCCGTGCTGCCCGAGTTCCGCGGGCTCGGACTCGGCCGGGCGATCAAGGCCTCGATGATGCGGTGGCTCACCGCTGACCTTCCTCGCCTGGAACAGGTGCACACGATGACGGCGTCCGAGAACCTCCACATGATCCGCGTCAACGCCCAACTCGGCTACGTGACCGACCACGTCGTGGCAAGCGTCGAGTCCGAGCTCGGCGCGCTCGAAGCCCTGAGGTGACCCCCGGAATGTGGACACAGGGGTTCATGCTGCGAGTGAGAGTTCAGGGCACGTATTTGGTCGTGATCAATCTGTGCGGTTCACCCTCGCGGCGGGTCCTGATCCGGTAGACCGTGGTGCGTGACGCGAGCGCAACTGACGGATGCGGAGCGGGAGTTCACCGAGCCGTCCCTACCGATCGGCGAGTACGGCCCGTACCCGGAGCGGCTGCGGCGGCAGTTCGAGGGGGTGATCTGGCGGTTTCGGACGGGCGGGCAGTGGCGGGAGATGCCGAAGGAGTCCGGCGCCTGGTCGACCGTCTCCAATCCGTTCCGGCACTGGAAGGACGCCGGTGTCGGTGAGCGCGCCCGCGACGGGGGTTGCACCCAGGTCCGACAGGGTGCGCGCGGTGTGCCCGCTGCGCGCCGGCGCCGTCACTTCGATTCCGTGCCGGATCAGCGCCTTGATGGTGGAGCGGCCGATGTAGCCGGAGCCGCCTGTGATGAAGACCCTCATCGCCCTCACGGTCCTTGGCCAATAGCACTGGGAGATCCGCCGCTTCCTCCGCCCTCGCGCCGCGCGGCGATCAGCAGCCCGATTCGGCCGGCCCCGTGCTTTCGTGACGGCGTAGACGGCACAGATAGGGGTGTGCAGCACATCTACCCTCTGCACGGTTCGCAGGACGTTGCCACAGACGCCCGCCGCATTTCCTTTCCATCCTTCGCCGGGCCGCTGTGGTCGGCACCTGCACCGCACCTGTACCCGGGCCGTAGTCCAGCACCTACAACGGCGTCTGGGTCTCCCCGCGACTCCGGCCGCACCCCGCAGAGCTCATCTCCTGGCCGGCCCGCCAGCACCATCTGAACGGACAGGGCTTGCTCAACGCGGCCCGGGGGAGCGAGCTGGACGCGCTCGGGACGATCTGGTCGAAGAACGCCAACGCCGTGGAACGCGGCTACGCCGACGCCGCCGCGTTCCACGGCGTGCACAGCCACCTGGCGCTCCCGGCGGCGAAGCCCGACGACTACGCGGTCGGCGCGTGGATGCGCCGACCGCGCAAGGCCGAGAAGCTCACGAAGGACCAGATCGTCATGCTGACCGCGCTGGACGAACTGGGGCTGCTGACCGGACTGGAACCGCTCCTACCACCAGATGCTCGCCTACCTCGCGGCCGGCGGCACGGCTGTCGGTGCTCCAGTCCGCTACTCCGAGGCACTTGTGGCTGCCCGGCCTGGTGGGCGGGCGGACGCCTGGGCCGTGCGGTGGTGGCGGGTGTCTGGGGCGGGGGTTTGTTCCCGATGCGGCGCTATCCGGGTTTCCTGGTCCGCCGGCCCGCCTGACCCGGGTGGGTGGGTTCGTGGGCTGGGCTGGGCTGGGTGGTTCGAGGGGGTGTCAGAGTTCTGCAGGTTGGGTTTCGCGGGGTGTGGTGGTGGTGTCGGGGGTGGTGTTTTGGGGGCGGTCGGCGAGTTTGAGCCAGATGACTCCGGCGATGATGACGGCGAGCCAGAGGGCTTGGGTGGTGTTGAGGGTTTCGTTGAAGATGACGGGGCCTAGGAGTGCTGCGCCGACGGATCCGATTCCGGCCCAGACGGCGTAGCCGATGCTGACGTCGATGGTGCGGAGGGCGGCGCTGAGTGCCCAGAGGGTGAGGAGGAAGAAGACGACGGCGATGAGTGACCAGGTGAGGCGGGTGAAGCCGTGGCTTCCGCCGACGCAGAGTGCGTAGCCGACTTCGAATCCTCCGGCGAGTAGGAGCATGAGCCAGGAGTTGGCTGAGGGGCGGGGTGTGTCGGGCATGTGGGTGGGTCCTTTCGTGGGCGTGGCTGTGGTTGGGGTGGTTGGGGTTTTCAGGCGGCGCCGCTGAGTTGGAGGCCGACGACTCCGGCGATGATGATGGCGATGCCGAGTGCTTTGCGCCAGTTGAGGCGTTGGCCGAAGAGGAGTGCGCCGAGGAGGGTGATGCCGATGCCGGCGACGGATGTCCAGATGGCGTAGCCGACGCCGACGTCGAAGGTGAGGAGTGCCTTGCTGAGGAAGTAGGTGCCGATGGCGCCGCTGATGAGGGTGGCGGCTGTCCAGGGGCGGTTTTTGAAGCCTTCGGCCTTGCCGGCGGCGATGGCGACGGCGATTTCGAAGATGTCGGCGATGGCGAGGTAGAGCCATTGCATGAGGGGTGGTCCTTTCGTTCGGTGGGCTTGGGGCTTGGGGCTTGGGGCTTGGGGCTTGGGGCTTGGGGGTTGGTGGCGCGGGGTGCGTTGTTGTTGCGGTGTGTGCCTGCGGGGGGCGCGGGGGCGTGGGTGTGGCGTGTGGTGGTGGGATTGGTCAGCAGCCGTTGATTCCGCAGGCTGGTGCGTCTTGGGTGGGTGCGTGTTCGGTTTGGGTGTCGAGTACGGCTTTGCGGATTTGGGCTGTGGTGGGGACGCCTTCGATGCGGTGGTGTTGGCCGATGATGATGGTGGGGACGACGGTGATGCGGTGTGCCTGTGCGGTGCGCAGTGCGTCTTGGTGGGTCTGGGTGTAGGTTCCGGTGGTCAGGGCCTGGGTGAACCCGGTGGTGTCCAGGCCGAGTTCGGAGGCGATGTCGGTGAGGACGTCGAGTTGGCCGATGTCCCGGTTTTCCTGGAAGAAGGCCCGCAGGATGCGGGGGGTGTATTCCGCGGCCCGGCCGTGTGCGGCGGCGTAGTGGTGGCCTTCGAAGGCGAGGCGGGTGTAGGGCTGGGGCGAGATGGTGGGCAGGGTGATGTCCACGCCCATCCGGCGGGCCATCGGATAGACCGAGCGGGCCCAGATCGCCGGGAGGTAGTCGTCTTCGGGGCGGAGTGTGGGAGTGGGGTGGGGCCGTAGCTCGAAGGGCATCCATTCGATCTCGGTGTCGAGGTCGTGGGTGGCTTCGTGCAGGGGGCCTTCGGCGAGCATGCAGAACGGGCAGACGTAGTCCGACCAGATCTTGATGCTGACCGTGCCGCTGACCGTGCCGCGGGCGGTGCCGCGGGCGGTGCCCTGGGCGGTGCTGCCGGTGGTGCCGTGGGCGGTGTTGCCGGTTGGACCGGTTTCGGTCATGGCTGCCTCCGGTCCATGGCGAGGAACTCCTCGAAGGGTTTGGTTGCTTCGGGGATCTGCAGGGAGGTGACCTTCACGGGCCAGTCCGCCGGGTCCTGGGCGAAGATCGAGTAGGAGCCGGTGTAGTCGAAGCCGTACCGTGCGGCCGTGGTGCGGTCGACTGCGTGGACGATGTGGCTGACGTTGAAGTACAGCGAGGCCATGTAGCACAGGGCGCAGGGTTCGCCGGAGGCGATGAGGGTGGCTCCGGCGGTGGCGTGCAGGCCGTAGGTGGAGGCGGCTTCGCGCAGTGCGGTCACCTCGGCGTGGGCGGTGGGGTCGTTGTCCTCGCGTACCCGGTTGAAGCCGGTGGCGAGGATGCGGCCGCGGTTGACCACCACGCCGGAGAACGGGATGCCGCCCTTGGCGACGTGCTCGCGGCTGATCCGTACCGCCTCGCGGACGTACTCGGTCAGCTCGCTCTCGGGGATCTCGGAATGTCGCAACGTTGCTCCCCGGCTCAGACCGTGGTCGGGCTGTCGGCGGTGGGTGCCGTGGTGTCAGGCATGAAGTCCCCAGTAGTTGCTTGTATGTGCATGTTTTCTGACCCAGTGAGATACCGCCGGCGGGCTCTGGCGGATAAATAGAGCTTGCATGAACATGCATCTTGTTGTCAAGCGTCACTGCTCAGAACATGCCTGGCTCTCCTGAAGGGTGTCAATACTGCGATCAGGCCGCCGAGTTGGACGTTTCCGTTGGGTTGAGGGGCGGCCGGGTTGGGATGGCTTCGGTGTCGTTGCCGGCGAGGACGGCGTCGAAGGCGGTGGTGAACTTCGCGTCGCGGTCGCGGATCGGGAACCGGAAGTACCCGGCTCTGTCTCCCCGGTCCATCAGCAGGTTGCGGGCGGGCTGGGGCACCCGCTCACCTGTGGGGTGGGCGGTGATGCCGGGGATGTGGACGTGCCGGGTCTTGATCTCGATGGCGAAGAAGACGTAGAGGCGCTGGAGGAGGACGGTATCCACGTGTGTGATGACGCGGGTGAGAAGGGTGTGAGCGTGTGTGGAGGAAGGTTCCACGACTGCCGGGAGGCTCGCTGGGGTGCTGGTGGCAGGTCGGAGCGGCGCAGGATGCGGCGGATGGTGGTTGTGGTGACCCGGTGGCCGGGCCGTCGCAGTTCACCCTGGATCCTGACGTAGCCCCGGCTCGGATTCTCTACGGCGAGGCGCTGGATCAGTGCGGCGATCTCTTCGCGCAGTGGTGGTCGGCCGGGTTGGACGGGTGGTTGGTGCCAGTTCCGGCGGACCAGGTGGCGGTGTCAGGACAGTAGCGTGCCCGGGGCGAGGAGCCGGTTCCGGCGCGGGGTGGAGGGGAGATGTCGGGCGGGCGCGGAGGGTACGGCGCGGTCGGCTCACGACATCTGCGGCTGTTCGGCCTGGCATCGTAGTACTGCGACCTCGTGGCGCAGGGTGAGGATCTCGGTATTGTTCGCGCTGGAGGAGCGCCTCGGCAGCGCGAGCCGGCCCAGTATCTGGCAGAAGATCAAGGAGAGCAGTTTGAGGCTCACGGCCAGCGATCATGCCCGGGCTGTGTGCGCTCGCAAAGCCGCTGCTCAGTCACCGTGCGGCAGTAAAGACACCCTTCAGGGGTCCGGAAGCGAGGTGATCGGCCTCAACGGGGTGTTCCGGCTGACTGGAACCTTGAAGGCGTCCGTCATCCGGGTGCCGGCCCGGCTCGCGAGCGCAAGGCCGACCGGCGCCAGTATCGGCCGCGGCTGCTCGGTCCGCCGCTCGAACCTGCGGGTGGGACCGGGTAGTTGTTCGGCGAAGGTCGTGCGCTCGCGGGGTTCTTCCTCGCAGACGGATTTCCGCACCCGCAATGACACCACGACGGACTTGCCCGCCGTCGGCAAATCATGAGGAAATCGCAGGTAGGAGCCGTGTCTTCGCCCCGGCCGGCACCCGCACCCCGGAGAGGCCGCCCGCTCTGGGGTCGTACGGGCCTCGGCCCGGACGGCCGTGTAGATCACCTCGGCCGATTCCACCAACACGCCCTCGACCGAGGGAAACAGCAGCTCGTTTCGACCGCGGCAGCACTTCGTTCACGGCGAAGGACTATCGACCACACCGCCATCCAGCCAGGCGGTTTCCGGGCGGACTTTCGTGGTCGTGTGCGGTCGGTGCGTGCATGGCCGGCTGGCCGCGCATGAATCTGGTCCACTCATCAGGCCCCTTTGGAACCGATCATCTGGGGAGCTGGGAGGCGCTCTGCCGACGGACCGCCGAGATCAGTCCGCCGGGTCGCTCCTCGTGCTGCGGCGGGGTGCTGATCGGACGGCCGTAGGCGGCAGCGCACTCGCGCAGGGTGTGGCTGTCGGCGTCCCAGCCGTGTCCGGCCAGCCAGCCCACCGGGTCGTCGGGCGCCTCCGAGACCCACATGGATGCCGCCGAGCCCGGCACGGCGTTCGCGCCGAAGCGTTCGATCACGCCGCGCGAGCCCAACGTCAGCCCCATCCGGCTGCCTGCCGCCGACTGCGCACTGATCCGGGCCAGCAGCAGCTCCACCGCGTCCTCGGGCAGATAGATCAGCAGTCCTTCGGCGATCCACACGGTCGGCACGGCCGGGTCGTGCCCTGCGGCGGCCAGCGCGGCTGGCCAGTCCTCACGCAGATCCACCGCGACGGTGATCCGCTCGCAGCGTGCGACGGCCCGCTCCTGGCGCAGCACCGAAGCCTTGAAGTCCAGTGGCGCGGCGGTGTCGACCTCGAACAGCCGTGTGCCCTCGGGCCAGTCCATCCGGAAGGCCCGGCTGTCCATGCCGGCGCCGAGCAGTACGACCTGCCGGACCCCGGAAGCGGAGGCCTGCTGCAACAGGTCGTCGAGGAACTTCGTCCTGATGACGATGGAGAACGACACAGCCAGCCGGCGGCGTCGCGCGGCCTCGTCATCGGGCAGTGGTGGCGAGGAGGGCCACAGGCCGCCAGCCGTGGCGAAGGCCTGTGCCAGTGGGTCGCGGAACAACGCGTTCACCCGTTCGGTTTCCAGCGCCCGCACCCTGGCCACCCCCACTGCCGTGGCCCATACTCCCGACGGCTGCACCCGCTCCTGCTCATCAGTCACCGCGCCAGCCTAGATGATCGATCTCAAGGGGCCTGATGAGGGGAGCCAGGTTCGTGTGCGGCCGGTCAGTCATGCGCGCAGCGGGCTGACCTTGTCTGAGGCCCGGGAAGTGCCGGCCCTCCTGTCTGCTTGTGGCCCGTCTATGCGGCACGACCTGTAAAGCAAGCTGGACATGCGTGGGAGGTGACAAGCATCCTTTACAGGTGAGAAACAGGGTCAGAGAACTACGGATGGCGCGCGGGCTCTCCCAAGGGCAACTAGCAGCCGCCCTTGGAGTTTCGCGGCAGACGGTCAACGCCATCGAGACCGAGCGGTACACGCCCTCACTGCCGCTCGCCTTCGCCCTGGGCAAGTTCTTCGCGATCAGCATTGAGGAGATGTTCCATGCCAACGAGGACTCAGCAGATGATTGAGCAGACGGCAAACAGGTCGATCCCGCTGTTCTTCCTCGGCGTCGGTGTCGTCTGCCTGGCGGCTGCGGTCGTCGGCGGCCGCCCTGCCCTCGGGCTGGTGATGCTGGGCGTCATGGCCTTATGCACCCTTGCCCTGGCGCTGCTGAGCCGCCGCAGCGAGACCTGCCGAGGGGTCACGGCGGAATCCGACGAGCGTTTCGCCCTGATGGGCCGGTCCGCCTGGGCGGCGACAGGTGTGGTGCTGACCATCGCGAACCTCGGCGGTCTCATCGGCGAGCTGGCGGGTGGGGACAGCGGCTCGCCGTTCTTCTGGATGACGGCCCTCGGAGCCGCCACCTACATCGCGTGCGTGGGCCTGCTGCGCCGGCGCATGTGAGGCGGTCCGGGTTCGCGGCCAGGGCGGCCCGCCTTGCCGCCTTGGCACCGTGCCGACGGCGGGGTGCCTCCCGTTCTCGTGAACAATGATCGCGGCCCTGCCGGTATGCCTCCCGAAGTCGTGTACATCCGCCTTCGGAGCTTGTGAGCAGAACCAGCGTTCTTGAGGAATGTCGTGCAGGGTCGGACGTATTGCGTGGTCGGGGTGACCGTCCGGTGGCCGGGTGGCTGCTGGATCGCTACCGGGTTGGTGCTGTGCTCGTAGTTGTGGGTCGTGCGGGCCCTTTGCAGGGTATGCGGGCTGAACTGCTCTGCGGGCGGGCGTCCTTCGAGTTCCATGAGGTAGCGGAGCCGGTTGTGGATCGTTCCGTGCTGTAGTGGCCTGCCGGACTTGTCGGCTGACAGCACGGGCGGGTTGGAGAATTTTTCCGGCATGTCCTCCGGGAACTGTCGCGGCGCCGGGCTCAGGCCATCCGGCATCGGCACCCACCGCGGCCGCGGGCCATAGGTGTGGGTGCCTTTGCTGAAGCGGGTGTGGAGTTTTCCGAACGGGCCGGGGGTGGGGTGCAGGTCCGGCGGCTCTGGCAGCGGTGTCTCCTCGGAGTGGAGTCCGGCGTGATACGGCGTCCGGAACATGGCGTAGTTACGGGCGGCGGGTTCGTACTTCCTCGCGGTCGTGATCCTCTGCTTGATGAAGTCGAAGAGTTCGGCCTCCCGCTCCGGGGTCGGCGGCGGCAGGGCCGGGGAGTCGTCGCCGATACGCCGGGGGCCGTTGAACTCGTCGACGGGGCAGACCAGTCGGACCCCGGTCTCGGTCTCGGTCTCCGCGGTCTTGCGGGCCTGGAGGGACCGATGGAACCCCTTTGGGAGATCTGGACATGCTCGCGGCGGGTTGACGTGGCCCGGCCCTTCGACGGCGAGGTCACCGATGGCGCGGTCGATGTCCTTTGGTGTCATGTCGCATGCCGGCCGCCCGGGCGCGGCGAGCGGCGAGCGTTTGCTCCAGCAGGCTGATGTCGTTGTCGATCGTCGCCGGGCTGAATCCGCGGGCCAGGGTATGCGTATCAAGTCCCTCGGACGGAAAGGGGTACGGCCGTGCCAGCCTCGGTCTCCTCCGCAGGGGGATCCTTTTTGCGACCTGGTTTCACTCGGTCCGGTCGAGTGTCAGTAGGGCTGTCGCAGCCACGAGTGGAGAGCCGAGTAGTCTCCATCGGTCAGACCACGGCGGGGATCAACGCGATGGAGCAGGGCGTGTCCTGGGTGGTGGGCGGCGACCCAGGCCCGATCGGTGTCGGTGACCTCGTCGTCGGCCCAGGCGAACGGGCGCCCCGCCGCCCATTCGACGAGGGCGCGGGTCTTCCAGTGCAGTCCGTTCCGCTCGTCGTGGTCATCGGTGACGGACGGCTGTGGCCAGATCACCACCGCCAGCTGCGGCAGACCGATGCGGGGCGCGATGCACTCGTTCGCGTCAGCCATCCATGTCGTGGCCCAGACCACCTCGCACGGTAGTGCCGCCAGCCGTGGCCCGTGCGCGGGATTGATCCTGGTCAGGAGCGGATTCGCGTCGCCACCAAGCGGTTCAGGACCTGTCGGATAGGTCGGATACTGCTCGGGTGCGGCGCCGAACGGTATGAGTGGTCCATCGACATCGAGAAACAGCAGCGGATGCTGCGCAGAGCCGGTCACGGCAGAACGATAGCGGCTCATCCCAGTGAGCCCGTCTCGATGGCGGAGGTCCTGCAGCCAACCGGTGCCGTCTGCTGGCTCGGCCAAGATCACAAGGTTTTCGCCAGAGCCCGTGACTCCCCAGGGCTGTGGTCACGGAATTCCCCATGTGGTCGGGAGGTCTCGGGGCTGTGCCGTGCAACCCACACGGTGCGTCGGCTCACCGCTCGGCGCCCGCACCGCGGACGTCGGGGCGGATCAGCTCGCGGATCCACTTGTCCCAGGTGCGGTCCGCGTGGCCGCCGGCCAGGTCCGCCAGGATTCGGCTGGCTCTGGCGAAGCGGACGTTCGCGCCCTGCCTGATAGCCAGGTGGCCGAGGGACCTGGCGCAGCAAGTTCCTTGACGAGCGAACGCAGCGGGCAACCCGCCCATGATCCTTCCCCGCTCGCGGAGACAGACCCCGCCCCCGATCAAGACGGCAAGGACTCGCAGAGCGCCGCGAGGCGGGGCAGCCGCCGTCGCATTTCGCCGGCGTTTTCGAAGTCCCATTTCTCGCCCATGTCGGGCTCGGCGTCCTCGCGCTTGGGCTGCGATGCGGCCCGGGCGTCCTGTGCATCGTGGTAGCTGTCCTTGATTCCGGTGACCCGGTCGTAGGCCCGTGGCGCCGCGTAGTTGGCGTCCTCCTGGAGGAGTGCCTCCTCCAGGTCGTCGAGGGTGTCGGAGCTGTCGGCCAGTGGGTGGTCGGCGAGGGAGTCCGGCGCGGCCGCCACGCGCTCGAACCACTCTTGGCCGAGGCTGATGAGGCCCGTGCGGAAGTCGGTGAAGCCGTCGTCGCAGGACCAGCCGCTGATCAGGAAGGAGGCTGCCCACACGTCCCAGCGGTAGAGGGATGCGTGGATGGCGCTGAAGCGCTCGTCGTAGTCGAGGATGCGCTCCAGCGGCAGCTCGGCCAGGACGTCGGTCAACGCCTCGTCGAAGGGTTTGTCCGTCGCCGCGCGTGCCGTCTCGATGATGGTCCAGAACTCGTAGGTCTCCATGGCCGAGGACTGTGCCAGACCCCGCTGACAGGTCACCGGCGAGCGGGCGGCAGCGGAACGGCTTCCGCCGGATCTCCCGAACCTCCTTGAAGATCCACGACAGCGTCAGGTACTGACCCCACCCCCGGGAACACAGACGGCCACACGCCCCGCTTTCTGATGGCCACCAGCCAAGGCGCCCGACGACCGCCCGCCTGGGCATCTCAGTGGACATTCTGTGCCCTTTTGTCGGGTGCTGGCCTGAAGGGGATTCGGCCGTCGCCACAGGCCTGGCATGCACCCGCCCGAGCCACCACTAGAAGGGCACCTATGCCCGGCGGATCGGCCCAGCCGAGCTGCCGGAGAAGCGGTGATACGGTCGCTGCCGGTGACAGAGCCACTTCCCGTGTTCCCGTACCATTCCGATCCGCTGGTTACCGGTAGGCCGACGCGAGAGGCTAGTCGACGAGTCATGACAAATCCGCTGAAGTCCCCTCGCGTGCAGCGGGCAACTCTCTGCACTATCGCCCTGCTTGACCTGTACGGCTGCTACCGAACTGCAGAACTGACACTCGCCGGGCGCTATGCCGATGCCGCGATCTACTGCGCGGCAACGATTGGATTCGCCTATGCCGTTGCCCGCGATTGGAAACGGATCAGCCGCTGACCCGAGAGGGAGCTCCGCGGGCCTTCGCCGATTTTCAGCTTGAGTTGCCCTCCGGGGTGCCCGGTGTCAGCTTGGTGAGGGTGAACAGGCCGGGCTCGGGCTCGGTGAGGATGCCGCGGGTCACCAGGCGTTTCAGCTTCGCGCGGATGCCTTCGGTGTGCTTCGGTTCGGTGCCGAGGCCGAGCGCCTGGCAGACGTCTTTGGCGCGGAGTCCGTCCCGGGTCTTCTCGATGGCGGCCAGGATCTCGCGGTATCCGGGCGGCAGTGGCTCCGGCGGCTGAATGCCGTCCTCGGCGGCCAGCTCCGCCAGGGTCTCGCGGGTGATCTCCAGCCGTTTCAAGGTGTCTTCGGCAGCGGCAAGTTGTTCGGTGAGCCGGGCGATCTGGTCACGCAGCTGTTCGGCCGTCTCGCGGACGAGCCGCTGTCGGGCCTCGATCTTGTCCAGGAGTTCCCTCATCGACGCTCCTGCGGGTCGGGGATGGCGCGTGCCAGGCCGGCGGGTCGCGCCAGGTCGGGGTGGAGGCGCTGGTGAGACGGCGGAGCATGACGTCGGTCATGGACCAGTGGATCATTGCGACCGAGCTGGCCGGCTTCGACTCGAAGTCGCGCACCAGGCGCCGGTGGAGCATGAGCGTGCTCAGGGTCCGCTCGACCACCCATCGCTTTGGCTCCGGCGTGAACCCTCTTGCACCGGGCTCGCGCTGGACGATCTCGACGTCGATGCCGAGAGCGGCACCGTGCTCGACCACCGCGTTCTTGAAGCCGGCGTCCACCCACGCCTTCGTCACCGTGGGCGCGGCGTGGACGACCTTGTCCAGCAGGCTGATCCCGATCGCGTTGTCGTGGACACTGGCCGCGACCACAACGACGGCGACGATCAGGCCGAGCACGTCGGTGGCGATGCCCCGCTTGCGGCCCGGACTCTTCTTTCCCGGGGCGAGCCCGGTCGTTTCCTTGGGCGGGTTCGTCGAGGCGCGTACCGTCTGGGAGTCCAGGACGACGGCGGTGGGGTCCTCGTGCCGCCTCCGGCTCTCGCGGACCTGCCGGCGCAGCAGGTCGTGGATGGTCTCGGTGGTGCCGTCGTCGCGCCACGTGCCGAAGTAGTAGTGGACGGCGCTGGGTGGCGGGAGGTCGTGCGGCAGGTAGCACCACTGGCAGCCGGTGCGGGCCTGGTAAAGGATGGCGTTGAGGATCTCCCGCATGTCGTAGCGGCCCTGGTGCCCGCTGACCGACGGGTGCCGTCCCTTCCAAGCGGTGATGACCGGCCGGATCAGCTCCCACGCCTCATCCGACAGGTCACTCGGCTAGGGACTGCGCTCGCTCACACCTACAGCAGACCGCATCCTCGCCGAACGTCAACCACCTTGACAGGACGCCGACTTCGACACAACGGACGAACCGCTCACGCCCTCGCAGAACTTCCTCTCAATGACCGTTGACAGGCGTGCCTGGCGTTCTGCTGCCGGGGGTTTGCCTGGTGTGGTGTTCGTGGCTTTCGGTCTGGTCGTGTTCTGGTTTGTGTGGCTGGTCTGTCGCTGGTGTGGGTGTGGGTGGCGGCGGTCTCCTGGTTGTCGTGAGCGGTCTGGGGGCGGGTGTCCTTTGTTGGGTGGGCGGAGCGCGGTGGGTTGTCGGTCTGTGGGGGTGGTGGTCCGGCCGAGGGGGCCGGACCGGTCGCTCTGCGACGCCTGCCCTGGTGGAGCCGGTCTCCCGCGCGTGTCCTGCGCGCCTTGTGCGCGCCTTGCGCGGTGCCTGGAGGGTTTGGTGGGTGGGGTTCAGACCGCGACGGGGTAGTTCGGGGCCTGTCGCGGTGTCCAGGGGGTGCGGGGTGTGTGGGGGGGCCTGGCCCGGTTGTCACTTCCTGTACCGGGGCCGGGGTGCAAGGTCTGCCTGTCGGGGTCGGCTGCCAGACGGCTGTAGGTGAAAGCGGCTGAGACCAGTGTCATGTGGCGGTGCCAGCCCGGGAAGGAGCGGCCCTCGAAGTCCCGTAAGCCGAAACCCCGTTGGAGGAGGTCGACCGTCTCACCGGTCGCGGGATGCCGTTGCGTGTACCGCAGGAGTTCACCGACCGGCCGGTGCACCATGTTGGTGATCCACAGCTGTCCCGGTCCCGCCGTGTGTGTGCCGGGCTGCGTGAACAGGCGGAACGGCTGGGGCCGCTGGTCGGCCGCGGCGGCGCCGAGTACCTGGACCAGGCTGTCACGGGCGGGGGCCAGGCCCGGTCTTGTGGCGGCGAGCAGGACGTCGGCGCGCCGCTCGCCCGCCGGCCGCACCGCTGCGGTCACCGGCAGGCGGGGGTTCCAGGCGTGGGGACTGAGAGGAGCGAGCAGGAAACTGTCGGGGATCGCGGCGATGAAGTCACGCCGGCGCTGGTGCAGTCCGTCGATGAGCCGGCGCGAGTCCATGTAGCCGTCGAGGTCGACGACCACCGGCGCCGATCCGTACTGCGAGCGCCGCACCATCAGGTCGATCAGGTGCAGGAGCTGACCCTCGGGCGAGGACGTGGCCGCCTGCGGAATCCGGGCCTGCTCACGCAGGGGACCCCGGGCCCACGTCTCGGGCAGGAACAGGTGCCAGCCCAGGGGGAACTCACCCGCATCGGTCGACATGAACACAGCAGTCCCGACCTGGCAGTTGACGGTACGTCCGGTATGCGGGATGAACCGGCGGTGCACCCCGCACGACTTCTCCCCGCGTTTGGGCAGGACGACAGGGGCGGCCGTCCAGGCCCGGGGCTGGACACGGTCCTCGGCCCACTGCCGCAGCCGGTCGCAGACCGGCTCCCACTCCCACGGGCTCTCGTTGATGAACTGGTGCAGAGCCTGCGACGCGGTGGGGGAGTCACTCGCCACGGCCGCCAGCCGGCGGATGGACTTCTTGCCCGGCGTGCTGAGGAGGCCGTGTACATACGCATGAGCCCACCTGCGTTGGTCGGCCCGGCGCAGATGGCCGAAGAGCTGCTCCGTGAACTGGGTGACGGAGTCCCATCCCCTCATATCTTTCCCTCCCGGGGTGCGGTTGCACAGCTTTTACACAGACTCCACCCACAGTAAAGAATGAGCACTATTTTTTTCCCGGCGAAAGGGATTCCTGCCGCCACTTCGCCAACTCCGCACGCACGCATGACGCGACCTGCCTGTGACAGGTTCGGGTACGGGAGCAGCCGCTCCCGCGGGAGGGTGATGCCGCCGGGTCCGGGGCCCGGCCTGGCGCCGGCAAAGCGCCCGCGCACCGTGACCGCTGAGCCAGGCCCGGCCGACACCAGGACCGCCGGGGACACCCGCTTCTGACGGGACCGCCGGGGGATGGCCGGCGCTGACGGGACCGCCGGGGAACAGCACCGGGATCGCGGGGATGGCTGCGGGGGTGTGGACGAGGTGCCGCGAGGGCCGAGGGTGCTGCTGTTTCGGCCGGCTGCGCAGACCATGGCCGTACACGAGGCGCAGACCTTCTCCAGGGTCGTTGTCAGAGGCCCGCCGTGTCGGGCGGCGCCGGGAAAACGGCCCGGACTCGCTGTGCCGGGCTGCGGCTCCACCCGCCGTGCCGGGAGGGGTGCAGCCGGTGGCATCCGAGGGCCCTCTTCCACGGCCCGGACCGCCCCAAGAAGGCCACGTGAGCGGACGGGCTCCGGTCCAAGCGCCGTCCGGTCATCCCTCGCCGAAGCCGGTTTTCTCCCGGGGTGTGCGGTGGGGGAGGGGCGGCGTGGAAATCCGGCTGTGCGGGCAGGGAACGGGCCCGTGACCCGGCCGGGCACCGAGACCGGCGGCGGCCCGCTGCCACAGCCGGCCGAGGTCGCATTCCACGGCCCTCACCGGACGGCCGGAACGCAGCTGCGCCTCAGCGCCGGCCAGCAGGTAGGCGACCAGCAGTTCGATGTCGGCCAGTTCCGTGTCGGTGGCGCCGCCCGCCTGGGCCAGGCCGAGGGCGTGGACCAGGGCGGGGCGCCATGCCTCTTCCCAGGTGGCGCACGCATGGGGGCACTCGTACGCGAGTCGCATGGCCGCGTGGGCCCGGACGTCCTGTTCGAGGAAGGCGGCCAGCAACTGGGTGAGCCGGCTGACCGCGGCCAGCCCCGGCACCGTGAGCTGCTGCACCTCACGCAGTGCCGAACGGGCCGCGGCCGCACCGGTCGTGACGACCGCGTGCGCCAGGTCTTCCTTGGTCAGGAAGTGGAAGGTCAGCGCACCCGATGTCACGCCGGCGGACTGGCTGATGCGCGCCAGGGTGGCGCCGGTGTAGCCGTTGCGGGCGAACTGCGCGGCCGCGGCGTCGATCAGAGAGGACCGGGTCTGTTCCGCCCGTGCCTGCCTCAGCACAGCGGTGCGCCCTGGTGCCGCGTGGCGGGGGCGGTCGCAGACCGCCGGGT
This sequence comes from Kitasatospora sp. NPDC056138, assembly GCF_042264695.1. Lineage (NCBI taxonomy): Bacteria > Bacillati > Actinomycetota > Actinomycetes > Kitasatosporales > Streptomycetaceae > Kitasatospora > Kitasatospora sp. NPDC056138. The sequence goes on along the minus strand of NZ_JBHJVK010000053.1, from coordinate 24,821 downwards.
TTCCCGGGGATTTCGTATGAGCTGCACAGCACCTCCGGCTGGTTCGTGACCTGCCCCGGTGACGACGTGTCCAGCATACCCTTGCCCGGCCCATTGCCTGACGCATAGTCAGATTCGTGCTCGCCTGGCCGGCGTGTGCGGCGCGCGTGTGTCCGGGCGGGCAGTCTTCGCCGTCACCGAGGTCGCACCCTGCGGCTGGACACTTGGACACTTGGACACCTGGACACCTGGATGTCTGGGCAGCGGGATGCCTGGACGCCTGGACACCTGGATGTCTGGACGGTGGGATGCCTGGACACCTGGACACCTGGACACCCGGAGGCCGGGATACCTGGAGAGCAGGGCACTTGGGTGCCGGGGGCGCGTGGAGAGCGTGGTGCGTGGGTGTGGGGGGTTTGCGGGGCTGGGTCGGGCGGGATTGCGCCGGTCGGGGCGTGGGCCGGTGTTTGCTCCGGGGCCGGCCGGGTGGGGTTTCACCTTGCCCCGCCCCGGGGTGCGGCTGATTGGGCTGCCGGTGGAGCCCGCCGAGTGCGTGATGGCCGGTTGCCGCTGCGCCGGACTGAGGGACTGCGGGACTGCGGGACTGCCGGTGGCCGTGGTGTGGATGGCGGCCGGGCGCGGGGTCTGGAATGCGGCTGTTTCTTCCATTCGGATGGTGGCGGTGAATACATCTCGGCCGAATTCCGGATCGATATATGCAAGTTGGACATGGGGCGGTTGGCGGGAAGGATCGGCTCCTTACGATCGGGCTGCGGCCGGTGGGTTCTTCACCATGTGGAAGGGGGAGTTGGGTGCGGGGATTCGGTCTGGCCGTGGCTGTGCCGGTGCGGGGGTTTTCGTGTTCGCGGGGGTTTTCCGCCGGTTGCGGGTGTCCGGGTCTTTGCGGGTGTGTGCGCGGGTGTCACCGGAGGGCGGGCAGGCGGGTGCCGTCGGGCCGGGTGTCGTCCAGCCGGGTGCTGTCCGGCCGGGTGGCGGGCTGGGCGTTGTCGGGTCGGGTGACGTCCGGCTGTGTGTCGGGTCGGGTGGCGGTTGCCGGGGGGTTGAAGGGTGGTGGGTTGAAGTGGGGTGTGGGGTGGGTGTTGTTCTGGTTGGTGGTGTGGCGGTGGTCGTACTGCAGGAAGTTCCGTAGTTGGTCTGTTCGCCGTAGGTGTCCTTTGGTCAGGACCATGCCGTAGACGTGGTCGCCGTCCTCGCGCCAGCAGACCAGCGGGATGCGGTAGGTGTCGCCTTCCGGTGTCCCGAAGACGGCTTCGTAGCCGTGTGCGTCGAGCAGGCTCACGTGTGGCTGTCCTTGGGGGTGGTGGTGAACAGGTGTCCGTAGTCGGTGATGCCGTGGGCGGTGGTGGTGGCGCCGGCGAGGTGGAGGGCGTGCCAGAGGATCACCTGGTTCGCGGTGACGACGTTGAAGCCGAGTTCGTTTTCCAGGGTCTTGATGGTGCCTACTGCCCGGATGCCGTTGCCGGCGACGAGGACGGCCTGCGGGTGGTGGGCGGCGACGGTGGTGCGGATCCATGCGGACAGGTTGTCCGGGGTGATGGCTTTCTGGTTGGAGGGCAGGCCGCAGGGGCCGTGGTAAACGACGTCGTAGCCGAACTCGCGGAAGTAGTCGGCGCCCTGGCGGGAGAGGGTGTCGTCGAACCAGGGCGGGTTGACCACGGCGATCCGGTGGGCGCCCAGGGCGTCGAACGCGGCGCGGGCGGCTTTGGTGGTGCCGGTGATCGGCAGGTTCCGGGTGACGGGCAGCAGCCGTTCGTACAGTTCCTTCTCGCCCTTGGCCTTCAGCGCGTAGCTGGAGGAGGTGAAGCCGAGGGTCAGGGCGTGCAGGGGGGAGGCCGCCAGCAGTTCCACGGCCTGGTCGAGGTAGGGGGGTTCGACGAAGGCCCGGACGGGGTCGTGCGGGATCTTCTCGTCCATTTCGCCGCCCGGTCGCATGGCGGCGAAGTGGATGCGGGAGGCGTGGATGGACACGGAGGCGGGGGCGATGGCCTGCAGTTCGGCTTCCGGGCCGATGTCGGCGTGCGGAACGACGACGCCGATGCGTGTCGAGGCGTCCCATCCGTCGACGGGGGAGGGGGCGTGGGTCATGGGTTTTCTCCTACCGGGTGTGTGTGGACTCGTCGGCCAGGCGGCCGCCCTGGACGGTGCCGGTGCCGCCGGCGTCGAGGAACCTGGGGTGCTTGCTGCGCATGGACTGGAGGATGAAGTCGTAGGGGACGTCGTCGAAGGCGCCGTGGTCGGTGAGGAATTCCATGGAGCCGCCTCCGTTCTGGAAGGGGTGGTAGAGGCTGTCGTTGACTCCGTCGAACTCCAGGGCCTGCATGCCGTAGAGCTTGCAGAGCATCTTGTTGAACACCGGGGTGGCCTTGACCCAGGTGCCGTCCAGGTGGACCTGGGTGAGTGCGTGGAAGAACACGTCGCCGCCGATGTGTTCCAGGAGGCGGGGGGAGGCGAGGTGGTTGCGTACGTCGCCGTAGACGAGGCGGGAGGGGATGCCCAGGGCGCGTACGGCGGCCGCGTACAGCGTGGACTTGTGCAGGCAGAACCCGGACTTGGTGGTGGCGGTGTGCGAGGCCTTGAGGCCGTCCCGGGACAGGGGGGCGCCGTAGACCTCGTAGGAGATGCCGTCGCGTACCGCGTAGTACAGCTCGATCGCGTTGGTCTTCCGGTCCGCGGAGCGGTCCTTGACGGCGTGGTCGATGAAGTCCTGCACCTCGTCGCTCTCGTAGTCGAGGAACGCGGTGGGGTGCGTGAGGTGGTCCAGCTGGTCGGTCATGGCGGGGGTTCCTGTCGGTCAGAGTCCGAGGAGTGTGGCGATGCGGTTGCGCTGGATCTCGGAGGTTCCGGAGTAGATCGTCCCGGCGATCGAGTTCCGCAGGTCGCGTTCGATGCCGTGCTCGGTGAGCACGCCGCGGCCGCCGTGGATCTGTACCGCGTCCAGCGCGGTCTGCACGTTGGCCTCGGACACGATGGTCTTGGTGGCGGCGAGGTCGAGTGCGGCGTCCTCGTTGTTCTCGACCTTGGCGCCGGTGTCGGTGAGCCATTTGCGGGCCGTCTCCACCCGCATCTTCATGTCGGCGATTTTGTGGGAGACGCCCTGGTAGGTGCCGATGGGCTGGCCGAACTGGCGGCGCTGCCTGGCGAAGGCGATGGTCTCTTCCAGGCGCCGGGTCATCTCGCCCAGGGTGATGGAGAAGCCGAAGAGGACCTCGCGTTTCATCACGTGGTCCAGGACCAGGAAGCCGGTGCCCTCCTGGCCGACCCGCTGGGAGACGGGCACGCGCAGGCGGTCGAAGGAGAGCGTGCCGACGGGGCTGGTGCGCAGGCCGATCTTGTCCATCGCGGGGCCCACGGTCAGGCCGGGTGTGCCGGCCTCGACGAGCAGGGTGGTCAGGCCGAAGGGGCCGGGCTTCCCGGTGCGCACGTACAGCAGGAACAGGCCGGCGACCGGGGCGTTGGTGATGAACATCTTGTCGCCGCTGACCACGTAGTGGTCCCCGTCGCGGTGGGCGACGGTGGCCAGGTTCATCGCGTCCGACCCGCCGGAGCTCTCCGTGATCGCGTGTGCGGTGATCACCTCGCCGGACATGATCCTCGGCAGGTGGCGTTCCTTCAGTTCCCGGCTCGCGAACCGCTGCAGGGGCACGCCCACGGACACGATCTGTGTGGAGGCGGAGAAGGACAGGCCCGCGTCGCGGGAGGTGTGGCCCAGGCCTTCCAGGGCCCGCATCGTTTCGGTGAGACTGCGGCCGGCGCCGCCGAACTCCGGGTCGAAGTGGGTGCGCAGGAGACCGGTCTCCTGGAGGGCCTTCCACTTGTCGTGGGGGAAGGCGCCCGCGGCGTCCAGCTCGCGGGTACCGGCGTTGAGCTGCTCGGCCCACGGGGCGGTGAGGTGGAAGAGGTCATCGGTCACGGAAGGTCCTCGGGTCCGTTCCAGAAGTGGGTCACGGTCATGCCATGACGGCGTTCCATGGCTCGGGCGGATCCGGCAGAAGCCCGGCGGGGGGGGGCGCGGGCCCCGGCCCGGGCGCGGGCCCGGGGGGGGCGGGGTGGCCGCCGGGGGCAACCCCCCGCGGGCGCCCCCCCACCCCCCGGGGGGCGCCCC
>NZ_JBHJVK010000053.1:0-20709 GCF_042264695.1 Kitasatospora sp. NPDC056138 | reverse complement strand
GGGTCCCGTACGGTCCCGGGGTCCGTGCACCAGGGGGTACACGGACATGCCTTGACGGGTTTCATGGGCTCGGGGGGAACCGGCAGACGCCCGGGGGGGGCGGCCGGGCCCCCTGCCGCGCCCGCGCGCCGGGGCGGGCCGGTGTGCCGCCGGTGCACACCGCGCGGCTGCACACCGGCAACGCGCGGCGGCGCACCGGCGGCACACGGCTGCGGGCTTGTACGGGCCCGGCCGTGGCGGGAGTTTCCCGGGTGCTGCGGAGTACGGGAGAGGGCACGCGGCCGCGGCCTGCCGTGCGCACCAGGGGGCCGCAGGCCGGGCCGGGTGGCGGTGTCCCCGCGCACCCGACGGTGTCCTCATACACCCGGCGGCCCCGGGGCGGGACTCGCACCTGGCCCGGCCCGGAGTCCGCCGCGGTGCTGCGCGGGGTCCGGGCCGGGACCGGCGGCCGGCAGTCCCAGCCCGGGTACGGCCCGGTGCGGCTGGGTGCGGTCCGGTACGGCTCAGTACTGGGAGAAGCCGTCCTCGGACAGGGTGTGCTTCTCGTCGCCGTTGATCGGCGGGTTGAAGATCGACACCAGGTGGAGGTCCTCGTCGGCGGAGGCCACGAGGTAGTGCGGGTCGTGCTTGTCGAGGGCGTATATGGTGCCCTTGACGATCTTGTGGCGGGTGCCGTCCTTCTCCACGACCTCGCCCGAGCCGGCGATGCAGTAGCAGGCCTCCAGGTGGTCGCGGTACTGCAGGGCGCTTGAAGTGCCCTTGCGCACGAGGGTGTCCGCGACGGCGAAGCCCATGCCGTCGGACTTGGTCAGGAGCCGGTAGCTCAGGCCGTTGCCCCACTCGACGGGGGCGACATCATCGAGGCTGCGAACGAACATCTCTCTGGTTCTCCTTCGGGATCGGGTTGTGCGACGGGTCTGGACAGACGGTCGGAAAGTCAGGCAGTCAGAAAGTCAGGCAGCGGCCGGGCAGTCGGAAAGTCGGTCAGGCGGCCGGGCCGTCGGTCAGGCAGTCGGAAAGTCGGTCAGTCGGTCGGGCGGTCAGGCGGCCGTGGCCGGGCTGTGGGCCGTGATCATGGCGACGATGGCGTCCAGGGTGCGGAAGTCGTCCGGCCCGAACTCGATGTCGTCGACGGGGATCTGGTAGACCTGGGTGAAGTGCGAGAGCAGCCGCACCAGGCCGAGGCTGTGGATGACTCCGGAGTCGATCAGGTCGTAGTCACCGGTCAGGTCCGAGGCGTCCTCCCCGGCCAGGAACTCGGCCACGACGAAGGCGCGGACCTCACCGGCGATGTCTGTGCTGCTCATGCGTCGCTCTCCTTCAGGTGGTTCTGCTTGATCAGGTTTCGGTCGGGCTTGCCCGTCGAGGTGCGGGGCAGGGGGGTGTCGGTGAGGTGCACCGAGGAGGGGATGGCGTGGCGCGGCAGGTGCCGGCCCAGGTGGGTGCGCAGCCGCAGGCCGGTGAGGTCGCTGCCGGGGCGGTGGGTGACGTGGGCGTGCAGGCGCACGCCGGCCTGCGGGTCGGGCAGTGGTACGACCACGGCTTCCGCGACGTCCGGGTGGGCCGCGATCACGTTCTCCACTTCCTGCAGGTTGGTGCGTACGCCCCGGACCTTGACGTGCCAGTCCGCGCGTCCCTCGAGGAAGTACAGGCCCTCGGGGGTGCGGGTGACGATGTCACCGGTGCGGTAGAAGGTGCGGCCTTCCAGCTGTGTGAACGCCGTCTCGTTCAGCTCCCGGCGCAGGTAGCCGCGGGTCTGGAACGGTGTGGAGACCAGGAGTTCGCCGGTGCCGGCCGAGGTGAGGTGTCCGCCTTCGGCGTCCAGGACCAGGGCCTGGGTGCCGCGGATGGGGCGGCCGATGGGCATCGGGCCGGCCAGGGTGGCGGGATCGACACGGTGGATGAAGGAGTCGTTGGTCTCCGTGCAGCCGAACACGTTGTGGAAGGCGGCTGCGGGGAACGCCGGTGTGACGCGCCGCAGCAGGTCCTGCGGCATGCGGTCACCGGTGAACACCGCGTGGCGTACGGCGGTGAAGGAGCCGCCGTGTTCGAGCAGCAGCCGGTACATCATCGGCACGCCCTGCACGAAGCTGACGCGGTGCCGGGCGGTCAGTGCGGCCAGGTGCGCGGCGTCGGTCGCCCGCTGCCGGTCCACGAGGACCACGCACGCGCCGAGCCGCAGGAAGGTCCAGACGTCGAGCAGGGCGAGGTCGAAGTTGAGGGGCGCGTACGACAGGGCGACTTCGCCGGGGGACAGGGCGAACTCGCCGGCGGCCCAGTCGGCGAAGGCGTCGAACCCGGCGGCCTCGATCGGGACGATCTTTGGGGTGCCGGTCGAGCCGGAGGTGGTCAGCAGCAGCTGTGCCGATCCCGGGTCGGGCACCGTGAATCCCTGTGCCGCGTCCTCCTGCGCCGTCACCGGCTCCGCGCTGAGCACGCCGTCGCCGGCCGCGGTGAGCAGGTGGCTGACCCGGGCCTGCTGTGCCAGGTGTCCGAGTGCGGCGCTGCCCAGGTCGGGGGAGGGGGCGAGGGCGATGTGGCCCTCGTGGAAGACGGCCAGCAGCAGCGCGATGGTCTGCGGTGTCTTGTGTGCCGGCACGCACACGGTGCTGCCTGGCGCAAGGTTCAGCTTTGACAGTTCGCCGCGCAGGCTTCGGGTCAGCTCGCGCAGCCGGCCGTAGGTGACGGCCTGGTCGTTGAGGTGGAGTGCGGTGTGGTGGGGCCGGCTGTCGCCGTGGGCGGCGACGGTCTCGGCCAGGCGGGACGATGGCACGGCGGGATTCCTCGCGGTCGGCTCAGCCGCCGGCAGCAGGTGCCGATCGGCTGTTCGAATCGTGCGGTGTCGAGCCTGAAGGTACCCGGCCAAGTGCATGCTTGGTCAAGCATGCACTTGCCGAAGTGGGTGTGACGCAGAACACGGCAATTGCATGTCCAAACAAAAACACCCCGAACGCACAGGGCGTTCGGGGTGCGGCCGGGGCCGGGTCGGGTGCGGGTGGGCTGTGGCCGGCCCAGGACGGGCGGCCGCGCCGGCGCGGGGTCGGGGGATCCGGAGGGCTGTGCCGCGCCGCGGGGCCTGGGGTCAGCCCTGGGCTGCGCGCAGGGCCTGGACGGTGGGGCCCAGTTCGGGGTCGGCGGTGAAGGTGTTCAGTGCGGCCGACAGGACCTCGGCGTAGGTGGCGCGGGCGGCCTGGTAGCGCTGGCGCCCTTCGTCCGTGATGACCGCGTAGACGCCGCGCTTGTCGGACGGGCACAGGTCCTTGAAGGCGAAGCCGGCCGTCTCGAGCCGGCCCACCAGGCGGGTCACCGACGACTGTCCCAGGCCGACCTTGTCGGCCAGGTCCTGCATGCGCAGCTCGCTGGTCTCGGAGTGGTGCAGGTGTTCCAGGGAGCGGTACTCCGACAGTCCGATCCCGTGCCGGCGCTGCAGTGCCAGGGCCAGTTCGCGCTCCACGTGCGCGTGGAGGGTGAGCACGCGGTTCCACGCGGCGTGGTCGGACGTGCGCAGGGGGGCGTGGGGTGAAGTTGCCATAGTACCCCTCTCATAGATGGTGTTTGACAGAAGGGTACATGCTCATGCAAGCTCCTGACGGCTCTCCTGGGGTAAGGTCCCAGGGCAGTGGTTGATTGCAAGTACAAGCAACATTTTTTTGGTGCGTACAGCCGCCCGCAGGACCGCAGGCGCCCACGGCCCCGACCGCGCCAGCCCGTTCTCCAGCACTCTCCACCGACCCCACCACATGGCCGCTCAAGGTGACGCACGCCCCGACGCGGGGGCCACGACGTGCCGTCCCGGGAGTTCTTGACCGGCCGGAAAGGCCGTCCGATGAGCGATCCGGTGAAGATCCAGATCTGGTCCGACTACGTCTGCCCCTTCTGCATGCTGGCCGAAGGCCCGCTGGAGGAGGCGACCAAGGACCTCGACGTCGAGATCGAGTGGAAACCCTTCGAGTTACGCCCCCACCCCCAGCCCACCCTGCGCCCGCAGGACGGCTACCTGCCCGACATCTGGCAGCGCGCCGTCTACCCCATGGCCCGCCGCCTGGGCGTCGACATCACCCTGCCCACCGTCTCCCCGCAGCCCTACACCCGCCTCGCCTTCGAGGGCTACCAGTACGCGGCCGCCCACGGCAGGGGAGCCGAGTACACCCGGCGCATGTTCCGCGCCTTCTTCCAGGAGGACCAGGACCTCGGAGAGCCGGACGTCCTCACCGCGCTCGCCCTGGAGATCGGCCTGGACGCCGACGCGTTCCGCGCCGCCCTCGATGACGGCACCCACCGCACCGCACACCAGGACGCCCTGCGCGAGGCCGCCGCCCACCGCATCCAGTCTGTCCCCACCATCCTCGTCGGCGACACCCGCATCGAAGGCGTCCCGCACCCCGCACGGCTGCGCGAAGCGATCCTCCTCGCACAAGCCGGCCAGACCGGCCAGGACACCCACGGCACCGCCGGCAAAACCGCCTGCGGCATCGAAGGAGACTGCTGACATGAGCATCCGCGCTCACTTCACCCCCCTCACGCAGACCCCGGCCCCCGAACAGGACCGCCACGTCCTGGCCACCGTCACCTACGGCGACACCGCCGGCCTCACCCGCGTCCTCTCCGGCCACCCCGACCTGACCGTCCCGATGACCGCCACCGGCGGCGACGCCTTCCGCGAAGTGTGGACCGTGGCCGGCCGGCCCCGCTGGGTCCTGCGCGAGGACAACGCCTACGCCCACGACGGCCGGCACCTCTTCGTCGCCGGACTCCTCCCGCAGCAGGACATCTACACACCCCCCGTCCGCGCCCTCTACGAGAAGGCCTTCGCCCTCGTCAACCACCTCGACTACGGCCACATCTTCCGGATGTGGAACTTCGTCGGCGACATCCTGGGCACCAACACCGAAGGCATGGAGATCTACCAGGACTTCGTCCAGGGCCGCGCCCAGGCATTCCACACCTACATGGGGGACAGCACCGCACAGCTCCCCGCCGCCACCGGCATCGGCACCCAGGGCCGCGGCATCGCCTTCCTCCTCCTCGCAACGAGAAGAGGCGTACCCCGGCACATAGAGAACAGCCGGCAGACCTCCGCCTACCACTACCCCGACCAGTACGGCCCCAAGCCGCCGAGCTTCGCCCGCGCCACCCTCCTGGACGACACCCTCTACGTCTCCGGCACCGCCTCCATCCTCGGCCACGAAACCGTCCACCAGGGCGACGTACGACGCCAGACCCAAGAAACCCTGGACAACATCGCCCACCTCATCTCCCGCGACAACCTCACGGCCCAGGGCATCGAAGCGGGCCACGACCTCAAAGACCTCCGGCTGATCAAGGCATACGTCCGGCACGAGAACGACATCCCGGCAGTACGCGCAGTCTGCGAAGAGACCCTCGGCCTCGGCGTCGAGGTGAAGTACCTCAACGTCGCCGTCTGCCGCGACGACCTCCTCGTCGAGATCGAAGGCATCGTCCCCGGACAGGAGTGGGACCTGTGACCAGCCCCAAGACAGCCACCACCGGCCCCAAGACAGCCACCACCGGCCTCAAGGTCGGCATCGTCCTGCCCGGACGCGAATCCGTCATCGACGACGGCCCCTACCCCGAGAACCTCGCCTCCATCGCCGCCCAGGCCGAAGACCTCGGCTTCGACTCCCTGTGGGCCGGCGAATCCCCCCTCGCCCGCTCACGCATGAACCCCCTGCTCGCCCTCACCGCCGCCGCCACCGCCACCGAACACCTGCAACTGGGCACCGCCGTCCTCATGCCGCTGCGCGCCCCCGTCCACCTGGCACACGAACTGGCCTGCCTCGACCGGATCTCCGGCGGCCGGCTCATCGCCGGTATCGGATCCGGCTTCGCCTCCCCCGCCACGGAGAAGGAATTCGCCAACTACGGGCTGGACTTCACCACCCGCCTGGCCCGGATGCGCGAGACCGTCGAGATCTGCCAGGCCCTGTGGTCCGCCCGCGGCGAACCCGTCTCCTACGACGGACAGCACTACCACCTCAAGGACGCGGCCCTGCTCCCCCTGCCACACCAGCCACAGGGCCCCCCACTGTGGATCGCCCACTCCGGCCCCAAAATGCTGCAACGGGCAGGACAGCACTTCGACGGCTGGATGCCCACCTCCACCACCCCCGAGAAGTACGGCGAAGGCTGGAACCAGGTCACCGCCGCACGCTCGAAGGCAGACCGCCCAGACAACGCCGTCACCGGCGCCGTCTACCTCTCCGTCGCGGTCAACCGCTCCCGCAAGCAGGCCGAGGACACCCTGTGGTCCTACTTCCGCGCCTACTACAACCTCCCCCTCACCACCATGCGCACCACCCAGGGCATCTTCGGCGGCACCCCGCAGGAAGCCGCCGACTGGCTCGGCCAGTACGTCAAGAACGGCGCCCGCCACCTGATCCTGCGCCTTCCCACCGACGACCTGACGGAGGCCGGCTACCGCACCGCACTCCAGCGGACAGCACACGAACTGCTCCCGCTCCTGCGCGCCCTGTGAACCGCCGGCCCCACCCACCGGCCTGGGCGGTGTGGACAGCAGCATGGCCGATCACCGCCGTGTTCATGCTGTCCAACATCCCCACCCCACTGCTCGGCGTCTGGCAGGAACGCATCGGCTTCTCCACCGGCACCGCGACGGTCATCTTCGCCGCCTACATCGGCGGCCTGCTCCTCGCCCTGCCGTTCACCGGAGCCCTCGCCGACCGCTACGGCACCCGCCGCGTCCTGGTCCCCGCCCTGGCCGCCGCACTCACCTCCTGCGCCCTGTTCATGACGGCCACCCACGTCCTCACCCTGATCATCGCGCGACTGCTCACCGGAGTGGCCGTCGGCGCCGCACTCTCGGCCGGCACCGCAGCCGTCGCACACGTCGCAGGACCCGAACGGCGCCCCCAGGCGGTCCTCGCCGCATCGGTGGCCATCGGCACCGGCCTGGCCGCCGGCCCCCTGCTCGGCGGCAGCGTCTCCCAGTACTGGAAAGCCCCGACCGTGACCGTGTTCGCCCTCGAAGGCCTCCTGCTCCTGTCCGCCCTCGCCATCGTGTCCACCCTCAAACCGCCACCCGCACCGGCCCCCCACACACCACCCGCCCGAGGATGGCTGCGCCTGCCCTCCGTACCCCGCGCCAACCGCCGCAGCCTCGCCACCAGCCTCATGGCCTACACCCCCGGCATGACCGGGACCTCCCTCCTGCTCGCCCTGGGACCGACCCTGCTCGGCTCCCTCCTGCACACCAGCAACCGCCTGGTGACCGGCGGGATCGGCTTCATGATGTTCGGAGCATCCACCAGCATCCAGTTCGCGATCAAAAAACTGCCGGTGGGACGGATCCTCACCACCGCGGGCCTCATCACTGCGGCCGCCATGCTCGGCACCGCCACCGCTGTGCGCACACACTCCCTCGCCCTCCTGACCGCCGCGGCCGTCCTGGCCGGCATCGGCCAGGGCATGGGCCAGTACGGCGGCTTCTCCCGCCTGGGAACCGAAGTCACCCCCACCCGCCTCGCCGAGGCCAACGCAGCCCTCAGCGCGGGCGGCTACCTGTTCGCCGGCATCCTCCCCATCCTGACGGGCTACCTGAGCGACACCGCCGGAATCGCCACCTCCTCCACCGTGTTCGCAGCCCTCACCGCCGCCGCGGCACTCGCAGGAGCACTCCTGGTCCACACCGCACACACACGCACACCCGGCCGAGGAGTGACATGAACCACCGACCGTGAACCCACCAGCCGCCCCGGCCCGGTGACCGGCCTGCCAGCCCATCACCGGGCCGCCGGCCGCCACCGGGCCGCCGGCACCGCACGACCACCCGACCATCCACCCCACCGAGCGGACCCGCCACCGACCCCACCCCACAAACCAGCACCCGTTCACCACCCACCCCACCACCCACCGCCCAGGAAACCGCACCCCGCAGAACCAGGACCCTCCCGCACCCAACCGGCCCCCGAGAAGGACACCCCCACCGAATGGGGCCGCGCAACCCGCAACCCCCTTGCCGACAAAGGCACCCGCATACGACCCTTCCGGCATGGACCTTCCACAACAGACGATCGAACTGGACGACCTGACGCTGCGCCGCTTCGACAGCGAGGCGGACCTTCCGGAGCTCTTCCGGGTCATCGAGGAGTCGTCGGAGCACCTGCGCCCCTGGATGGCCTGGGTCGACGGGCACAGCCTGGCCAAGACCGCCGACTTCCTGGCCCGCCGCGCGGAACGCTGGGCAACTGGTGAGGAGTTCACCTACGCGATCGTGCTGAACGGCGCGATCGTCGGCGCCTGCCAGCTCTTCCGGCGCGACGACGCCCCGGACAACGGCCGCGAGATCGGCTACTGGCTGCACCCCGTTGCCACCGGCCGCGGAGTGGCCACCCGGGCCGCCCGCGCCCTGGTCGCGCAAGCCTTCCGCCTCCCCGGCGTCGACTACGTCGAGGTCGTCCACGACCCGGCCAACCGCGCCAGCGGAGCCGTCCCGGCCCGCCTCGGCTTCACCGAACACCTGCGCCGCCCCGCCGAACGCCTCGCCCCGGCCCAGACCGGCGAGGACCGGATCTGGCGACTGACCCGCCAGCAGGCGAACACCCAGACCACGGAAGCCTGTTGACCGGCACGAGGCGGGACCTCCAGAGCCGAGGCCGCCGCCGACGGCGGATCTCCCACCGGCCGGCGTCCTCACCGGCCGGCGCTCTCACGGGCCGGCGTCCTCATGGGCCGGTGCCCTCACGGGCCGGCGCTCTCACGGGCCGGTGTCCTCACGGGTCGGTGCCCTCACGGCGGGGTGAGCGCTCCCACCGGCCTGGCCGCTGACCAGCCGAGCCGGGAGCGGAGGACAGCGATCCGACGTGACGTGATGTCACGGCTGTCCGCCGAGCCCGAGCTTCTTCACTCCGAACGGGGAGAAGATCATGTGAGCGGCCCAGCCGTGGTGGATGAGTGCGATCTGGGAGGGCACGGGTGTCACCGGATAGCGGGCCTTGCCCCGTGACCAGTTCGCGAGCAGGCCCTCGGTGGTGTCGACCGCGGAGACGACCATCGTCACCTGGAGTTTCCCGTCGCCCCATGTGTTCCACAGGGCCCACCCCTCGGGTCTGGCGTCGACCCCGAGACGGGCGCACGCCTCCTCATAGGTCTCGTTCATGCCGTCCGGCATCGCCTCTGGTCGCAGAATCACCACGCCCGCGAGCTTCAGCACGGGGCGATCCGCGTCCTCGTCGAGGCAGCCGTCTCCGGGGAAGTGGTAGTGGCGAAGCTGCCGGGCCAGTGCGTTCACCGCCCGCTGCAGCGGGGTCGCATCCTCTGGTTCGGGCAGACAGGAAAGCCAGCCCTCGGCCGAGGCGGCGTTCGCGACCGCGTCGGCGAGCCTTTCCATCTCTCGCAGGTGGTCGAGTTCGGAGAGTTCAGGTCGCGTCACGGTGGCCAGTCTCGCAGTGGTGCACGGCCGGGGTATCCCGTGTCTTTAACGGGTTCTTTTGGTTCAGGCACGGATTCCGTGAAGTGGATCGTGCTTCCGTGCGCCCGGTGACGTTCCGTCGCCCTGGGGTGCCGTGGCCTCTTGGCGGGTCAGCGTCGTTCGTATCTGGTCGCCATGGTGTGGAACACCTTCTTGGGCTCCCATCGGGTGTCGTCGAGCATGCGGACGACGCCGTAGGAGGCGATGTCCCTCGGGCCGGGCTTGTCGTAGTTGGCGAAGGAGAACCAGAGTGCGGTGTCCACTCCTTCGGCCTCGAAGATGTCCGTGAGTTCGGCGAGGTAGCGCACCTGTTCGTCCTCGTCCGGGATCGCTCCGTGCGGCGGCTGCCAGGCCATGCCACCGAGTTCACCTGCCCCTTGGTAGGCGCAGGTGCCGAACTCGGTGATGGCGACGGGCTTGCCGTGGTGGAAGTGCTCGCGCAGGTCGGAGCGGAAGGTGTCGGCGTTGTGGACGTCCCGGTAGGCGTCGATGCCGATCAGATCGAAGGGGCGCCAGTCGACGCTCTCCCAGGGGCCGGAGGCGTAGGTGACCCGTCCGCCGAAGTGGCCTCGGACCGTTGCGGCGGCTTCGGCGAGGAAGGCGTTGAGACGCTCGGGAACGGGCCCGAGCGAGGCCCACCATTCCATGTCGGCTGTGGCCATGGCGTGTAGGCGGTCGGTGTAGGTGGCTCCGGGGAGGAAGCCGTTGCAGAAAGTGCTGATTTCGCATCCGGTGACGAACACCACCTCGGCGCCGCTGCGCCGCACGGCTTCGGCCCGTTGTGCGCAGTCGGTGAAGAGAAGGAGCGCCTGCTCTGGGGGAAGGTCCACGGGGAAGGGCGCGAACCAGATTTCCAGGCCGGCATCGGCGGCGGCCTGTGCAGCGATGCTCAGCCGTTCTGGATCGCGGCCGGAGATGCGCACGGCGTCACAGTGCAGTTCACCGGCGATCACCGCCATGTCGTGGCGGACCGTTTCGGGGAGGAAGGTCTTGCGGGAAAGTGCGTCACCGGGGAGGAATCCGGTGTCGTAGTTGATGCCGCGTGCGCGCATGTCACTGTTCCTTTGCGTGGTAGAGCCCGTTTTCCAGCAGGTCGAAGGCGAGCTCGACGTCCTTGGCCAGGGCGCGGCCCGCTTCTTGTGGCGATGCGCCGCTGAGCAGGCGGTGGAAGTAGGACTCCTGGAGGGTGAGCAGGGACGCGGCGATCTGAGCCGCCATGAGCGCGGCTGCGGTCTCGCCGTACTGCTCGGCCAAGGCCCGGGCCAGCGCCTGACGCTGTTGGTAGAGCAGGCTGTTGGCGGCAGTGCTGAGCGTGGGGCTGTCGTGGATCACGCGCATCTGGGCGATCAGCGCCTCGTAGTTCGCCAGTGCCGTCTGCCTGGTGGCGAATGCGCGGTAGTGGGCCCGCAGCGCCACGAGGGGGGAGTCGCCCGGTTGCCGCCGGGTGACGATCCCGGCCGGATCGTCCTCACCCACGCCCTGGAGCGCGAGGGACTCCTTGGTGGGGAAGTACGTGAACAGCGTTGCCTTGGCCACTTCGGCGGCTTCGGCGATCTCGTTGACCGTCACCGCGTCGAAGCCGCGCTCGGCGAACAGCCTCAACGCCACGGCGGCGATCCGCTGCCTGGTTTGTTCCTTCTTGCGTTCACGTAGCCCTGCCACGCCTCGATCATATTCGGACCGGGTTCATAATCAAACTCGGTCTGACATTTTCTTGGGGAGGCTCGAGAACGAGGCTGAAGGTTCCGCGACGGCGCCGTTCCGGCGGCTGGCGGCGGTCAGCAGGAACTTCTTGCGCAGGAGCGGGAACCCGGCCCGCCCGAACAGGGCCCTTTTGAGGCTCTTGTGCTGGACCTGTGGGTCGGGTCATGCGGGTTGGCGGCAGGGCAGTGTTGGGCGGTTCCCGCCGAGGCAGAGCATGACGAGGGCGATGACGGCGTCAGCGCTGTGGTGGTGTCGGTGGCCGGGGCATGGCCGGTAGCGTGAGACCTGCGGCTGGCAGGCCCAGCCGTGAGCCCGCCCGGACTGCGCCCCCGGCAGGATGCGTTCGGGCGGTTTTCGTCTGCGGCCGGATTCCGCTTGTTGATGCTTGTTGGCGTTGCGATGATCACGGGATGGATCGCATCGATAGCCGAGACGTCGACCGGGCTGTGGACGAGATGGTTCGGACACTCAGCCCGCACGACTCCGAGGATTGGCAGACCCGAGCGGGATCGCTGGACTGGAGCTGCTGGCAGACTGCCGCCCACGTTGCGCACGATCTGCTCGCTTATGCCGGACAGCTGGCGGCTCGTCCGACGGACGCATATCTGCCTTTTGACCTCACCGTCAACGCCGATGCGTCGGCGAGCGAGGTGCTCAGGGTGGTGACCGCTTGCGGAAGCCTCCTGAGCACCGTGGTCGCCGCAGCTGCACCCGGTGATCGCGCCTGGCACTGGGGACCGTGTGATCCGGAGGGATTCGCCGCGATGGGAGTCGCCGAGGCCCTCCTCCACACACACGACATCACCCAGGGACTGGGGATTGCGTGGCGCCCTCCGGAGGACCTCTGCGCCGCGGTGCTCAGTCGGCTGTTCCCCGACGCTCCGCCCGGTGACCCCGTCCAGGTTCTTCTCTGGTCCACTGGCCGGGGTGAGTTCGCCGACCGCCCTCGCGTCACCTCGTGGGTCTGGAAAGCCGCTATCTCGGACTGAGCACAGGCTCTGACCATCAGGGCGGGGGCCCGAACGGCACCCGCCCGAAAAGGTATGTCGGTGCGTCAGGTCAAGCGGTCTGCGTGCAGTTCGGGCGAGCAGATGACCCAGTCGACGGCCCTGTCGAAGCCGTAGTGGGTGTCCAGGGCCTGGTCGATGTGCTTGTCGGCGGTGGTGAAAAAGTCGGCCAGGCCGCGGGGGGAATTGGGCGAGTTCGGCCCGTTCGTCTGGGGCCGGCTGGGTCGTGGTGAGCACCAACTACCGCGTGGGCGCCGAGGGTTTCGCGCTCCTGGAGGGTACCCCGCCGAACCGCGGATTCCTCGACCAGATCGCGGCGTTGCAGTGGGTGCGGCGGAACATCGCCTCCTTCGGAGGCGACCCTGACCAGGTCACGGTCGCCGGGCAGTCCTCCGGGGCGGGGTCGGTCGCCGCCCTGCTGGCGATGAAGCCGGCGCGCGGCCTGTTCCGGCGGGCCATCACCCACTCGGTACCGGGCCTGCACTGCACTCGCGCACTGGCACAGCAGGTCGCCGCCGCGCTCGCGGACCGGCTCGGCACGGTGCCCACCGCCGCAGCCCTGGCCGACGTCGATCCCTGCCGCCTGGCCGAAGGGGTCACCGCCCTCAGCGCTGACCTCCACGGTTACCGCGAGAGCTGAGGACGGCTCTCCGGGACCGGGGTAGCAATCTGCCCCGTGGTCGACGGCGAAGTCCTCGCCGAAACGCCCTGGTCCGCACTGACCAGTGGCCGCGCGAGCGGGATCGAACTCCTCGCCGGCCATACCCGCGATGAGTTCCGGCTTTTCAGCGTCATGTTCGGACGGCTGGGCAAGTTCACCGAGCAGGACGCCCGTACCGCCCTGGAGCTGTTCGCCCCGGCACCGGACGGTGCGGACGCCTACCGTGCAGCCCACCCGCACGCCACCCCGGAGGAGTTGCTGGAAACGGTTTACTCCGACGCCGTCTTCCGGATGCCCTCAATGCTGTTGGCCGAGGCGAACGCCGCAGCCGGCGGCACCTCGTTCCTGTTCGAGTTGCGACTGGCCTCGCCGGCCTTGGGAGGAGTCCTGGGCGCCTGCCACAGCCTCGACGTCCCATTGGCGTTCGGCACGCTGGACAGCCCCACCGGGCGACAACTCCTCGGCGACCAGTCCACCCCCGGGGCCATCGCCGTGTCGCGGGAACTCCAGCAGGCGTGGGTCGGTTTCGCCACCACCGGTGACCCCGGATGGGCCGCCTACCACCCCGACCAGTCACACGCATCCTGGACGCCGACTCGAAGACCCTGCCCTACCCCGAACAGGCCTCCCGCCGAATCTGGAAGGGCCGCGCCCCAGCCCCCTTCGACCTCGTGTAGGACAGGCCATAGAACGCGTTGGTGCGGCGCCGCAGACGGCCACGACCCGCTGACCCCTGCTGCGCCCGCCCGCCGTTGCCACCGCTTGCTTCGGCACGCTTCTCAACGGCGGAGGTGGGCCCGCCCTGCTGGTCGCGGCCCCAGGCTGCATCGTTCTGGCGGAGTGTCCGGTTTGATCACCTGATGCCGAGCGTGATGAGCGGGCGGGTGGCATCACGTGCGTGGTGGCGTAGGCCGGCGGCGAGTGTGGGCGAATAGGGGTGACGTCTCGTGCAGCCAGCAGGGCCTCGCGCGGCGCGCCGTTGTCCAGGGTGATCCGCTGGATCCGAGCGGCAGCCAGCTTCAGCTGGTCGGCCTGCTCGTGCTTGATGTACGGCGGGGTGGGGCCGGTCAGCTTGTCGATCTCGTCCAGCGGAACGAACCGGTTGGCATGGCCGGGGCGCCGGGCAGCGCGGTGGTGACGACGGTCAGCGACTGGACGTCTGTGGCGAGCAGGGTTGGGGCCCGGCCGGGACCGAGGGCCGGTGCGAGGTGCCGGCAGGCGGAGGTCTCGCGCCGGTGCATGGGCTCGTTCTCGTGCCGCTTGACGAACAGGCGTCGCCCGTTGCCGATGCGGACCTTCCACACCGTCGGCAGACCCGCACGGTCCTGCGAGCGAACGCCCAGCAGCTCGTACGGACCCGCCGTCTCGCGCAGCAGCCGGTCGGCGTCGTCGGGGAGGGCGGGCGCGGTCATGCCGGCCAGCCGATGGTGGACAGCGGGTTGCCGCGGGCGATCTCGCCGAGGGCATGCGCGGTGTAGGGCACGATGTCGGCCGGCAGCCGGTCGAGCGGCCACCAGCGCAGCTCCTCGCACTTGTGCGGTTCGGCGTTGCGCACTGTGCCTTCGTAGCGGTCGGAGCGGAAGAACAGCTGGAGTCGGCTGCGCCCGTCGTCGGCGTCGAGGTGGTGCAGTGTGTGGATGAGTTCGAGGCCGTCCTCGGCGATGGCGATGCCGAGCTCCTCCTCGGCCTCGCGCGTCATGGAGCGGGTGACTGGCTCGCCCCGCTCCATATGTCCGGCCGGAAGGTGCCACAGGCCGGCGGCGTAGCTGGTGTTGCGGCGCCGCCCGAGCAGCACCGCGCCGTCATCGGCCAGGACGAGGTGGACCCCGACGACCAGCGTCAGCGGGTCCGTCCCGGGCGTGCGGGTTGCCGTGTCCGCCGGGCGGCCGGTGTGGTGGAGCTGGGTCACGAGTTCCTCCCGGTGGGCCGGTCGGCCGCCGCGGCGAGCATCGGCAGGTAGTGGTGCATGTAGGGCGGGACGTTGAGGTTGAGGACCTCGTCAAGGGGGACCATGCGTACGGCCTGGCCCTCGTCGCCGAGCTGCAGGTCGCTCTCGGGGCCGTTCCAGACGGCATGCAGGACGCGGGTGAGCGGGAGGCCGAGGTCGTGGTGCGGGCCGGGGAGGGTCCGCAGCCCGGTGATCTCGATGCCGGCCTCCTCGCGGACCTCGCGCACCGCGCTCTCCCGGGCGCTCTCGTCCCCCTCGCGCCAGCCGCCGATCGGAGTCCAGTAACCGGGCCAGGGCATGCCCGGCCTGTCGTCGCGCAGGTGCATCAGCAGTCGGCCTGCGATGTCGGTGACGAAGACCAGGACGCCCTCGAAGTCGTCGCCGTCCGGGGCGGGGCGCTCCAGGTAGAGCGGGACACCGGAGCGATGGGCGCGCAGCACCTGACGGAGCCGCTGGTAGCGGGCGGGGGTCATCCGGGAGCGCCAGTCGTGAGCCGTCTCGAACCGGAACTCGGTGTGCTCGGCCGGATCGAGCCGGATCCGGGACTGCTGCTCCGCGGTCAGCGTGCCGCCGTCGAACACGTAGCCGGCGACCGGGACCGGGCAGTCGGCGTCGGCCTGGGTGTGGATCGCGGCGACCAGGCGCCGCCGGAGCACCTGCGGGTTCTCCGCGGCCAGGTCCAGGCCCAGCTCCTCCCGGGTCTCGCGCAGCGCGGCGTCGAAGGGGCTCTCGCCGTGCTCGACGTTGCCGCCGGGCATGTTCCACACGGTCGGGTCGATGGTCGAGCGCATCCCGAGGATGCGGCCGGCGGGGTCGGTGACGAGGAGACAGCCGTAGGTGGTGGGGCGGGCGATGGTGGTGAGGTAGCCGCCGACGGGCCGCCAGCCGGGGTTCGCGAGGCGGCCGGTGAGCCACGCGACGACTTCGCGCTGCCCGTCGCCGGTGTGTGGCAGCTCGTCGGGACTCGCCCACTGGTAGGCGTCGTGGTCTGCCGACAGGGTCACCGCGGTGCTCTCCGGCACGACGGCGGTGAACACGAACTGCCGCACCCGGCGGCCGTTCTGGTTGGTGAAGTCCAGAGTGCGGACGTACTCCAGCTGCAGACCGGCGAGCCCGGTCTCCTCAGTCAGCTCACGCGCGGCGCCCATGGGCACGGGTTCGCCGTCCTCCCGGCCGCCGCCAGGGTACTCCCACAGGCCCGGCAGGACGTCGTGCGCGGCCCGGCGGATCATCAGGACCCGGCCGGAGTCGTCGCGGACCACTACGCCAACGCCGATCCGCTCGATGCCTTCGCGGAAGGCCAGGTCGGTGAGCACGTCGAAGTCGATCACTGGAGGGGCTCCTTGGTCTCCCGGACCGGTACGGCCCGTTGGGCGGGCACGCCGGTGCGCTCGTTCTGCAGATCCCACAACTCCCTGAACCGGCCGCCCTCGTCGGCCACCAGCTCGGCGAACGTTCCTTCCTGGAGGACCTTCCCGTCCTCGAGGACCACGATCCGGTCGGCGACGGCCACGTTGGTGAGTCGATGGGTGACCAGGACGACCGCCCGATCGCGGGCGACGGCCCGTAGGTTCTGGAAGATCCGGTGCTCGGCCCGCGGGTCGAGGGCGGCGGTGGGCTCGTCCAGGACCAGCAGTCCGGCCTCGCGGTGGAACGCTCGGGCGATGGCCAGGCGCTGCCACTGCCCGCCGGACAGCTCCTCGCCGCCCATCCACTCCACGGCCAGGAGCGTGGACAGGCCCCGGCGGAGCTTGGCGACGACCTCGTCCGCCCCGGAGGCTTCGGCGGCGCGCATCACCGCCTCGTCTCCGTCGGCGGTCGGCTGTCCCAGCGTGATGTTCTCCCGGCAGGTCAACGGCCAACGTGCGTAGTCCTGCGGGACGACCGCGACCTGGCGCCACAGGGCGTGCGGGTCGAGGTCTCGGGTGTCGTGCTCGTCCCAGCGCACCGATCCGGCGGCCGGCAGATACAGGCCCGTGAGGAGTTTCGAGAGGGTGGTCTTGCCCGAGCCGTTCTCGCCCACCAGGGCCAGGATCTCGCCGCGGTCGACGTGCAGACTCACCTTGTCCAGCGCGGTGCGCTCGGAGGCGGGGTAGGCATAGGTGAGGTCCTTCACCGAGATCCGGTGCGGTGCCTGCGGCACAGCGGCGCCGCGCTGCAGCCGGTGGCCGCCAGCGGTGTCGAGGAAGCTCGACCAGTCGTCCAGGTACATGCCGGTGCGGAACAGGTCCGCGCCGTAGCCGACGATGCCGTGGAGACTGGTGCCGACCGCGCCGAGGGCGAACACCGCCGCGCCGCCGTGGGGCAGGCTCATCCGGTCGGTGCTGACCAGCCAGAGCATCGCGGTCCACACCAGGGCGGCGCCGAGGCCGGACGCGGCGGCGCCGATCACCGAGACCTTGGCGCCCTTCATCGCAGCCTGCCGGGAGCTGGCGTCCAGCCGTCGGCCGACCTGCTCGTACTTGGCGAGCAGGAAGTCGCCCATGGTGTCGGAGCGGACCTGGTCGGCGTTGCGCTTGAAGTGGATGTACCAGCGAAGGTTCGCCATGATCCGGCGGTCGCCGATGGCGGCCCGGTTCGCGAGGAACTGGACCCTGGCGGCGTGAACCGACGCGATGCCCTGCGGCAGTGCAGCCAGCACGAGGAGCGGAAGAAGTAGCGGGTGGAGCACCGTCAGCACGCCTGCGGCGCCGATGAGGGAGGCGATGGAGGCGATCAGGTTCTGTGCCTCGCCGACGATGTCCACGCACACCTCGGCGCCGCGGTCGGCGGCCTCCAGCTCGTCGTTGTAGCCGGCGTGGTCGTAGGCGGTCAGCTCGGCGGCCACGGTGGCGCGCAGCACCGCCGCTTCCGCCTCGCGGGAGATACGAGGGGACAGGTGGATGGTGATGGTGCGGATGATGATGCCGAGCAGTGAGCGGGCGCCTGCTGCTGCTGCGATCACCAGGACGGACGGCGCGGCGTGGGCGAGTTTGTCGCTGATCCGGCCCGGGTCGAACAGGGCCGCGATCGTGCCGGTGGTTGCGAACAGTCCGGCCGCACCGAATACGGCGGACATGACTTGGCAGGTCAGCAGTAGTGCGACGGAGGTGCGGTCGATGCGCCAGCCGAGTCGGAAGGCGCGGACCACGAGGGTGGGCAGGCGGCGGGCCATGGCGCTGACGCTGATCGCCTCGATCGCCTCGATGCGACGGTCGTCGGCCAGCCATTGCAGTTCCTCGTCGGCGGCCTCGGCCGCTTGGGTCGCGGCACTCACGTGTTCGCCTCCTTGCGCAGGTCGCTGGCCATCAAGGCGGGGGTGTTCACCACAGCTCCTCCAGACACGGACAGTGCGCGGGCGTGTGAAGCCGCCGGATCGGCAGGAAAGGATGGCCTAAGTGGGCATCCAGAAAGCCGAGTTGGGGCTGGTTTACAGACGGGGAGCGTCTGATGATGGTGCTGTTCGAGTGCGTCGTTCAAGCGAATTACCACCGGGCGAGCCCGGGTCGAACGGGGAGTTTTCGAGCACCCCCGAGGCGCTGCCCAGAGCCTCCTCCAGCCGCTCGCGAGGGGGGTGGGCAGGGGGCCGGAGCCCAGTGCGCAGGCGGCGGGATCGTGTTCGAGCTCAGCTGTCCGGTCGGGTTCGAGGTGGTCACGGACGCTCGGGTGGGCGAGGAGGTCGCGCAATGCGTAGCCGTCGCCGGATTCACCCGTTCGGCTGGTCAGGCGCGGTACGAGGTTTCGGGCGGCGGGCGTGTCCGGGGTTGAAGCGTCGAGGGCGGTGAGGGCGGGGCGGGTTGTGAACACGGCCAGGCCCTCGCCGACGTCGAGGGCAAGCCAGTGGCCGATCGCCTGCTCGGTGGTGTGCTGGTCGCCGGGGCGGCACAGCGCGGTCAGCGCCGTGGTGACGGCGTCCTCCCAGGGGTCGCCCGGCTCGGTCTCGTCCAGGAGGGTCAGGGCGGCGGGGTAGTGTGACTGCTCACGCCTTTTGGCGATTGCTCACGTTTGCTGGCGGGACCGGCCACGGAGCCGATCAGGTGACGTTGAGTTACGGACAAGATCGGTGATCGTCTGCGGATGACGAGCCCGCCATGCGGCCGTGGAGCCATGACGACGTCGAAGTCGAAGGCCCTCGTCCGCTCCGATGCGTGTTCGTTGAACGAGCTTGTCGTTCCGTACAGCGGTGGTGGGACTCGCGGCAAGTTGTCGCTGGGTGAGGGCTGGCCCCGGCAGTGGACCACTTCCTGGGTGATCGGCGACGGCGAGGTCGCCTGGCTCGTGCGGGACCTGGGCTCGGTGCCCGTGCTGTCGTCCCGGCCGGTCCGCAGGTTCACCTGGAGGGCCCGCCAGGGCCACAGGCCGGGGCTGCAGTTCATGGTGTCGATCGGCCGACACCACGCCTTCGAGTCGCTGGAGGAGCAACGGCTGCTGCTTGCCCTCGACTTCCTCGGCGCGAGCGAGGTGTTGCCGCAGCCATTCCGGCTCGACTTCGGCCATGCCAGGGGTCGCGGCCAGCACGTGCCGGATTTCCTGGCCGTGATGCCCGGGGGCATGGTGCTCTTCGACGTCCGGCCGGGCGATCGGATCGAGGACGACGACCGGCTGAAGTTCGACGCCGCGGCGGAGGTGGCCGCCTCTTGCGGCTGGCAGTACGTCGTGGTGACGGGCTGGCGCCAGCACGTTTACAGCGTCCTGGATCACCTGTCGTCCCAGCGCAGGCCCCTGAAGGACCAGTTGAATCTGCAGCGACAGCTGATCAGCCAGGTCGATCAAGGACCCGTGTCCTTCGGCGAACTGGTGGATCGCACGAGCCTGCCGGTGGTGGCCCGGGCTCATGCGACGCATCTGCTCTGGCACCGGCGTCTCGTGGTCGACCTGGGCCGGCCGCTCGGCGACGGTTCGCTGGTCTGGCTCGGGCAGCGAACTCGCCGGCGGCCGTGATGGCGGGTGGACGCGGCTTGTTGAACCTTGCGCCGGGCAGCCAGCTGCGGCTGAACGGCATCGAGTGGACTGTCACCGGCGACGGGTTCCAGACCGGACCGTCTTCGAGTACATCGTGCTCGCGCTGGTCCACGGCTCCGGCTACGAACGGATCGCTGGCGCGGGATGCTCCGACCGGACCATCCGGCGCCGCGTCAAGCAGTGGGCTGAACTGGGGACATCCGAGAAGGTCCATGCCCTTGCACTCGAGGCCTACGACCGCATGATCGGCCTCGGGCTGAGCGAGATCTCGGTGGACGGCTGCATCACCAAGGCCCCGTCCGGTGGCGACAAGGCCGGGCGCTCCCCGGTGGACCGGGGCAAGCAGGGGCTGAAACGCTCCGTCGCGTCCGATGCCTGTGGTGTCCCGCTCGGGATCGTCTCCGACGGGGCCGACCGGCACGATTCACCCCTGCTCGGCCCCACTCTGGACGCGGCACAGGCACAGGTCGGCGCGATGCCGGAGACCGTCAACGTCAACCTCGACCGCGGCTACGACAGCGCCAAGTCCCGTCTACTGACAGCCGGGTTGGGCTTCACTGCCGAGATCGCACGCAAGGGGAGCGCCCGCCCCGGTCCAAGCCGGAAAACGCTGGGTGGTAGAGCGCACCCACTCGTGGATGAACGGCTACGGAAAGCTCCGTCGCTGTACCGAGAGGAGCGGCGAGGTCGTGGACTTCGACCCCTACCTCGCCGCCACTCTCGTCACGCTCCGCATGCTCATCCGACGCTCGACGAGCCGCTACCGCTGGGACGGCCGCCCCACCACCCGACGCCTCAAGTGATCCATTTGCCGGTCGGTCTTAGAAGTCATCTCATTTGGGCGACTGGGTAGGCTTCGCGGGTGATGATCGTGGAGCGGCTGGTACCGGACGAGTTGTGGGAGTTGTTCCAGTTGGTGGTGCCAGCTGCGCCGACCCGTCCGCAGGGCGGTGGTCGGCGTCGGTATGGGGACCGCGAGGTGTTGGCGGCGATCGTGTTC
>NZ_JBHJVK010000052.1:0-64255 GCF_042264695.1 Kitasatospora sp. NPDC056138 | reverse complement strand
CCACTGTCCATCGACGGCTACCTGCCCGGACTGCCGGACCTCGCCGGCGACCTGCGCGCCAGCGCCACGGCCACCCAGCTCACCATCACCGCCTGTCTGGCCGGGCTGGCCATCGGGCAGCTGATCGCCGGGCCGCTGAGCGACACCTACGGCCGGCGGCGTCCGTTGCTGGCGGGCCTCGCCCTCTACACGATCGCCAGCGCGCTCTGCGCGGTGGCACCCGACGTCCGAACCTTCGTCGGCCTACGCCTGGTCCAGGGCATCGGCGGGGCGTTCGGCATCGTCATCGCCAACGCCATGGTCCGCGACCGCACCTCCGGAACCCGCACCGCACGTCTCTTCTCCGCACTGACCTTGATCACCGGCCTGGCGCCGGTGTTCGCGCCGGTCCTCGGCGGCCAGCTACTGCGCGTCACGGCCTGGCCTGGAATCTTCGTGGCCCTGGCCGTACTGGGCGCCGTGATGCTGGCGGCCTCCGCCGCAGGACTGCCGGAGACCCGGCCCTCCGCGTCACGCCAGCCGCTGCTGGCTGTCGTCGGGCAGCTGCTCAGCGACCGGGTCTTCACCGGGTACGTCCTGGCCAACGGCCTGGTCTTCGCGGCGATGTTCGCCTACATCTCCGGCTCGCCGTTCGTCCTGCAGGAAATCCACGGCCTGTCACCGCAGCAGTACAGCGCCGTGTTCGCCGTTAACGCCGCCGGACTCATTGCGGCCGCCCAGATCAGCGGCCGGCTGGTGGCCCGGGCCGGCGCCCGCGTGCTGCTGCTCGCCGGTCTGCTGGGCGCGACAGCCGGTGGCACCACGGTCCTGGGCGCGGTGCTGACACGGGCACCCCTGCCCGTGCTCCTGATCGGCCTGTTCGTTTTGGTCTCCAGCGTGGGCCTGGTCATGCCGAACGCCGCGGCCCAGGCCCTGGCTGGCCACGGCGGACACGCCGGGTCGGCCGCCGCCCTGCTCGGCTTCAGCCAGTTCATGTTCGGAGCGGCACTTGCTCCGCTGGCCGGCGCGGGTGGCGCCACCGACGCCTTGCCGATGGGAATCATCGTCGCCGTGCTGCCGGCGCTCGCCCTGCTCACACTCGGCGTCCTCACCCGGTCGATGCCCGGTGAGCGCACCCGCAGGCCGGCCCGCCAAGGACCTCCCGGGCACCGGCGACCGCGCCGGCACACCGATCGCAGACGGGCCCGCATCAAGTGAATCGGGCCGGCGGCCCGGGCCGCGGTCCTCCGGCACGATCACCTCAAGCCATTACGGAGCGGGGGTACGAGGGTGAGCAGGTGGATCACCACGCGTGGCGCCGAGCCGTCGCGACTGCCTGGTGTCGGCCACAGACGCCCCTGAACGTCATGGCGACCTGATCCCGCGGGCCGTGAGGTGAGCGCGGACGGGCCCGGGGCTCGCGGACGGCGGTCGCTCACCCCGCTCCGGCGCATGCCTCCGCTTCTGCCAGGTACCGCGCCACCGGGCCCAGGGTCAGCAATCCGCTGGCGGTGCCCGCGTGTTCTGCACGGGCATCACGCAGGGCAGCCGCAGCGCGGGCGGCGATTCCGCGCTCGCCGAGGCGTACGGCGGCACGGGCGGTCAGGCACCACATGGCCTCCTGCATGTGGTCACGCGGTGGTTCGGGCACCGCGGCGAGGGCGGTACGGGCCTGCTCGCCCCGGTTCTGGGCGAGCAGCACGAGGGGTCGCGTCCAGGGCCCGTACGGGCCCCAGTCGAGGTGCGGGTCGGTGGGCGCGGGCCGGTCGTGCAGCAGGCGCAGTCCCAGAAGGGCGAGCGGGAAAAGACCGCGGTGCAGCCCAGGCATTCCGGCCGTCCGGAGGGTGTCCTCGGCAGCGCGGTAGTGCGCTGCTGCCGTGGCGGCGGTCGGTCCGCCGGGTTCGGCGCTGCGGGCGGCCGTGGCCCGGGCCCTGAACCACCCGGTGAGGACACCGACGAGCGGCGCCTCGGTGGCGGCGGCGAGCCGGTCGGCTGCATCGGCGTGCGAGGTCGCGGCGTCGAGGTCGCCGAGGGCCGAGGCGGATTGCAGGCGGACGAGTCGGCCGAGTACGGCGAAGTTCGGCAGCTCGTGCCGGGTGGACAGGTCGAGGATCTCGGCGCCGATCCCGTCCCGTACTGCCGCGAGCCCGGGGCCGCTGAAGGACTGCAGGAACACCCCGTTGAGGGCGAAGACCACCAGGGCTGGATCGGCCAGATCCCGTGCCAGCTCCTCCGCCTGACGCGCCGCCTGCCGCGCGTGCTTCAGCTCGGTCCCGGACAGATCGGCGCTGCGGCTCTCGACGGCGACCGTGGCCAGGAGGCGGGCGCGCAGGCCGGCGGGGCCGCCTGGGCCGAGCCCGGTGAGCATGCGCTCGGCAGCAGCGACGACGGCGCGGGACTGCTCCGGGTCATCGGCCCGGCTCCAGATGGCGGGCACGTCGTAGGCGCCGATGATGCGGGCGGTCAGGGAGAGGTCGCCCGTGCGTTCCGCCGCCCGGATGGCGGCGAGGCGGTCGCGCCGCGAGTGGACGAGGGCGTCGCCACCCGCCAGTGCGAGGGTGCGGGCCAGATCCACGGTGGTGCGCGGGCCGAGCCGGACACCAGGGCCGGTCCACGCGGTACGTGCTCCTTCGGGGCGCGCGGACCCGGTGAGGATGTCCCTCTCCAGGCGCTGAAGGTCGCCACCGGGGTCGAGTCCGAGTTGGCCGACGAGCATCGCGCGGGCGCGGCGGAGGGCGGCCAGCGCGTCGGCCCGGCGGCCCGCGCGGTACAGCGCGCGGGCAACCAGCTCCCAGGCCGACTCGCGCCACGGGTGTTCGGCGACATGGGCACCCAGTTCGGCGACGAGATCTGCCCCTTCCCCGGAGTCGAGGAGGATGCGGGCGCGCACTTCCACCCCGTCCAACCTGAGCTCCTCCAGCCGGGTTTGCTCGCGCTGCGCCCATGGGGAGCCGGTCACATCGGCGTAGGCGGGTCCGCGCCAGGCCGCGAGTGCCGCGCCGAGGTCGGTCACCGCCTCGGGGGTGCGGCGGGCTCGGGCCAGGGCGTCCTGGAACCGATGGACGTCCACGTCCTCGCGCGGCAGGCGCAGCGCGTAGCCGGGACCTTCGGTGACGATGACGCGCGGCGGATCGCGGGGCGGTCGGTCGGGTTCGAGGGCGCGGCGCAGCGCGGCGACGAAGGTGCGCAGCGCGCCCACGGCGCGGGCAGGTGGATCGGTCCACAGGTCATTGACGAAGGTGTCGGTGGTGACCATCCGTCCCTCGGCGGCGACGAGCCGGGCGAGTACCTCACGATGGCGGGGTCCGCCCAGGTCAACCGGGCTGCCGTCGTCGTGGAGGGCCCGCACCGCACCGAGCACGTCGATTCGCATGCTCCTATCCTCCGGGCCAGGGGCCGGCTGCGCCCAACCGTACTGATCGGCTGCTGATCGCTGTCGCCCAAGCTGATCCGGTCAAGTCCCCGACCCGCAAGGATGCTCCCTCATGACGCTCACCATTCCCGGCTTCGATCACATCCGCCTGCCCGGCGCGGACGGTGTGGAGCTGGCTGCCGCTGTCGGCGGCAGCGGCAGCCCGGTCGTGCTGTTGCACGGTTTTCCCCAGACCCACCTGATGTGGCGGCACGTCGCCGAGCGTCTCGCCGACGAGCACACGGTGATCTGTCCCGACCTGCGGGGCTACGGCGCCAGCGACAAGCCGGCGGCCACTGACCCCGATGTGTACGCCAAGCGCACCATGGCCGCCGACGTCGTGACCCTGGCGGCGGCGCTCGGGCACGAGCGCTTCGCCCTCGTCGGCCACGACCGGGGAGCCCTGGTCGCCTTCCGGGCGGGGTTGGACCACCCTGAGACCATCACGCACCTGGGCATTCTCGACATCGTGCCGACGCTCGACATGTGGAACGTCCTGCACGGCGCCTCGGCGTCGGTCGGTTACCACCTTTTCCTGATGGCGCAGCCGCCGGGCCTGCCGGAGGCGATGATCGCAGGCAGTGCGGACGCGTTCTTCGGCTCGTTCCTCGACGCCTGGGCCAACGACCCGACCACCATGCCCGAAGAGGTGCGTGCCGAATACCTGCGCGCGAGCGCCGCGGCGGTGACGTCGATCGTCGCGGACTACCGGGCCTCGGCGGACATCGACGTCACGCACGACCAGGCGGACCTGGACGCCGGGTCGCAGCTGGCCATGCCCGTGGCGGTCGTCCAGCAGGACTGGGGTGCGCAGCTCGGCTACGACGCTGTCGGGGTGTGGAAGGCATGGGCGCCGGATCTGGACCACCGGCTGACCCGAGCCGGGCACTTCATGGCCGAAGAGGCACCCGACGAGATCGCGGCCGCGATCCGGGACCTGCTGGCCCGCTGAGCCTTCTGCTCTCGACTCGCCGGCTGGGCCACGGCCGGTCGGCGAGCGCCGACCACCCTCCGCCTGCGCGTGCTCGCCGGCCGCCCACTCCGCCACCGGGCCCGCCACATCCTCGCCGCCTTCGAGCAGCTGCGGCCCGGCACCGTGACGGCCGTCGACGTCCGCGTCGGCGCCGCCCCGTGGTGCAGCCCGGCCAGGGCCCCGGCGGCCGGCCCACCACGCGGCCGGCCCGGTCCTCGCTCACCGACCACCACACCTATCGGGAGCTGCGCCGCCGGATGAGCGAGGACGCCACCGCCCGCCGAGCCGCGCTCGACGAAGCCGCAGCGAGCCCGAGCACGCCCAACGGCCCGCAAAACGCGGACACCCCGGCCACGATGATGAGCGGCATGTGACGGCTGCTCAGTGCGCGGTCACGAAGACATGCGCGGCCGCCCGTGCGGGAAGTTCCGCGGCCCCTTGTGCGTTGGCGACCGTGACACCGTCGGGCGACGGTGTCACCTGCACGACGGCGCCGGGCTGCACCCCGGCGCGGCGCAGGGCGTGCATCAGCCGGAGATCGGCCTGGATCGGCTCTCCGATGCGGCGTACGACCGCGCTCGCGCCGTCCGGGGCCCGCCGGAAGTCGTTGAGGCTGATCAATCCCTTCAATTCCTCCCCGAGGGACGGGTCCGTTGTGTTCTTCTTGTCGAGCTCCTCAAGGCCCGGGATCGGGTTGCCGTAGGGGGACGTGGTCGGGTGTTGCAGCAGGTGCAGGATGCGGCGTTCGACGGCCTCGCTCATCACGTGTTCCCAGCGGCAGGCTTCGGTGTGGGCCTGTTCCCATTCCAGGCCGATCACCTCGACGAGCAGGCACTCGGCGAGGCGGTGCTTGCGCATGACACGTGTGGCCAGTCGGCGGCCCCGGTCGGTCAGTTCAAGGTGCCGGTCGCGGGCGACGTGCAGCAGCTCGTCGCGCTCCATCCGGGCGACCGTCTGGCTGACGGTGGGTCCGCTCTGGTTCAGTTGCTCGGCGATGCGGGCACGGAGGGGGACCACGCCTTCCTCCTCGAGCTCCAGGATGGTGCGCAGGTACATCTGCGTGGTGTCGATGAGTTGCGACATGTTGCCGGTCAGGCGGGGGTTTCGGCCGTGGCGGTCAGGACTGCGCGGCCGAGGATGTGGCCGGCCATGGTGAAGCCGAGGACGGCGGGGGTGGCCTCGGTGTCGACGCCGATGGTGGCGACGTCGAGGGCGTGCACCACGATGAAGTAGCGGTGCGGGCCGTGGCCGGCCGGCGGGGCAGCGCCGATGAAGCGGGCCATGCGGGCGTCGTTGGGCAGCTGGAACGCGCCCTCGGGCAGGCTGGAGCCGGTGTCGTCGCCGGCACCCTCAAGCAGCTCGGTGACGGTGGCGGGGATGTCGGCGACCGCCCAGTGCCAGAACCCGGAGCCGGTGGGCGCGTCGGGGTCGTAGACGGTGACGGCGTAGCTCCGGGTGCCTTCCGGGGCGCCGCTCCAGGACAGCTGCGGAGAGACGTCCTTCCCTCCCGGGATGCCGGAGAGGCCGGAGTACTGCTCGACCGGCCATGCGGCGCCGTCGGTGACGGTCGTGCTGGTGACGGTGAAGGATGCCGTCTCCGGGAGGCGGGCGAAGGGGTTGTTGGTGCTCATTGCATCGTTCCTTTTCAGAGCGTGTTGCGGGCGGCCGCGAAGGGGCCCGCCCGAGTGCCGTCCGGCGCGCAGCGGTGGCGATGCCGCATGCCGATGACGACTTCGAATCGACCATAGCAGTAATAATCGATTATCTTCCAGATCGTCTATGATGGTGGCATGACGACCCACACCGCGGCCGCCTCGGGGAAGCCGATGCTCTCCGAGCAGGTCTACACACGCCTGCGCGACGCGATCATGCGCGGACAGTACGTCCCCGGCGACGCCCTCAAGCCGCAGGAACTCGCCAAGGAACAGGGCGTGAGCCTGGCCGTCGTGCGCGAGGCGCTGCTACGGGTGGTCGGCGAGGGCCTCGCCGACCGTCTCCCCAACCGCGGCTTCGCCGTCCCGGCCTTCTCCGACCGCCGCTGGCAGGAGATCGCGGAAGCCCGACGCACCATCGAACCGATCATGCTGCGCATGTCCATCGAACGCGGCGACGTCGACTGGGAGGCCCGCGTGCGGGCCACCCACCACCGGCTGGCCCGCACCCCTGCGTACGCGGAAGGGGAGGGCGAGTACTACAGCGCCGAATGGGCCGAAGCCCACCGCGCCTTCCACCGCACCCTGCTCGAAGGCTGCGGCAACGCCGTCCTGCTGGAGGCCTTCGACCGGATGTGGACCGCGAGCGAGCTGGCCCGCCGCTGGTCGGCGCACCGTGCCCCGGGCCGGGACGGCATCGCCGAACACCGCCGACTGGAGGAGACAACGCTGGCGCGCGACGCCGACACCGCCGCAGAACTACTCACGCAGCACCTCGCGCTGACCGCTAACGCACTGACCGACTGCCCCGACCACGGACCCGCGAACCACACCTGAGGCCTGGCCCAGTTGGAGGCAGTACCGGCCACTTCGGTGCGGTGAAGTCGTTGATCGGGTTGTGCCACGTCCCGGACAGGTGAAGTCGCCGGTGGGTGACCGGTTGTCGGATCGGACTGCGTTGGAGGGTGCTGACGCCACCGCCCGGAGCCTGCAGGAGATCACCGATCGGAGCATGACCGATGATCACCTCATGACATTCATGAACACCGCCGAGTCGGCGGGCGGCGCCGAGCGGCATGCCTCCTGGGTCGAGCTCTTCTTCGACCTCGTCGTCGTCGCGGGCGTGCTGCAGTTGTCACACCTCCTGCACGAGGGCCCGACGGCCGCCGATCTCGCCCTGTACGTCCTGCTGTACCTCGCCTTCTGGATCGCCTGGGTCTGCTTCACCGTCTACGGGAACGTCGAGGGTGACCGCGCCCGGACGCCCGGTCTCCTGCTGGCGATGCTCGGCCTCGCCGTCATGGTCGCGGCCGTCCCCGGGATCCGCGGTACGAGGCACCACCTCGCGTTCGTCGCCGCATACGTCTTCCTGCGCTGGCTGTCCAGCCGGTTCTGGCGGCGCGGGCGGGTGGTGATGGACTGGCCGGTGGCCCAGATGGGTCTCGGTGTCCTGCCGTGGATCGTGTCGCTGTGGGTGGATGCTCCGGCGCGCTACTGGCTGTGGGCCCTGGGAATCGGGTTCGACCTGCTGGCCATACTCGTGGACGCCGGCAGCCGCATGCTGCGGGGCGCGCAGGAGTGGGCGGGGCGCCTCGTGAGGAGGAACGGCGACCGCGGGCGGCTGCCGGTGATCGAGGCGGCCTACGCAGATGTGCCGCACCTGATGGAGCGGCTGAGCCTCTACGTCATCATCGTGCTCGGCGAGGGGGTCATCCAGATCACCTCGGTCGCCGCCGACACCTCCTGGGATGTGCACCTGGCCGGCGCGGCGGTGGGTTCGTTCGCCCTGCTGTCCGGCCTGTGGAGCATGTCGCTGCTCTACGGCTTCGGTGGGATCCCGAAGACCGGCCGGCGCGATCTTCCGGTGCGGCTGGCCCTGTCCCTACACTGCCTGACGACCGGCGCGCTCGCCTCCGTCGCCGCCGGCCTGGGCCTGGCCATCGCGCATCCGCACGACCCTGCGGGGAGCGGCGTCCGGTGGTTGCTCTGCGCGGGCCTCATGGTGTACTTCGGCGTCAGCGTGGTGTCCGCCGTGGTCTCCGGTGCACGGTGGCAAGACGTCCTCGGCTGGGCACTGCCCTGCCTGCTCCTGCTGTCGGCGCTCGGCGTCTTCGCACGGCATCTCGGCGTCGGATGGCTGATCTGGGCACTGGCGACCGCGGTCGGCTGGCAGCTCGTCTTCGCACCCGGGAAGCGCGGCGGCCTGCTGGAGCGCGCCTCTGCCTGACCCGCGTCTCTGCCTGACCCGGGCCTCCCAGGACGTCGGTGATCCCACTCTCGGGTGGCGTCTCGGCAATCGGGTTTCGCGCACCGGGCCGTAAAGTGACAGTCTGTTCGACGGCCTGAGGGGTTCAGTCAGAGATTCGGCCTGGTCTATGTCGACTTCGAGACCCAGCGCCGCACCCCGAAGGCCTCCTATGCCTGGTATCGCGACCTGATCGTCGCCCATCGGGCACGCCATGAGAGGTAGGAGTGGCTCCGATCGGCGTGGCGATTATCCAACGACGCTTGTTCCCAGGGTAGTTGGCGACTCTGATCTGCGGCCGCGTAGAATGACAGGGTGTTCGACGAGCCGAGGGGTTCCAGCAGAGATTCGGCTTGGTGCACGTTGACTTCGACACCCAGCGGCGGACGCCGAAGGCGTCGTACAGCTGGTACCGCGACCTGATCGCTGCTCACCGGGACTCCCTTCCAAGGTAGTTGGGCGCAAGTCCGCTGCGTTATGCATGGCCTTTCGGCGACGGCCGAGAGGCCATCTGGATGGCACGGCCAGTGGCAGCTGTATCCGAGAAACTGCGCAGAGGACAGGGCGTTCGACAAATCCGCAGCCCATCGCCAGTGGTTCAGCTGCGGGTTGGTCGGACGGGGACAAGTCGTACGCCGGTGCCGTCCGTCAGATGGCCCACGGCACCGAGCAGGTCTCCAAGAACGCCGCCAAGACCGAGGCCGAGCAGGTCGAGCATCTCGCGAAGCCGCACAGCTCCGCCCCGAAGCCGACCGCGCCGAAGCCCGGCCCGCCCGGCGGCGGGCCCAAGCCCGGCCAGCGACCCGGCCCGCCCAAACCCGGGCCGGTGCCCCGGCCGCCGGCCATGCGGCCCAACAACACCAAGCCCAAGGTGCAGGGTAAGCCGCTGACGGCCCGTCCGACCAAGAGCGACCCGGTGGACATCGCCACCGGCGACGTGCTGTTCCCGCAGACCGACGTCGGCCTCGACGCCGCGCTGCCGCTGGTGCTCTCCTGCACCCACCTGTCCAGCTACCGGCTCGGCGGCTGGTACGGCCCGAGTTGGGCGTCCACGTTGGACCAGCGGGTCGAACTCGACGACGAGGGCGTGCTGTTCGCCGCCGAGGACGGCATGCTGCTGAGCTACCCAGTGCCCGAGCCAGGCGGTGCCGTGCTGCCGGTCGAGGGGCCGCGCTGGCCGCTGCACTGGGACGCCACTCCGGGCGGCGGGATGCGGATTACCGACCCGCGCACCGGCCTCACCCGGCACTTCGCCGAGCCCGCGGAGGGTCCTGGGCCGCACGCCTGGGCAGCCGGCACCCTGCAACTGCCGCTGCACGCCATCACCGACCGCAACGGGCACCGCGTGGAGGTGGTGTACGGCAGCGGCGGCGTCCCGGTTGAGGTGCGGCACAGCGGCGGCTACCGGATCGGGGTCACCACCGAGGGCAGCCGGATCACCGCGCTCGGCCTGCTGCCCCGCGACGGGGCCGAGGGCGAGCCGGTCGAGCTGGTCCGGCTCGGCTACGACGGCAACGGCCACCTGGCGACAGTCACCGACTCCTCCCGGCTCGCCATGAGCCTCACCTACGACGGCTCCGGCCGGCTCACCGGCTGGACCGACCGGGTCGGCCACCGCTACCGCTACGTCTACGACCGGGCCGGGCGCTGTGTGCAGACTCGCGGCGACGGCGGCTACCTGGACGCGGTGTTCGCCTACGACACCGAGCAGGGCGTCACCACGATGACAGACGCGGTCGGCGACCGGACCGTCTACCAGTTCGACGAGGCGGGCCGGCTGGCGCGCGAGACCTCCCCGCACGGCGCCGTCGCCACCTTCGAGTGGGACCGCTACGGCGCCCTGCTGTCCCGCACCGACCCGCTCGGCCGTACCAGCACATTCAGCTACGACGCGGACGGCAACCTCGCGGTGTCCATGCTGCCGGACGGCACCACCAGCAGCGCCAGCTACAACGAGCGCCACCAGGTCACCGAGCTGACCGCGATGGACGGCGCCCAGTGGCGCTACGAGTACGACGAGCAGGGCAACACCACCGCCACCGTCGACCCAATGGGCGCCCGCACCGCGTACACCGTCGACGACCACGGCCGGCCCGTCGCGGTGACCGACGCACTGGGGAACACCAGCCGGGTGGCTTTCGACGCAGCCGGCCTGACCACCTCGCTGACCGACTCCACCGGGGCCGCCAGCCACAGCACCCGCGACGCGTTCGGGCGGCTCAGCACGGTCACCGACGCGCTCGGCAACACCACCTCCTTCGGCTGGACCCTGGAGGGCCGCCCGGCCTGGCGGCAGGATCCGGACGGCGGCAGGCACGAGTGGACCCACGACGCCGAGGGCCGGGTGGTCGCGTACCGCGACCCCAGCGGCGGCGTCACCCGCGCCGAGTACGGGCCGTTCGGCAAGCTCACCGCCCGCACCGGCGCGGACGGCGACCGCTACACCTTCGAGTACGACGGGCAGTTGCGGCTGGTCGCCGTCACCAACCCGACCGGCGCCCGCTGGACCTACCGGCACGACCCGACCGGCGGCGTGGTCGAGGAGACCGACTTCGCCGGCCGCACCATCCGCTATGAGCGGGACCTGACCGGCGCGCTCACCGCGCGCACCAACGCCGCCGGGCAGCGGGTCGAGTACGTCCGCGACGCCCGGGGCCGCACCGTCGAACTGCACGCCGACGGCCGGGTCACCCGGTTCACCTACGATGGCGCCGGTCGGGTGCTGACCGTCGGCGAACTCAGCTGGCAGTACACCTGGGACTCGCACGACCAGCTCACCTCGGTCGCCCTCCCCGACGGCACCCTCGCGCGGTACCGCTACGACCCGTTCGGCCGGCGGCGGGCCAAGCAGCTGCTGGCCGCCGACCGGGTCACCGTGCTCGACGAGACGGTCTTCACCTGGGCCAACGAACGGCTGGTCGAGCAGGTCCGCACCCGCGCCGACCGGCCCGGGCAGCAGGTCACCGCCTGGGAGTGGACCCTCACCGGCCAGCGCCCGCTCACCCAGACCGACTGGCTGCTACCCGCCGCCGACGCCCCCCAGCACGAGATCGACCGGCGCTTCCACGCCATCGTCACCGACCTGGTCGGCACCCCGACCGAACTGGTCGACGAGCACGGCACGGTGAGCTGGCAGCAGCGCACCACGCGGTGGGGCAGCCCGCTGCCCGGCGGGATCGAGGACATCGACTGCCCGCTGCGCTTCCCCGGGCAGTACCACGACGCCGAGACCGGACTGCACTACAACGTCTTCCGGTACTACGACCCGGCCACCGCCCGCTATCTCAGCTCCGACCCGCTCGGCCTCGCCGGCGGCCCCAATCCGTACGGCTACGTGCACGACCCGCGCCGGATCACGGACCCGCTGGGCCTCGACCCGGACATGATCGACCTGTACCACGGCACCACGCACGCCGGTGCCTCCAGCGTCGAGCAGAACGGCATCAACCCGCAGCACAAGCCCCGTCCGATGGACTTCGGCCACGGCGGCTTCTACCTCACCGACAACCCCAAGCAGGCGCACGACTGGGCCAACACCCAGCACGAGCGTTACCCGGACCAGGGCGGCCCGGCGGTGATGCACTTCCAGATCTCCCGTTCCGAGCTGGAGGCCCTGAACGGGAAGCGGTTCAACAACGAACAGGAGCTCGCCGACTTCATCGCCCACCACCGCAACGACCGCTACGGCAGGCAGATGCACAGCTACGACAACGTCGAGGGCAAGATGCTGCTCAACCTCCGCCCGTGGCAGGCGGACAACAACACCCCGATGCGGCTCCGCGGCCATCAGATAGCGTTCTACCAGCAGCCGGGCATCGACCTGCTGTCCAACGGCTACGCAGGAAGGCACCACCGACGGTGAACGTGTTCCTCATGGACGCGGACGAGGAGATGCTGGAGTTCTTCTCCGAGATCGCCGACGTGCTCCAGTCCTTCGGCATCTCCCGGGCCGAGGCCGTGGCCCGGGTGAACCGCGCCTGGGGTCACCGGAAGTTCGGCCCCTACCCCGACCTGATGTGCCACGAGGAGCCCGAGTACTGGGCGCACGGCCTCTACTACACCGACGGCAGCAACGACGGCACCACGGTGCCGTACTGGGAGGAGTACCCCGACCGCAGCACCTGGCGTATCGTCCCGCCACCGCCCGCCGATTCCCCGGCCTGGACGCTGCCCCAGGAGTCGTGATCTCTGCCGGGTCTCGCCGGCGATGTGCACTGCCACCCGTCGCGCTGCCTGAACGAAGATGACGAACCGTAAGCGGCACCCCGACGGCGGACATGATGTGCTTGTTCCTGCCCTGCCCGACAAGCCGGCCACCCAGGGTCATGACTCGTCACTCGGTGAACGGCGGTCGGCTGGGTCGGCACGCCGCTGCCGAGGCCGGGTCAGGTGGCCCCAACCCTGGTTGCTACCGGGCGGAGGGCGGGCTCATGAGGATCTTGTCGCCGCAGATGGTGACCTCCGCCTGCTTGCCGTTCTGATCCATCACCGGGGCCCGGCCTACGGTGCTGTCGCCTGGCGCGGCCACATCGGCGCCATTGGCAGTGACCATGGGGGCGCAGCTGCCGTTGTCCGCCTCGTTGCCGCTGGACTCGGGGAAGCGCAATGCGATCCCCCAACCACCAGGGTCGTCATCGACGCCCACACCTGCCTGGTCGTCCCGATCGGCAAACCCCTCCCGGACAACCGCAACGACTGCAAGGCCTGGGCGGAATCCGGCGCCAAAGCCGCCGTCGGCAAGACAACCACGATCGCCGACGGCGGCTACCCCGGAACCGGGCTGGTCATCCCGCACCGTCGGCCCAAGGGCGGCGAACTCGCCGAGTGGCAGACCGAGCACAACGGCGACCACAAGAAGTCCGAGCGCGAGTCGAGCACGTCTTCGCCCGCATGACGACCTGGAAGATCCTGCGCGACTGCTGCCTCAGAGGCGACGGCGTCCACCACGCCATGCTCGGCATCGCCCGCCTCCACAACCTCCTTTAGGCAGCGTGAGAGAGCTCGACCACCATCGGCAGAGGCCGATCATTCATTCAAAGATCAATTACGGGACAGCCCTTAAAACTAAGGGCGTTGGCGCATTGGATGAGAGCTCTCGGATGCTCCCGTCGTACGGCTGGATAGAATGACACCCCGTTCGATGGGCTGAGGGCTACCGCCAGCGCTTCGGCCTGGTCCACGTCGACTTCGAGACGCAGAAGCGCACCCCGAAGGCCTCGTACGCCTGGTACCGCGACATGATTTCCAATCATCGAGTCCGCAAGCCAAGGTAGTTGGGCTTTGGTTGCGGTGGGATGTACGGCTTCTCGGTAACGGCCGAGAGGCCATCCGTACGGCGCAGCCTGCGGCAGCCGTACCCCGGACACTGCGCAAAAGACAGGGCAACGGGTCCCGTGCCTCCCGGCGCGCCCGCGGTCGAATCGGATGTGACGGATCCCCACCCGGGCCCGGCGCAGGCTCGCCCACCGGGGGCGGTGTCGGTGTCGGGCCCGGGTGCAGTCCGGCGAGGACGGCGATCCGGTCGATGACCTGGCCGACCGTCAGGCGCGCGTGATACCGGCAAGGAAGCCGGAGTTGCCTGTGCCGGGGGTTGCGCGGGGCCATCTGCGCCCGGTGTGACCCCCGCGCCGTGCGTCCGGGCGGTCTACTTTGCTTCGACTCGTCCGATCGGGTCGGGATCGGTTCCCAGCGCCTCACATGCGGCCTGCCAGGCCGGGTCGCCGGGGTGGAGGCGGCTGTGGAGGTAGGCCGCGGTGAGTCGCCCGACGGCGGCAACCCGTTCGGGGTTCTCGTCGGTGGTCTCGGCGGCGTCGTATCCGGCGATCCCGCCGAGTCCGTGCTTCGCCCCGAACAGGGTGAGCAGGGACTTGGGGCCGGGGGCAAGGGTGTAGGGGTCGGCATGCCAATCCGGGCCCGCGTCGGTGAAGTGCCGGGGGTCGTCCTTGTCGCCTGCGACGACCAGGGTGGGAGCGGCCATGGTGGAGAAGTCGACGGCCCCGATGATCGGCCAGTGCTGGGCCATGGGCCCGTTGAGGACGTCGCCACCCCTGCCGGGCGCGGCGAGGAGTACGCCCGCCTTGATCCGCGGCTCGACCAGGTGCACCACGTTCCCGGTGTCGGGGTCGTTGAGTCCGGCGCCCAGGAGCAGGGCTGCGGTGAAGCCGCCGAGGGAGTGTCCGGCGAGGGCGACCTTGGTGTGGTCGATCCGTCCCGCGAGCCGCGGCACGGTGCGCTCGATCACGTCGAGCCGGTCGAGGATGTGGCTCATGTCCTCGGCACGGGAGCGCCAGAAGTCCGGTGCACCGGCGGCGTCGGCGACCAGGTGGCTCAGTGTCCGGGAGGTGAGGTGGGTGGGCTGGACGACGACGAATCCCTGTGCCGCCCAGGCGTTGGCGAGCGGCGCGTAGCCGTTCAGCGAGGAGAGGTTGTTCGACGGGCCGTGACCGTGGGAGAACAGAATGACGGGAAGGCCGGTTCCGGACTCGGGAGCGGAGACGCGTACCTGGAGGTCCACGGGACGTCCGGGTACGGGCAGGACCACGGGGCTGTACGACAGGACGGGGACAGGTGCGGTGTGGGCGGATGCGCTCATGACGAGCGGTTCTCCTTACTGCGATGGGTGCCGCGGCCGGCCCCGATCGGGTGGCGGCGGGCAAGGGCAGCTGCGCCCCGCTTCGGCTAACCTGAAGCGGAACGCTGTCCCGTTTACTATCCGGAACATCGTTCCGCTTTGTCAACGGGTGTCGGAGGGAGAGCCGTGTCCAGCGAGAGCTCCACGGGGAGGGTGTCGGCCCGGAGCAAGCGGGCCGACGCGCTGCGCAATCAACAGGCGCTGCTCGCGGCCGCCGCCGAGGTGTTCGTGGCCTCCGGCGTCGACGCGCCGATCCGCCAGATCGCGGCCAAGGCGGGTGTAGGGACGGGAACGATCTACCGACACTTCCCGACCCGGGCCGATCTCGTCACGGCCGTATTCCGCCACCAGATCGAGGAGTGCGCGGAGGCGGGGTCGGTGCTGCTGGCCGACGCCGACTCCCCGTTCATCGCGCTGCGCCAGTGGATCGACCTGTTCGTTGACTTCCTGGTCACCAAACACGGGCTGGCCGACGCGATGCAGTCGGACAGCAGCGGCTTTGCCGCACTGCACCGCTACTTCCTCGACCGTCTGCTGCCGGTCTGCGCGCGGCTGCTCGACGCCGCGGTCGAGGCGGGGGAGATCAGGGCGGGCACCCATCCCTATGAACTGATGCGCGGCATCGGCAACCTGTGCATCGGAGGCGGAGACCCGCAGTACGATCCCCGGCGCCTGGTCGAACTGCTCCTGTGCGGATTGCAGCGCCACCCGTCGGAGTGACGTCGACGGCAACTGCTCGCCGGGCGCGGTCAAGTGTCCGCGGGGTGCGGGCCGGACCGCCGAACGCCGCGAGGCCGTCTTCGCCCGCCGCGCCGCCGAGCTCGACAGCTGAGCCGACCCGCTGCGGCGGTTTCACCCGACGCCCTCGCCGGCGACTTTCACCAGTGCCTGCGTGCCGATCACCGACAGCAGCGCCAGCCGTTCGGCGTCCTCGGTGCCGGGTTCGGCCGTGTAGACCATGATCCGCAGATCGCTGCCCGCGACGCTGAGCACGTCGCAGTCCAGCGTCAGCGATCCCACCTGCGGGTGGTCGATGGTCTTGCGCGAGGCCTCCTGGTGTCCCACCGCGCCGGAGTCCCACAGCTTGGCGAACCGCTCGCTGTTGCCGCGCAGATCAGCGATCAGACGCCGCAGCCGCAGATCCGCCGGGTAGCGGCTCGCCGTCGCCCGCAGGTCGGAGACGACCGCGGTCTCCAACGCCCGCCGGGACTCCGGCGTGTGGCGGACCCGGCTGCCCGAGCCGAGGAAGTTCCGCCACGCCCCGTTGCGCTCCTTGCCGTGCCGTTCACCCATCAGCGCGGTGTAGAGCGGATTGGCCAGCAGCAGCGTCCACGCCGCGTCGGAGACCGCGACGGGTGTGCCGGTCAGCCGGTCCAGCATCCGTTGCACGCTAGGCGTGATGTAGGCGGGCACCGTGCCGATTCCCGGCGCTACCAGCCCGGCGACCCGGAACAGATGCTCACGCTCCTCCGCGTTCAGTCGCAGCGCCCGCCCCAGCGCCTCGACGACCTGCTCCGACGGGTTGGTCGCCCGGCCCTGTTCGAGGCGGGTGACATAGTCGACCGAGATCCCGGCCAGCAGCGCCAGCTCCTCCCGGCGCAGTCCGGCCGCGCGCCGATGGCCGCCCACCGGCAGGCCGGCCGCCTCCGGCGGGACCCGGTCACGCCAGCGCCGCACCGTCTGCCCGAACTCCGTGGTCGCCATGCCACCACTGTGCACCGCCCCACCCGCGGGTGCCTGGTACTGGCAGTCCCAGGAAGACCGGACGCCTGGCTGACGGCATCGCCGCGCAGCATCGTGGAGGCATGACCACAACACTGATCACCGGAGCGAACAAGGGGCTCGGCTTCGAGACCGCCCGTCAACTCATCGCCGCAGGCCACACCGTGTACATCGGCAGCCGGGACCCCGAGCGCGGGCGTCGCGCCGCCGAGCAGTTGGGCGCGCGGCTGGTCGTCATCGACATCACCGACGACGCCTCGGTCGCCGCAGCAGCGAAGACCGTCGAGGCCGACGGCGGCCTTGACGTGCTGGTCAACAACGCCGGCGTGGAGGAGCGGGCCAAGGACAACGGCATCATCGGTGCCGCGGACGTCACCGCCGACCTGATGCGGAGCACGTTCGAAACCAACGTCTTCGGCACGGTACGCGTCACCCACGCGTTCCTCCCGCTGCTGCAGCGCTCCGCCGCCCCCGTCGTCGTCAACCTCAGCAGCGGCCTGGCCTCGCTCACCCGCGTCACCACCGCCGACACCCCCACCTACGTGTACCCCGGCGTCGCCTACCCGGCCTCCAAGGCCGCCGTCAACATGGTCACCGTGCAGTACGCCAAGGCGTTCCCGAACATGCGCATCAACGCCGTCGAGCCCGGCTTCACCAAGACGGACCTCAACGGCAACACCGGCATCCAGACCGTCGAACAGGGTGCCGAGATCATCGTCCGCATGGCCAGCCTCACCCCGGACGGTCCCACCGGCACCTACACC
Organism: Kitasatospora sp. NPDC056138; assembly: GCF_042264695.1. NCBI lineage: Bacteria > Bacillati > Actinomycetota > Actinomycetes > Kitasatosporales > Streptomycetaceae > Kitasatospora > Kitasatospora sp. NPDC056138. Next base: position 46,877 of record NZ_JBHJVK010000052.1, on the reverse strand, counting down.
GACGCCAAGGGCCCGCTGCCCTGGTAACCGACCCGCCCACGACGGCCGCCCCGGCCGACGATCATGTCTTCGCCCTGCAGGAGCATGTGCTCAGCCCATCCTGGTCAAGGCCCTGCGCGACACCATCCGGCTTCCCGCCGAAGGCCCACGCGGCTCGGCTGCAGAGGCAGGCGGCGGATCCCTGGGTCCTGAACGGAGGTCAGGGATCCGCCGCTCAGCCAGCGCATCATCGGTAGCACGATCAAGGCAGGGTCAGCCCGCACCTCGGGACTTCCGTGTGAAGGCGTCTGCAGTCCGCCTGGCCAACGAGCCGTCCTGCCATGAGTCCGTGATGTCGGTCCAGCCGTGAAGGTAGGCACTGCGGCTGGGGGGCAAGGGGTCGCAGGTTCATGGGTGAAGGCGGCGATGTGTGAGTGGCCGAGGTCGTTGAGCCGCACATGGCCAAGGGCTGGGATGAGGTCGTTCTTGACGTAGTCGCGGTAGCGGACGTAGGTGGTGGGCTTGAGGGTGAGTTGCTTGTCCTTGAGCCAGGTCGTGGGGTAGTCGGCGAGGGTCTGCGCTGCAGGCCTTCGTCCGCGGCTACGCCATCGGCGAGCTCGCCCAACAGGAAGCCGTCCGACGCTCCGGAGTCGGCATTCGGCAATGGATGGACGCCCATGCGCCCTACCTCGACAAAGTCGTCAAGAGCGGGCACCATCCACTCCTCGCCCGGGTCATTCGTGATGCCGAGCTTCCCCACGCGGCCGACAGCGCCGAGCGCGGGTTCGAAGTGGGACTCGAACGGCTCCTCGACGGATGGGAGGCCAACCTCCCGGTCCGGCCCTGACGATCCGGCAGCGTCACCTGGCGGTTCATCGGGGAACTCCGTACCCCGACGCCGGCCTCCGCCCGCCGAACCCCCGACCCAACGCGATTCCCCGAAACGACCCGCCAGGGCCTGCACGGATCGGTGGACGCCTCGCCGTATCTGCTTGTTGGTCAGCTCGGCGAACCAGCCCCGGGGGAGGGCGATCCGCTACTTCAAGCCCTCTCCCGAGGCGATCTCGGAGCTGACCGGCCTCCTCGCGCCCGGCGATACGCGGCGCTGACTCACCTATCCGGTCAAACGAGCGTGCCGGGCCCGGTGGCCGCGTCGTCTTGGGGGCGGCGCGGGCCTGCTTCTTCGACCAGGCGGGCCACTCCGTAGCGCCACCTTGGCGGTGGCCATGCCATCGGCCCTGGGCTGGAACACCGTGAAGTCCCAGTGCGGGGCGTCCTGGGCGATGTCGGCGAGGGTCTGCTCCAGCGACGGCATCCACGGCACCAGGTGGGCCAGGTCCTTGCGCAGGATGCGCACCTCCTGGCCCTCGCGCATCGCCTTGCTGTAGGAGAAGGCGAGCCCGGTCAGGCTGCCGGGGCGGTCAGGACGGCCTTGGCCACCAGCCGGAGATTCCTGATCATCGGATTCGGGTCGCCCTTGCGGCTGACCAGGACGACCTGGCTGGAAGGAGCGCCCTCGATCGGGATGGTGACGAGGTTGGGGCGCAGTGAGCTACGCCGATCGCCGACCGGTAGCACGGCGATCGCCCTGCCACTCGCGACGAGTTCGAGCTTGTCCTCGTAGCTCTCGATCGGCGGCACGTCGGCCCCGAGGATCCGGTAGGAAGTCCAGTCCGTGGTCTCGAACGGGCATGGCGCCGCCTCCTCGCCGGCCAGTTCTTCCGAGGTCACCGATGGGCGGTCGGCCAAGGGATGGCCGCGTGGGACCACGAGCATCCGGGGCTCCTCGTACAGGGGGGTGGTGAGGACGTCGGCGGCGAGCGGCAGCGGGGCCCGCGCGATCAGGGCGTCGACGTGCTTGTCGGACAGCGCCCCGACGTCGCGGCAGCTCAGGTACCGGGTGGTGATCTCGGCGTCCGGGTAACGGCGGCGCAGTTCCCCCACGGCGGCAGTGATCACCAGGTCTTCAACGTAGCCGATGGTGATTCGTTCGATCTCGGCTTGTCCGCGCACGGCCAGTTCGGCCTGGCGCGCGGCCTGCAGCAGGGCTTGGGCCCGGGGGAGGAACCTCTGGCCTGCCGGAGTGAGCCGGGTGCCCTGGGGTACGCGGTCCAGCAGTCGTGTGCCGAGATACTTCTCGAGCCGTTGGATCTGGCGACTCAGCGCAGGCTGGGCCACGTGCAAGTCGGCGGCGGCCCGGCCGAAGTGCTGGTGCGCCGCGACCACGGTGAAGTAGCGCACCAACCGCAGTTCCAGGTCCTGTCCGAGATCGTTCATCCTTGCAGCGTACGCGTCATGCCGTTTCGGAATGAGCAGGTTGCCGGATTGGTCTTGGACGGCGATGCCGCGGTGGGCGTTGACTCAAGGAGCAACGTTTCCCCAAGAAGGCGACAGACGCGATGAAGGCGATCCAGTTCCATGAAGCGGGCGGGCCCGAGGTTTTGCAGTATGACGAGGTGCCGGTTCCCGAGATCGGCCCGGGCGAAGTGCTCGTCCGGGTGCACGCAGCGGGCATCAACCCGCCGGACTGGTACCTGCGTGAGGGGATGAAGGTCATGCCGGCCGAGATGAGGCCGGCCCTGGAGTTCCCTCTGGTCCCCGGAACGGACATGTCGGGCGTGGTCCAGGCGGTCGCTCCGGACGTGTTGGGGTTCGCCGTCGGTGACGAGGTCTTCGGCATGCTGCGGTTCCCCGGATTCGACGGCCGGACCTACGCCGAGTACGTGGCCGCACCGGCTTCGGACCTGGCTCACAAGCCGGCCGGTATCGACCACGTGCAGGCGGCCGGGGCGCCGATGGCCGTGCTTACGGCCTGGCAGTACCTGGTGGATCTCGGCCACGACGTGCCGTCAGTTTTCACCGGTCGAGTGCACCAGCCGGTGCCGATCACGCCAGGGATGACCGTGTTGGTCAACGGTGCTGCCGGTGGAGTGGGTCACTTCGCGGTGCAGCTGGCGAAATGGAAGGGGGCACACGTCATCGCGGTGGCCTCCGGGCGGCACGAGCAGTTCCTGCGCAAGCTCGGCGCCGATGAGTTCATCGACTACACCAGGACGCAGGCTGCGGACGTGGTCAGCGGTGTCGACCTGGTGATCGACGCCGTCGGTGGCCCGGACAGCTCACGCTTCCTGACTGTGCTCAAGCGCGGCGGCACCATGCTTCCGGTGTTCTTCGCCCAGTACGATCCGGAAGAGACGGCGAGTCTGGGCATCACAGTCTCGAACATTCAGGTGCGTTCCAACGGCCCCCAGCTCGCCGAGATCGGGCGCTTGTTCGACGAGGGCAAGCTGCAGGTCGGGGTGGACAGCACCTACCCGCTGCCCGAGGCGGGCAGCGCACACACGCGAGCCGCGCAGGGCCACATCCAAGGCAAGATCGTGCTGACGGTGGTCTCGTGATCGCCGAACTCCAGCAGGCGGTGGCGCACTACGCCCACGCCCTGGACGAGCTGAAGGTGCCCGCGCTGGAAGCGGTTCTGGGGCGGCCTGGGGACCACACGTCGCAGATCAGCTCACGCGAGGCCTGGCCTTCTGCACGGACAACGCGTTCCGTTCAGCGCACGGCAGGCTGAGATCAACATCGCCGGGCGACTGGAAGGCAAGGGGGTCAGGTCCACCGCGCAGGCGGCAGTGGGAGCCTCTGCTTCACATTGCTGCTGGGGACACTGCGAGGCGCAGGTTGCCCGGCGGTAGTGGGGCTGCAGACGGTCGCGGCTACCATGACAGTCTGTTCGACGGGCCGAGGGCTATCACCAGCGCTTCGGCCTCGTCCACGTCGACTTCGACACCCAGGTCCGCACCCCCAAGGCCTCCTACGCTCGGTACCGCGACCTGATCGCGGCTCACCGTGCGCGGCAGAGGAGGTAGGCCGGCTAGGCCGGCCGCCGTTCCTGGAGACGACGCAAACTCCACAGTGAGTGAACGGGGTGGCTCCATTCCCGTCTGTCTGTCGCGGCAAGACAGTAGACGGAGATCCTGGCCGCACTGGGACACTCCCCCCCGAACTGGACGCGACCCGGCAGTTGCAGCACGTCGTTCGCAGAGCGACTCAGCCGAGGCTGCCGGGGACCGGATCGGACTCGAGTGCTGTCAGGACCGCCGTGGTCACCGTGAGCACGGTGTCCCAGTCCTCCTGGATGAGGTCCGGGAGGTCCTCCAGCATCTGCTGCGGCAGCGGGCTGCCGAGCGCACTCCTCAGGAGGCGCGACAGGCGGAGTCCCGACCGTTTCACGCAGAGACCGACGTTCCAACCATTGCCGTCCTGCTCGACCGAGACGTCGAGCTGCTCGGCAACGGCAAGGTTGTCAGGGGTCTCCGATCCGAAGACCAGCAACCCACCCGTCACGTTGCCGGCGAGCTCCTCCCGGGCTGTTTCCGGGCGGTCGCCCACGGCCGACAGCGCGGCCCGGAACTGGGCCCGCGCGGGATTCGGGACCGCCTGGCCGTTCCGGATCGAGGGCGATCCCAGCGCGGACAGCACCAGTTTGGCCGCTCGGAGCGCGCAGTCCCATTCCTCCTGGGACAGGTCCGGCCACTGCTGTTTCACCTGCTCCGGGATCTCGACGCCGTCTGCGAGCCAGACGATCTCCGCCAGGCGTACGTCGTAGTCCCTCAGGGCGAGCCCGAGGTTCCGTCGTCCGAAGGCGTCCTCCTCGACCGACACGACGAGCTGTTCGGCCGCCGCCGCCACCGCGGTCGTCTCCAGGCCGAAGGCGAGCAGCCCTGCCGCGACCTCGGCGCCGAGCTGCTCGGGGCCGGACTCCCAGAGATCACCGAGCGCGAACAGGGCGGCTCTGAACCGCAGGCGCGCAGTCTGCTGCGTCATTGTGTGCATCCTCCTCGAGTCACCACGGCCACACCATCATCGGCTGTAGCGCCGTCGGCATCACCGCCGCCTGCGCTTGCCGGCGTTGCCGCGCTCGACCTTTGTGACGGTGGTCTCCTCGACACGCTTGTTGAAGCGTTCGATCTCGCCTGCGGGCAGCTCGAAGCGGCCGGGCTCGTTGGTGGGCTTGGTCTCCCACTGCTTGAGCCAGTCGTACGTCCCGGGCTTGCATCGGAACTCCATCTTGTGCGTGTAGTGCTTGGCCTGGCCGAGGTTCCCGGCGCTGAGATCGGCGTCCCCACGCGCGATCCACTTCGGTTGCCTCTCGTGCGGCCTGAATTTCGGGACGAGCCCGCCCTTGCCGTCGTTGGCGGCCAGGGACTGCTTGGCCTCGGCCTCACTGCCGTAGCGGATGATGATCTCGCACTTGGGCTTCTTCGCCAGTCCCAGCGGGTCGGTCTCGGCCAGCGGGTTGCCAACGTACGCGTACGGGTCGGGGGCGGGCTCCAGACCGAGCGGATCGGGGCTCAGGTAACGGGCCGTCTGCGGGTCGTAGTAGCGGTAGAGGTTGTAGTGCAGGTCGCTCTCGCGGTCCAGGTACTGGCCCGGGAAGCGCAGCGGGCAGTCCGCCGCGTCCTCCTGAGCGGCCGGGACGTCGCCCCACAGGGTCGTCCGGGCACGCCAGGCGATCGTTCCCTGCTCGTCGACGAGCTCGGTCGGGGTACCGACCATGTCTGTCACGATGGCGTAGAACCGCCGGTCCACCTCATCCTGCGAGGCGTCCCGCAGGCTGACCGTCTGGGTGAGCACCCGGTGATGGTCCTGGTCCCAGTCCCAGGTGGTGACCTGCACGGTGCCGGTCTGCAGGTCGGTACGGGCCTGCTCCGCGAGGACGTCGCCATCCCAGACGAAGACGGTCCGCTCGACCACACCCGTGCCGTCCGGCGTCATCCGGACCTTGGCCACCCGCCGGCCGAAGGGGTCGTACAGGTAGCGCCAGACGTCCCCGTGAGGAGTGGTAAGCGCGATCAGACGGTCGTCGGCGTCCCATTCGTACTGCCAGACCCTGCTTCCGCCGGACAGCAGTCGCCGGGTCTGGCGGATCAGCCGGCCCTGCCCGTCGTACTCGTAACCGACGCGTCCGGCGCGCTGGAGCAGAGCACCGGTGTAGCTCCGGTCGCCGACGGCAGCCGACCGGGTCGGATCGGAGTTCGGCCAGTCGGCGGCGGCCAGGTTGCCGGCGCCGTCGTAGGCATAGGCCTCGCGCCAGTTCTCGCCGGTGACTGAGGTGACCCGGCCGGCCGGGTCCAGCGAGAAGCTCCGGGAACCGCTGCGGCTGTCGGTGATGCTCGTGAGGTATCCGTCCGACCGGTAGCCGAAGGTCCTGCGCTGCAGCGCCTGCGGTGACGGGTCGATCGTGACGCTGACGCGCTGCTCGACGAGCCGGTCCGCGCCGTCCCATGCCTGGTGCAGGGACAGGGCACCGAGTCGGCGTGACACCTCGCGGCCTGCCCGGTCGTATCCGAAGCTCAGCGAGCGCTGGCCGACCGTCAGGGCCTCGATCTGTCCGTTCGGGCCGTAGGACCAAGAGCTCTCAGCGCCGTCCGGCGTACGGCGAGCGGTCCGCCTGCCCAGCCGATCGTAACCGTGCGCCAGCGTCAGGCCGTTACAGGTCTCCGCCACCGGTCGCTTCGCCGCGTCGTATTCGATGGACAGCTCGACGCCGGGCCTGGAGCTGTGCAGCAGCCGACCGGCCGGATCGTAGGAGAACGTGGTGAGCACGCCGTGGGCGTCCTGCTCCAGCGTGCGACCGAGGGCGTCCCGGCGGTACCGGACGGTCTGGCCCGCGCCGTTCGTCCGGGCGACGAGCTCGCCGACCGCATCGACCTTGTACCGCACGGTCCGTCCGTTGAAGTCCTGCTCGGACACCAGCCGCCCGATCGCGTCGTACTCGTAACTCCATCGCAGGCCATGGGGATTGGTGACTCCGAGCACCCTGAGCTCGGTGTCGTACTCGAACTCATACCGGGCTCCGTCAGCTCCGGTTCGGGCAGAGACCCGGTTGAAGAACGTGTACTCGAAGCGCTCCGAGGCGCCTGTCTCGTCGATGTGTTCGAGGAGGTTGCCCTCGGCGTCGTACTTCCACCACTCGGTACGGCCCTCGGGGGACGTTCGCCAGGCAGGCCGACCGTCGACGGTCCAGCCGCAGGTGATGACGCCGCCGAGCGGGTCGGTGAGGGTCTGCGGGTTGCCGAACGCGTCGCGGACGCAGGTGCTGACGGACCCGTCGGCGTCGGTGATCGAGACGACCAGGCCGGCGGCGTCGGTCTCGAACGCCGTGGTCCGGCCCGTCGCGTCGCTGATGGCGGCCAGCTGACCGAACTCGCCGTAGGCGTAGCGGGTCTCCGCACCCGCCGGATCGGCGAGGGCCAGCAGGTTGCCGTGCTCGTCGTACTCATAGCGCCACACCGAGCCGTCGGGCTCGACGACCTGGACCGGCTGCCGCAGGTCGTTGTGGACGACCGAGGTGACCGTACCGTCGGCCAGCGTCACGGCGGCCGGGTTGCCGTCGGCGTCGTAGTCGTAGCACGTCGTCCGCCCCAGCGCGTCGGTGCGGGAGAGCAGCAGGTCATGGCGGTTCCACACGGAGGAGGTGACGCCGCCGAGGGCATCGGTCTCGGTGGTGACCTGACCCAGATCGTTCAGCTGGTAGACCGTCACGTGACCCAGCGAGTCGCGAACGGTGGTGGTCCTGCGATCGCCGTCGTAGGCGAACACCGCGTCCAGGAAGCCGCCGTCGCCGCGGGTCTGCACACACCGGCCCGCGCGGTCGTAGAGGTAGCGGTAGCGGTGCTGGTTGCGGTCGGTCCAGGAGGTGATCCGCCCCGCCTCGTCGTAGGTGAAGCGCAGCGGTGCGTCGGCGGCGTCGAGGACACCCGAGAGGTTGTGGTTGCCGTCGTACTGGAACCCGGCCAGCCGCACACCCGCGGGCTCGTCACCGGCTGCGCCGAGCAGGCGCAGTCCGGTGATCCGGCCGCCCGCGGAGTCGATCGCGATCCGATAGCCGCCGCTGTGCCGAACCTCGACCGGCACACCCGCTCGGAGTAGTCGACGTCGATCCGGTTGCCGTTGCGGTCGGTGATCGCTCCCAACGGCACGCGGGAGCTGGTCCCGTGCGGTCCGCCGTCGACCCCTACGAGCTGGTCGAAGTGCCAGGTCAGGCCGCGGACCGGGTCGCTGATCCGGATCTCGGTACCGGCCTGCTGATCCCACTCCAACGGGAACCGGGGACCCTCGACGGGAAGCGTCCGCTCACCAGGCGTCGGCACGGGGTACACCAACAGCATCCCGTCCTCGGTGGCGAACACGACGCCGTTGCCGTCGAGCTCGACCCGCTGGTCCAGCGTCGACGCCCAGGACGGGCCGAACCAACCGCCGTAGCGGTACGTCGACAGATGGGTCCGGCCGAGTACCAGTGGCAGTGTCCCGGGAAGGTTCACGTCCTCATGCTGAAGCAGCATCTCTCCCGAGGCGACATCGATCGGGTCGCTGCGGCAGGTGCGCTTCGACGGCGGGACCGCCGTCTTCCGCGGTTCGCTCGCGCCGTCACGGAGCCGGGGCGACTGCGGATTCCCGGAACGCCCGGTGCCGGCCGGGGGGCCGGAGTGCCTGCCGCCACCGCCGCTGTGCGAGAGGCCGGACTCGCTGCCGTTGCCGCGCCGGTGGAGCTTGGTCAGCTCCTCCGCGTGCTTGGCATCCACCTCACGGGTGTTCCTGGCAACCTTCCTCAGGTTGTCGCCGGTCTTGCGATACAGGCCCTTCACAGCCGTGCCGGCATCCTCGGCCAGCGTCTTGCCCAGCTTCTGCGCCCCGTGCTCCAGGGCCCTGACGATCTGATTGCTCACTCGAAGCTCACCCCTGCAATCCTCGACCGGAACACCTCGGCGTGGTTGGCGACCGTCTCGGCCTGCCGGTGCATGATCTCCGCGTGCGCTTCCAGCGCATCCGGATCGATCCGGAACCCGCGGCCGGCGCCGCCGGTGTCCCCGGACACACCGAGCGTCGCCTCGGCTGCCTCATACACCAAGCCGCTCACGGCGCGGCTCACCACCGCCACCAGCGGGTCGATCGCCGCTTCGATCACCTGGGCGATGATGTACTGCTCCAACTGCTGTTCCAGGTAGTTGACGAGCTTTCGCGCAGCCACCTCGATCGCCACCACTGCGGCCTCCGCGGCCCCGGGGGTGGCCACCGCTGCCGCTTGGTCGGCCACGAACGCGGCGGCCATCACCACGAGCTCGGCGATCGTCTCCAGTTTCATCGCTACGATGACGTCGGCCGCCGCGTCGAGAGCGGTGGCGACGACGTGGCAGGCCTGGACCGGCTCGTTCATGTGAGAGTCCGACATCTGCGCCCACTTGGCGGCCAGGGTCTCGTACGACGCGCCCTGGTAGGCCTCGCCCAGTCGCTGGACCGTACCGGTGGAGTCGCGATGGGCTGCATCGACGTTGTCGGCGAACTCCCGTACGTGCGAAGCGAACTCGCGAACTCTGTCCTCATTCACGGTGGGCCAGTTGATCCCGATGAACGACAGGAACGACACCACCTCGTCAGGCAGCTCGATCGCCAAAGCGCCCCCTACGCTTCAGACAGCACACAACCGTTCGACCGCATCTCACGGCGTCTACCTGGCCAAACCAGCTTCCACCATCAATGCCTGTCCGATATTCGTCGGCCGCCCGAAGCGTGCTCCGGCGGTGCTCCGAACCGGGGCCGGTGGATCGTCGGAAGGCAGAGCGGGCCGAGCCCCGCCGTCCGAGTACAGTGACAGGGTGTTCGACGGGCTGAGGGGTTCCATCAAAGGTTCGGCCTCGTCCACGTCGACTTCGAGACGCAGGTGCGCACCCCGAAGGCGTCGTACGCCTGGTACCGAGACCTGATCGCAGCCCACGGTGCTTGCCATGCAGGGTAGTTGGGCGACGCCATGGAGGCGGCAGTAGTCAGGCTCGATGCCGGTTGGTGGGCGTCGTGGAATGAGGGCCTGCACAGCTGCGCACCGCACTTGGAGGGGGAGCACAGGGTGTTCAACAAGTCCAGAGGCCATCGCCAATGGTGCTGTCCGTAGCCGAACCGGGTGCAAGGCCGCTGCTGATCAGGTGATGTCAGCCGTGAGGAAGAGGACGCCGTGGCGCCAGGGTCCGAGCACGCCGGACTCCAGGTCCACCACGGTGCGGCGGGCAATCGGCCATGGGAAAACGGGCCGTAGTCCGCGACGCGCACACCGGCCGCGAACTCGGTTGCGGCGATGTGCCGTGAGCCGCCACGATCAGCGGATGTTCGAACTGCTGCCAGGGATCGGAGTCCTTCTGCCGGACGGTGCGGGAACGCTCCGCTTCGGCATGGACGATGCCGCCACGCAGAAGACCTTGGCCAGCCTCGGCCAGGTCCGGGATCCGAGGGTCCTCGACGCACCGTGGATTTTCACCGTCCAGTGGGGCGACCTTGAGCTGACCGCCTGCGCGGGGGGCGACTGGCACGACCTGAAACCTGGCGACCTGCTGTTGGCGAACGTCGTGTTGAGCCGGGCCGGGCACCCGCGACGGCCGATTCCTGGCCGGGGCGCGGTTGGACGTGGCGCGCTGGGGCCGGCGTGGCGCGGCCCGGCCGCCGTCCCCGTCGTCCTCGACGACATCGACCTGTTCGGCTACCCGGCGGCCGAGGTGCTGGAGGCACTCGGAGACGACCGATACCCTGAGCTCCGCCTCCAGACCGCCGTGCCGGGCGGCTATCTACCCGGGGTCTCGTTCCAGACCGAGCTACCGCCCAGGACCGGCGTGCATGCCGCGGCCGGCATCCGTGCGCCGGACCTCGCCTGCTACGAGGACACGTGGACCACCAGGCGGGACGACTGGCAACTCGAGCGGACGAGCAGCGGCTATCAGATCGTCATGAAGGGCGACCCACCGATGGACCTGCTGATCTGCCACGACGCACTGGCGGATCAGATCATCGCCAGCATGCTGGCGGCCGGCGTCGAGGTTGTGGTCGGATGAGGGGTTTTCCCAGGTGAGTCGTGCATGACGGCGAAGGCGGCGAAGCGTAGTGGTCGGCCTTGCGCTCGTAGCGGCGGTGCAGCCGGTGGAAGCCGTTGAGGCAGGCGCTGATCTCCGAGCCCGCCGGGCGTCTCGTCGTAGGTCGTAGCACATGGCCAGGCCCCGCCACGCTCGGATCCCGCGGGAGACCGGTTGCCCGCCCGCGTTGCCGCGCCCCTTGCGGTCCAGCCCGGTCAGACAGCGGAAAGGTGCAGCTTGAACGGCGAACCGTTGGAGCTGGGCGTCCAGCCGTTCGACCGCGCGGCCCGGATGCCTGCGGCGACTTCGTGCGGCAGGACGACCTCAGCTGGCACCATGTTCGGTTCGAGAACCGCCGGCCGACCGGTCTCCACGACGAGCGTCGTTCCGGGACAGGCCGCGTCCTCCACCATGTAACCCAAGGTGCTGCCGTCATGGTCGCAGCACCAGTGCTTCCTGCTCACTCGCTAGCGGTACTCGACGCCGTCGACGACAATGCGGCGGGAACCCTTCTCCACCAGTGCCACTCTTTGCCCTTCGGCCTTCGACTGCTCGTACATGTCCGTCGCCAGTCTCCCTGTACGGCACACGCGTGTCACCGGGTTTGGCCCAGAACTTCGGCGTCGTCGCTTGGCGTCCGCTTTGTGATCACGCAAGGGAGAGGAGCGCGAGGGGCCAGCGTGCGTTGCGCGCGTTGCGGCGCAGGCCGGCCGCAATGTTCCTGACGCCGCTCAGCCGCAGGGCTCCAACAGCGAGGCTGCGCCAGGTCGCCATGGCGCGGGGAGCGTTCCGGTCCTACGCCACTGCGTGGGACACCATCCTGGCTGCAGGACAATCCCGCCCGGAGTAGGGGCAAGCGAATTGCGTTCGCCCGCAGCTGGCGCCGTCGATAGGCTGCGCGCTGTGACCGGGAATCTTGAGCTGCGTACGTTTCAGGTGGGCGAGATCCACGCCGAGTTGCGCCAGCTGCACATGTGGGACGACCTCGAAGGGATGATCGAGGGCACGCCGTACCTGCATCGTCGGCTCAGGATCATGCAGTTGGAGAAGCAGCTCGCAGGTCCGCAGGGTATGTATGTCCACGACTTGGACGGCATCCGGGCTGATGCCTCCGCGCGGGTGGACACCTGGCTGCCACGGGCCAGGGTACATGCTCGGCTGAGCGCGCCCTGGCGCCCCGACGGGGTGACCGAACCCGGCCGCAGCGAGCTGTCCGTGGTGTGGTTCCAACAGGCTGGCGAGGACCCCTTCAGCCGGTTGGCCGAGATCGTGCGACAGTTGGACTGGACTGCACTGGCCCGGTTCGAAGCAGCTTCTGACTAGCGGCTCGTATCGGATACCCCTGGGGCGCGAGGCCAGATGCAATACCGCCCCGCGGAGCTCGTCGATGGCCGCCCTGCGGGTACCGGGCTCGTTCTCTACATCGACTGACGAGCGGTACTACTCGGCCGCGTGCCATGCGGTGATGGAATCGCTGTGTGCTGACGTTCCGTCGAACCGCGGCTCTTGGGCCGCGGTTCGCGGAGCGAGACCGCCGCCGTCTTCGGTGCAGACAGCGGCGGGCCCGGCTCGCGACCGGGCCCGTCCGGCGGGTGGCCCACTTGAGGACCGCCGGGCGACAGGCGCCGACAACCTCAACACCATCGTTCGGCACCTTCATGACCGCCTACGGCCAGTCCGTCTACGGCACCCGCGGTGGCCTGTGGACCCGGTCGACGGCCAGTACGGCTTCACGTACAAGGACAACACCACAGCTGAGCTACTGTGACAGGGTGTTCGACGGGCCGAGGGCTACCACCAGCGCTTCGGCCTCGTCCACGTCGACTTTGAGACGCAGAAGCGCACCCTGAAGGCCTCGTACGCCTGGTACCGCGACCTGATCGCTGCCCACCGGGCCCACCGTGCAAAGTAGTTGAGCTCCGTGGTGGCCGTGGGTGTGAACGGGGCGATCGTTTGCCGGTGACGAGAGGCCGCGCTTCGGGCATGGTGAACGTTGCCTGCTGCGGCGCTGGGCGAGAACCTGACGCTGTGGCACTGTTGCTTCCGGGAAACCGCGTTCTAGGGGTGGGGATCTGATGAGCGGTGGACGGCCGGCACGGGTGGCGAACTCCCACGGGTTGGGCTCCTGGCGGGCCAGCTACCGGTTCAGCGGCCAGGCCTGGTTCATTTATGCCGGGTGCTTCGTGATACCGACCGCCGTCTTCGCCGCGAACGCGAATCCTGTGGCCTGGAGGCTGGCGGCGGTGAGCGCGGTCCTCATGCTCCTCTGCGCAGGGGCCGGGGCGCAGACGCGCCGCCGCAAGGCCGTTCACCTCTTCGACGAGGGCATCGTCCTGGTCGGGATGTGGGGCCAGGTGAAGGTGGTCGGCCGCTGGTCGGAGCTGACCACATGGATCAAGCGGACGACGCAGCGGTACGGCACCCGTCACGCTTACGCTGTGGCGCTGCGCGGCCGCGAACGCTTCGGCTTCGGCGAGAAGCAGGTGCTGCACGGTCCGGAACTCGCCGCCGCCCTTGCCGCCGCCGCTGCCGCCGGTCACCGCCGCGCGCTGGACGAGACCGGCTCGGTCACATTCGGCGCCGAGTCCAGCTCGAACCCGCTCGGCCCCCTGCGCATCACCCCGGAGCAGATCCAGCTGGACCGGCACAACGTCAAGATCCCGATCTCCGACATCAGCCGCGTCTGGATCGCGACCGTTCCCTTCCGCGGCCGGAGCTTCGACATCCTCAACGTCACCACGACCACGAAGCCGAACGACAGCACCACCATGCTGTCCTTTCACCCGGCGGACATCATCGCCGCCGGAGCGCTGATCGCTTCACTCACCGGTACGGAGGTCGAACGGGGCGAGCGGACAGGCACATGAGGCACCGGCCCCGCCGACTGGCCCCGAGCAGGCCGGTGGCAGAGCCGTGGTACACGGGAGGCGCGCGATGGGCACTTCGTACGACGTGGTGATCGCCGGGGGCGGTAGCGCGGGCTGTGTGCTCGCCGCCCGGCTGAGCGAGGACCCGGCGCGGCGGGTGCTGCTCATCGAGGCGGGGCCGGACTACGGGCCCGGTGACCTCCCGGCCGACCTCGTGGAGGGCACGCAGGGGCCGGCGGCCTCTCACGACTGGGGTCTGCGCGGAGTCGGCGTCCGCGGCGCACCGCCGCTCGAGCTCCCGCGCGGCCGGGTGATCGGCGGCTCGTCGGCGGTCAACGCGACCTTCGCGCTGCGCGGGCACCCGGCGGACTACGACGGCTGGGCGGCGGCCGGGGCGCGGGGGTGGGCGTTCGAGGACGTCCTGCCCTCCTTCGCGCGCCTCGAGCGTGACCCCGACTTCGGCGCCGCCGACCACCACGGCAGCGACGGGCCGCTGCCGATCCGCCGGTACGCGGGCGCCGAGCGGTCCGCCGTCACGGACGCGGCAGATGAGGCCACGACCTCGCTCGGTGTCCCGCCGATCACCGACCACAATGCGCCCGCCGCGGTAGGTGTGGCGTCGTTGCCGGTCAACGCCGTGGACGGCCGGCGGATCAGCACCGCCTCCGCCTACCTCGACCCCTGCCGGTCGCGCGCCAACCTCGACGTCCTCGCCGACTGGCTCGTGCGGGACGCCGTCGTCCGGCACGGCCGGGTCGCGGGCGTACGCCTGGACGGTACCGGGGAGGTCGTTCCCGCCGGCGAGGCGATCGTTGCGGCGGGCGCCTACCTCTCGCCGGGGCTGCTGCTGCGATCCGGGATCGGTCCGGCGGCGGAGGTGGCGGCGCTCGGCCGGTCCGTCGAGGTGGACCTGCCCGGTGTGGGTGCCAACCTCGCCGACCATCCTGCGGTCTCGATCGACCTTCCGTTCGTCGGCCCGGTCGGCGGCCACGCCCGGTACCAACTGGCCGCCACCTGTCACAGCGGGCCGGCCACCGGGCCACCGGACCTGCAACTGGTCGCGGTCGGCCCCCACCCCCTCGGCGCCGGAGCCCACGGGTGTTCCGTCTTCACCGCCCTGCTGAAGCCGACCTCACGCGGCCGTGCCCTGGCGCGCTCCGCCGACGCGGTCGTCCCCCCCCGACATCGACCTCGGCTACTTCGACCGCGGTGCCGACCTGCTCCGACTGATCGAGGGCCTCCGACTCGCCGAGGCCGTCACCCGCCTTCGAGACTCAGTGCCGTACCCCGAAGACGTCCTACAGCTCGTACCGCGACCTGATTACTGCTCACCGGACCGTGCCCAAACCGTAGTTGGGATCTTGGGTGGAGGTGGCACTCGTCAGTCTCGAGGCGGGTCCGGTGGGGCTTCGCGAGACGGAAAGCCGTAGCTGCGCACCGCACTCGGGGGTGATGACAGGGTGTTCGACAGGTCGGGCGGTTACAACCAGTGGTTCAGTCGCGCTCGTCTCCCGCAGCGCGGTCGACTGGGACGCGGTGAGGCCCAGGGCGGCGGCGCGCTCCCGTACATGCTCGGGTGGACTCTTATGGTTGGCGTCATCGCCGCAGAGAACGCCGCTGAGTACCTGATAGCAACTCAGATGGGAATATTCATGGCTGACTTGACGGCTGACCACGACGGACGACTGCGTCGACCCGCGGGAATCCGCTCGATAGTGCTGGGCGACACCAAGGTGTCGTACGTGCCGGACGGCGATGTGCGGCTCCGGCCGCTGCAACTGCTCCAGGACACCACGGACGAGGTGTGGGCCGCACATCCCGAGTACCTGGACGCCACTGGCCGTCTGGTGGGGAGCGTCGGTGGTCTGCTGGTGGAGCACGGTGACCGCGCGCTGCTGATCGACGCGGGCTTCGGCCCGCGGATGTTCGAGGCTCCGGACGGCCCCCTCGGCGCGATCCAGGGAGGTGCGCTCCCGCGCAGCCTGGCCGAACTTGGCCGCAGCCCCGAGGACATCGAAGCGGTGGCCTTCACACACCTCCACTTCGACCACCTCGGCTGGGCCTGCCATCCCGCCCCCGGTGGCGACCGGCCCGTGTTCGCCCATGCCGACTACCTGATCTCCGAGCCGGAGTGGGGCCGGCGGGACCTCCTGGAGGCCCAGGGCATGGCCGAGCAGGTCGCGGTCCTCGCACAGCGCGTACGTACGATCGCGGACGGGCAGGAGGTTTTCCCCGGCGTACGCGTGCGGGTCACCCCAGGCCACACCGTCGGGCACGCCGAGTACGTCATCACCGGGGGCGGACGGCGTCTGATCGCATTCGGTGACGCCGTGATCTCGCCGATCCAGATCGACCACCCGGATTGGTCCTCGGCCTTCGACCACGACCCCGCCCGGGCCGCCGACCGCCGCCGCAGCCTCGTCGCCGAGTTGGCAGAGCCCGGCACGGCCGGCTTCGGCGTCCACTTCGCCGACGTGGTGTTCGGACACGTCCAGCGGGATGGAGACGGCCCAGCTTGGCGGCCCCTGGACGCGCCCTAACCTGGAGCGGTCGGCCGAAGCGAGGATTGTGGTGACTACGGCGGGGATACGATGCCAGGGCGTTCGACGGCCTGAGGGGTTCCACCGACGCTTCGGCCTTGTCCACGTCGACTTCGAGACGCAGCGGTGCACGCCCAAGGCGTCGTACGCCTGGTACTGCGAACTGATCGCCTCCCACCGCAAGCGGCATGGGCGGTAGGTCTGGCGGTGGACACGTGCCGCGGATCCACATTGCCTGGGGGTCACGTCCGCCGGCGGGGGCGGCTTGGTCTCCGTTCGTCTGTCGTGGCATGAGAGTGGACGGGGATTCCGGCCGCACCGAACGGCCACCCGGCGAATCATCGGCCGGGCCGTTCCCGTACGGCTGGGCGGCTGTCAGAGCAGTGCTTGCCGCCAACATGCTCGCGGCCGATGTCGAGGTTGTGGCCGGATGAGGGGACTTCCCGGGTAGGTCGGATGGGCCGGACCTTCGACTGGGTCTCCACCGCCGGCCGAGCGACTGGGGGTCTGTCCCCCG
Source organism: Kitasatospora sp. NPDC056138 (assembly GCF_042264695.1). Classification (NCBI taxonomy): domain Bacteria; kingdom Bacillati; phylum Actinomycetota; class Actinomycetes; order Kitasatosporales; family Streptomycetaceae; genus Kitasatospora; species Kitasatospora sp. NPDC056138. The sequence continues at coordinate 30,079 of NZ_JBHJVK010000052.1, read as the reverse complement.
TGAGAGCTACGTACAGGTGTCCTCTGTGAGGTGACGATTCCTCATTGCCGTTTGCCTAAGGTTCAGTTCAGCCGCGGCGCCTCGGTCGCGGACCGGACAAGGAACCGGAAACGGAACCGAAGAAAGAGTCGTCATGAAACTGGTGTGGCAGATCCTGGTCGTGTTCCTGGCCGGTGCGGTCGGCGGTCAAGGTGCCACCGCGGTCCAGGACAACCCGTGGCTCTCGCTCCTCTGGGGCAGCTTGACGGTCGTGCTCTCGGTGCTCGTCTACCGATGGGTCGTGGGGCGTACCGAGCGGCGCCCGGTCACGGAGCTGGCCCGCGAGGGAGCGTCAGGGGCGCTCCTACGGGGCCTGGTGGTCGGGGTCGCGATGTTCGGATCCGTCATTGCGAACATCTACTTCCTCGGGGACTACACGGTCCACGGCTTCGGCTCGCCGACCGGGGCGATCGGGCTGGTCGGCTTCATGGCGGGCGCCGCCGTCACGGAGGAACTGATGTTCCGCGGCCTGCTCTTCCGGCTCGTGGAGCGCGGACTCGGAACGTACATCGCGCTGGCCCTGTCCGGCACCGTGTTCGGTGCGTCCCACCTGCTCAACAAGGACGCCACCCTGCTGGGCGGCGTCGCCATCGCCATCGAGGCCGGCGGCATGCTCGCCGCCGCGTACGCCGCCACCCGCGCCCTGTGGCTGCCGATCGGCCTGCACTTCGGCTGGAACTTCGCGGAGTCCGGCATCTTCGGCACCGAGGTCTCGGGCAACGGAGACACGCACGGACTGCTGGACGCCTCGACGTCGGGTGCCAAGCTGATCACCGGCGGCGAGTTCGGCCCGGAGGCCAGCGTGTACGCGATGCTGTTCGGCGCGCTGCTCACGGTCGTCTTCCTGTGGCTGGCCCGTCGGCGCGGCCACATCGTCCCCCGCCGGCGTGCCGGTCGCGTTGACGCCCTCGCTACACTCGCCCGGTGATGAGCCTTCAGGGGGCCGGTCAGGTGTGGCACCGGCTCGACGTCACCCTCCGCGACCTCCCTCTCGGGACACTGTTCCTGGTCGCGTCGTTCCTGCCGGGACTGCGCGGCCACGGGACGCAGGTCGGAGACCTGCCGACCCGCCCCTTCGACGCCCTGGCGGTCGTGGCCCTCACGCTCGAATGCCTCTCCCTCGTGGTGCGCCGGCGGTGGCCGGTCATCTGTCTCGGGCTGGTGGCCTGCGGCTTTGCCCTTGACCAGTTGTGCGGCTACCACTCGGCCGCCGGGACCACCCTGCTCGTCGCGCTGATCAGTGCCGGCTTCCATCTGGAACAGCGCCGGCGCACCACCGTGGTCCTTCTGTCCGTGGCGTACGTGCCGCTGGCGATCGCGCTTGCACGGCTCGGTTCGGGCGGCGAGACGGCGACGGAGTTCGTGACGTTCTACCTGACGCTCGCCCTGGCCTGGGGAGCCGGGGCGTGGCTGCGTTCCACACGGGCCGCGGAGGCCGCACGCCGCGAGCGTGTGGCTGCCGCGACCCGTACCGCCGAACGCATCCGCATCGCCCGCGAGTTGCACGACGTGGTGACCCACCACGTGACCGCGATGGTCGTCCAGGCCGAAGCCGCCCGCTACCTGACCGCCGCCCCCGAGCGGCTGGAGCAGTCCCTGACCGCTGTCAGCGACACCGGCCGCCGTGCCCTCACCGATCTGCGCCACCTGCTGGACCTGCTCAACCCCGGTCACGACACCGACCACGGCGGCGGCCCGGCGGAGGCCACGCAGGTCAGGACACCGGCAGTCGGCAGGGTCCTCACGCTCGTCGAGCAGACCCGCCGGGCCGGACAGCCCGTGGACCTCACCGAGCGGGGCACACCGCCGGCATCGACCGGCAGCGCCGACCTCGTTGCCTACCGGGTGGTGCAGGAAGCACTGACCAACGCCCTCAAGTACGCTCACGGCAGCCGCACTTCCGTGCAGGTTCAGCGCGGCGAGAGGGAGATCACCGTGGAGGTCAGCACGGACGGAACCGGTTCACGCGCGACCGCCGTCGCCGCCGGCAGCGGACGGGGCCTGGCGGGCCTGCGCGAGCGCGTCGACGTTCTGGGCGGCGACTTCAGCGCCGGCTGCGGCCCGGACGGCGGCTTCACCGTCCGGGCACGCATCCCCGCGGACGGCACCTCGTGAGTGCACCGATCCGGGTCCTGGTCTGCGACGACCAGATGCTGGTCCGCACCGGCCTGGTCACCATCATCGGTGCCCAGCCCGACATGGAGGTGGCGGGCGAGTGCGCAGACGGACGGACCGGGGTCGACCTCGCCCGAAAGGTACGACCCGACGTCGTTGTGATGGACATCCGCATGCCGGTCCTCGACGGCCTCGAAGCCACCCGCCTGCTGGCCGGAGTCGGAGTGCCCCACCCCGTCAAAGTCCTCGTGGTGACCACGTTCAACCTGGACGAGTACGTCTACGAGGCGCTGCGCGTCGGCGCCTGCGGATTCCTGCTCAAGGACGCCCCTGCGGACCGACTGCTCCACGGCATCCGGACCGTGGCCACCGGCGCGGCCCTCCTCGACCCCGACGTGACACGCCGCCTCGTCGGGCGATACGCCGCCCGCATCCGCCCCGCCGAGAAGACCCACCGGGACATCCCGCTCACTCCTCGCGAACTGGAAGTTCTCCGCCTCATCGCCGACGGCCTCTCCAACAGCGAGATCGCCGCAACCCTCGTCATCAGCCATGAGACCGTCAAGACCTTCGTCTCCCGCATCCTCACCAAGCTTCAACTCCGCGACCGGGTCCAGGCCGTGATCTATGCCTACCGCCACGGCCTGGTCACCTGACCGGGCATCCCGTCCCCGGTCCGGAGGCGCAGGTTCCGCTGTGCGGGGGCCTGAACGGAGCCACCCCGCGGCTGCCCCGGCCGGTGGGCCGCCGTGCTCCCGTGAAGTCCCGGCTGTTCGCCTGGCTCGCGCCGACTCGTGCCTTCCCGTCGGCGTCCGGCCGGGGCCACGGTCAAGCGGGGCCCGGCGCGGGCCACCGGGTGGCAGGGCGTCCCGCCCCCGTGAGTGTCGGGAGCGGGACGCGGTGCGGGCTCAGGGCCCACGGGGGTGGAGGGCCGTCTCACCCCGCGCCCGGTGGCTCAGTACCAGAGGTCGGGGCTGAGCTGGTAGTCGTAGCTGCTGCCGGGCTGCCAGTAGAAGCGGGCCTCGGCCTTGTAGTCGTGGCCCGGGGTCGGGTTGTTGAGGGTGTAGGTGTAGGAGTACTGGCCGGAGTGGCAGGGGAACGAGGTGGAGAGCGCCTGGCTGCCGGTGGTGTAGTCCCAGATGATGATCTGCTCGGTGCAGTTGTTGCTGGCGAAGTTGGTGGTCACCTGCGCCGACACCTGGCCGTTGCCGGCGCTGACACAGGTCTGCTTCCAATCCGGGCCGGCGCAGCCGCCGCCGCTCGATGCCGATGCCGTCCCGGCACCGGTCAGTGCGATCCCGCCGGCGAGCGCGGTGGTGGCCAGGCCCAGGACGACCCGGCGGATTCCCTTGACGGACATGTGCATTCCCTCCCCACTGCCCTGATCCGGTTGACCGGGGCACGACATAAGGCTCGGTCATGGCGATGGACATTCGATGAGCACGCCGAGCAGCTGCTCTGTCTCGGCCGCGTCGGCGTCGAGGTCCAGCCGCCGGAAGTGCTCGTGTGCCTGTCTGAGGCAGGCGCCGGCCCGGCTGCGGTGGCCCAGGTCGGCGAGGGCCTGGCCGAGAGTGCGCAGCACGGTGCCCTCCAGCATCCCGCCGACGCAGTGGGCCTGCGGAAGCGCCTCCTCGGCGGCCCGGACGGCGGCTGCCGGCCGCCCGGCGGTGAGGTGGATCCGGGCGATCAGGCCGCCGGTCGCGGCATGGAAGGCGGGCATGCCGAAGGACCGGAATCGGGCCAGGGCGGCTTCCGCCCGTTCCAGAGCCCGCGTGAGGTCACCGCAGAGGTGGAGGATCCGGGCCAGGTAGTAGCCCCCGACGGACGAGGAGATGGACACCTCACCACCGGTCAGCTCGGCGCACCGCTCGCCCGCCGTGCGGGCCCGGGAGAGATGGCCGCACCTTGCGTGGATGTAGCCGAGCTCGCCGAGTGCGAGGCCCTCGGCGGTCTGGTCGTCGAGCTGGTGGAACAGTGACGAGGCCTCTTCGAGCGGACCGATCGCCGCCTCGAAGTCGCGCAGCACCCGCGCGTTCGCCCCGAGCAGCTGGAGGACGTTTGCGCGCAATCGGCGCAGCGCTGCCCCGGCGCAGAGCGGCAGGCAGCGGCGGAGCTCCTCGCCCGCCGCGGCGTAGGAGCCGGCGTGCCAGAGCATGCTGCCGCGGACCGAGCGGGCAAGCGCCTCGGCGTCCCGTTCGCCGCGGGCCGGCGCCGCCTCGGCGACCCGGGCCGCCAGCTCGCCGACCGTGGTCACGTAGTCGCGGCCGAACAGGATCGAGCCCATCTTGTCCGTCAGGTCGGCGGCCTGGGCGAGCGGCAGGGCCGGGTCCTGGCAGGCCCGGCGGATCACCGCCTGGTGGAGGTCGGTCTGGTCGCGCAGCCAGGCGGTTGCCTCCTCGACCGTGTCGAAGGTCCGGCCCGGCGCGGCGGTCTCCGTCGTGATCAGGCTGCGGCGGATGTGCTCGACCTGGTGCGCGGTCGCCTCGGCGTTGCGGGCGGTGGCCAGGCAGAAGGCGAGCAGCCGGGCGTACGCGGCCGAGACCTCCGTCCGGGTGTCCTCGACGGTGGCGCGCCGGCGGGCGAAGACGCGCAGCAGGTCGTGGAGCCCGTACCGGTCGGCAGCCGGGGAGTTCAGCAGATTGAGGTCGACCAGGGTCTCCAGGAGTTCGCGGGTGCGTTCCGGAGAGCGGTCGAGCAGTGCTGCGGCGGGGCCCAGCGCGAGCACCGGCGTGTCCGGGAGGGCGAGCAGTCGTAGGGCGCGGGCCTGCTCGGGGTTCAGCCGGGCGTAGGAGAGCGCCAGTACGGGCTCCACCGCCATGTGATGGTAGGTGAGTTCGGCGAGTCGGGTCCGCTCGTCGGCCAGGGCGGAGGCCAGGCCGGCCAGGGACTGAGCGGGGTCGGCGGCGAGCCGGGAACCGGCCACCCGGATGGCCAACGGCAGCAAGCCGCAGGCCGTGACGATCGCGGTGGCGGCCTCGGGCTCGGCCTCGGTCCGGGCGCGGCCGGCGGCGGTGGCGAGCAGGTCCAGCGCCTCGGCCGGCTCCATTGCGTCGAGGTGGAGGTGGTGGGCGCCCGGGAGGCCGGTCAGCCAGACTCGGCTGGTGACCAGGACTGCGCAGGTCCGAGCGCCGGGCAGCAGCGGGGCGGTCTGCTCGGCGGAGGCCGCGTCGTCGAGCAGCACCAGTAGGCGGCGGCCGGCCACGGTGGTGCGGTAGAGCGCGGCGCGCTCGGCCGGGTCTGCCGGGATCTCCCGGTCCGTGACGCCGAGCGAGGCCAGCAGCAGGCCGAGCGCCTCGGCCGGGTCGAGCGGGTCGGCCTGGGTGCCGCGCAGGTCCAGGTGCAGTCGGCCGTCGGGGAACCGCGCGTGCAGGACGTGGGCGACGTGCACGGCCAGGCTGGTCTTGCCGGCACCCCCGATTCCGTTGACTGCCGAGATGACCACGGCGCCCGGGTCGGGCCGGGTGAGCGCGGCGGTCAGCTCCGCAACGGCGCCCTGCCGGCCGGTGAAGTCGGCGAGAGGAGTGGGAAGTTGTTCCGGTACCGGCAAGCGGCGGGAGTCCGTCCCTCGGTCGGGATCCGGCCGGTCGTGGGGAGCGACCGAGCGGCCCACGGGACGGGTGGCCGTGCCGAGGGTGGGGTCAGCCCGTCGAATCCGCGCGTGCAGCGCGTCGAGCTCCGGGCAGTCCAGCCCCTCGGAGCGGTAGTCGCGCCGGGCATCGGCGTACACGGCCCGCGCCTCGGCCGGGCGGTCCGCCAGGTGGTACTCCAGCATCAGCAGGGCGCGGAACCGCTCGCGGAAAGGGTGGGCGAACACGGCCTGGTCGAGCTCGACCAGGCAGGACGGGTTGTCCCCCAGGTCGACGTCCAGGGCGAGCTTGGCCTCCAGCGCGGCCACCCGGCGTTCGGCCAGGTGGCGGCGCAGCTCGACGGCATGGCCTCCGGGCAGTCCGGCCAGCGGCTCGCCCTGGTGCAGGGCCAGCGCCCGGGCCAACAGGTCGCGGGCCCGCGGCCGGTCGGTGGCGGGGTCCTCCGCCTGCGCGACGAGACGGTCGAAGACGACGGAGTCCAGCGACTCGGCGGGGACGTCGAGGCGGTAGCCGCCGTCGACGGTGACGAGGAGGTGTTCGGCGTGGTGGTCGCGCAGTGCGCGACGCAGCCGGTAGGCGTGAGTGGCCACGACGGACTTGGGTCGGGTCGGCGGGTTGTCCTTGTCGAAGATGCCCTCGGCGAGGCGGGCGGCGGTCAGCGGCCGGCCAGGGTGGGCGAGCAGCATGGCGAGAAAGGCCTGCTGTTGGCTGCGGCCCAGGTCGAGGCGGCGGTCGCCGAGCCGGGCGGTGAGCGGGCCGAGCAGGTGGAAGCGCAGGTCCGGCGTGCTGGTGGGTGTCCGTTCGGTGGTGGGTACGGGCTCGGTGGCGATGACGGTTCTCCCGGCGGCTCGTCGGGCCCCGGTTGGACGGCGCGCCGGGGCTGGTCGATGGCGGTGACGCGTGGGGGATTCGCAGCGGGCTGAGGGCTGAGGGCTGAGGCCTGAGGGCCGGGCGCCGGGGGGCACGGCGCGCGGGGCTCAGTGGTTCTCCGGCACCGGCCGGACGACGTGGGGGCTCTCGGTGGAGCCCGCGCCGGCGATCCCGCCGTGGAGCCGGTCGGCGGCGCGCCTGACCGCCTTGGTGCCGCGGCCGGCCTCGCTGGACGCCCGCGTCGCGTACCGGGCGGACCGGTTGCCGTCCGGAGCGTCGGGGGCCACCAGGTGGCCGTCGCCCTGCATGATCAGGCGCGCCTCGCCGTGCCCGGCGGCGGTGCCGGCCGGCGCGCGGTTGATACAGGTGATCGTCCCACTCATCAGTTCGTCCTCTTCCCATCGCCGGGGATTCCGGGCGGCTTACCTGATCAGACGGTGATCTCGGCTGCCGACAGGATTTTGCGATGGGCCGGTTGACGAGGGATGAACGCGCACGTTTATTCGCAGACGGATGCTATTCGCGAGGGTGCGAAAGGAGGGCGGAAACCGGCCAGGCGGGACGGCCCACCAAGCGGCTCGCGGCCAGCCGCAGGGCGCGGGGCTGATGGTCGCACGCAGCGGCCAGGGCCCGGGCCGCGCCCGGTTCCCGGGCCAGGCGCCTGGTACCCAAGGCGCGGGCCAGCAGCTCGATCCCCTCGTCGGGCGTCATCCGGCCGACGGTGACGGTGTGTCCACCGGGCAGTGGTCGGCCGGCGGTGACGATGGCCGCGCTTCCGGACTCGGCCGGCAGCAGCGGGCGGACCTGCTCGGCATCGACGGCGCCGTCGAGCAACACCAGGACACGCCGTCCGGCGAGCAGCCGACGGTAGAGCGCGCGCAGGTCGGCGAGGCCCGGCGGGACGGCGTGCTCCTCGACGCCGAAGGCCCGCACGAAGGCGGCCAGGACGGTGGCCGGATCCGCGCCGGGGGCCTTCCCGCCCAGGTCGGCGTGGAGCTGGCCGTCGGGATGGCCGGGGGCGAGCAGGTGGGCGGCGTGGATGGCGAGCGCGCTCTTGCCGTAGCCGGGTGGCCCGGTGACGGTGACCCACCGTGGTCCCGGCGCGGCCAGGGCGGCGGCGAGCTCCGTCAGCAAGGTCGCTCGGCCGGTGAAGTCGGCGACATCGGGCGGGAGTTGGAACGGCCGGCGAACCTTCCGGGGGGCGGTCCGGGAGGCCCAGGGCGTCCAGTCCGCCAGGTCCGTGGTCCGGCCGCGGAGGCGTGCCGCCAGGGCCGCCGCCTCGCCGTCGGGGGCGGAGCCGGCGAGCAGGGCGAGGGCCTGCTCGGTGCGGCCGGCCCGGGCGAGCGCGAGCGCGTGGGGGACGACGGTGGCCTGCCCGGGGGCGGGTTCCACCGTGAGCGGCAGCCCGAGTTCGACGTCGAGTTCGAGCCGGGCCAGCCGGGCCTCGCCCCGGCGCCCGGCCAGCATCCGGCGGTCGTGCTCGGCGAACGGGCCCGGCACGCAGTCCAGGGCCACCGCCGCGGACCAGCGGCCGAGCGCGGCTGTGAGCAGGGCGTGGGCCCGCTCGGGCTGCCTGTTGCGACGGGCGGCGGTGGCGGCGGCGAGCTCGGCGAGGAACACCGTACGGTCGATGTTCGCCGGGTCCGCATTCAGCCGATACGCCTTGCCGACGTGCCGCAGGACATTGCCGCCCTCGGAGGCGCCGTCCTCGGAGGCGCCGTCCTTGTCGGCCAGGATATTGCGCAGCCGGTACATGGTGGCGGGCAGCCCCTTGGCACGGTTCGGCGCCTCGTCACCCTCCTCACCCCAGACGCCGTCGATGATCTCCGCCACGGGCACCGGCTGCCCGGCGTGGGCGAGCAGGACGGCGAGCACCGCGCGGTCCCGAGCCCGGTTCAGTCGCAGCTCCCGATCGCCGCGCCGGGCCCTGAGCGATCCAAGCGTGCTGAAGTGCAGCTTCAGGGGGATCCTCCTTATGCGACCGATTCCGACACCCGGTCATGTTACGGAGGCGCTGAGCGCAGACAAGGGAGGCAGTCGATATCACGCCATCGTCCGCCGAGACCCCTCAACTTCGCTGACGAATAGTCAATTTGAAGGAGGATAATAGTTTGCAGTCATGATCTCGCTATAATGACAGCCTGTTCGACGGGCCGAGGGGTTCCATCAAAGGTTCGGCCTCGTCCATGTCGACTTCACCACCCAGCGTCGCACCCCGAAGGCGTCCTACGTCTGGTACCGCGACCTGATCGCCACCCAGCGAAGCTACCGCTCAAGGTAGTTGGCCTCCAGTTGCTGCGGGATGTACGGCCTCTTGGCAAAGGCTGAAAGGCCATCTGGATGACGCGGCCACAGCAACTGCGCCTCAGACATTGCGCAAAAGACAGGGTGTTCGACAAGTCGACAGCCCATCACCAGTGGTTCAACCGTCGGCCTGTTGCGCGGGACGGGCCGCCTTGCGAACCCGGGCCCGCGACGGGGACCTCGGTGAGCGTCGTGCGTCGGAGCGGGGGGCTCAGGGCCCAGTGCTGGTCGGCCAGCAAGGCCGGGCAATCCCGGCTGCGACGTGCTCCGGACCACTCCGTCCTCATCGGGCGCGGCATGCCCGCGCCCGATGAGCGAAGGGCTTCACACTGCCCAGGAACTGGCTTCCAGGTGCTGGCCCTCGTCAACGACATTCACCGGAGGACTCGTACGAGGCCTGAGCGGAGGGGTGCCTGGCCGTCGCGCCAGCCGATAGGGCAGGTGGGGTCCATGGCAAGTGCGGCGAATCCCGCGGCGTGGCGCTCGGTGCGCGAGGCGGCGTTGCCGCAGGTGTCTTCGGAGAACAAAGGCGTCATGTTCTCAGTCCTGGGCACCCGTGCCCTCCTGCTGTACCGGGTCGATGAGACCGAGCACCGCAGGAGGTAGGCGGTTGGTACCGAGCGGCTGGACAGCATCCCCGCGCTGGAGTGCCTGCTCGGCCTTCCGGTCGGCCGTCCGGTTGCGCGCACCTGCGCGAGCTGCCTGGCCTCCCTCGACGAACGGCGCCGTGGGCAGGTCGGACAACGCCTGGATCCGCGCCTAACCGAGTGCCGGCGGGTGCTCGGCTGGACGGCGTCCCCAGGCCGAAATCAGCGGCGCGAGTGTCAGGTCGAGTTTGCCCGCGTGGATGGCGGCCAGGTGCGCGTCGATCTCGTCATCGTTGGCCAGGCCGGCCGCGAGCAGCTCGCCGCGCACGTGCCGGATGGTCGCCGCCTCCAGCCGGTCGCAGGCCAGCCCGCCGACCGGGAAAGCGCCCCCCGCGGCGACATCTACCAAGCCGGCCTCACGCAATGCCCGCGGCAGTGTCCGGCCGTAGCGCAGGTCCGCGCCGCGGCGCGTCAGCAGCTCCCGGACCGCGTCACGCAGCCGGTTGGCCTGCCGTTGCGCAGGGCCGCTGTCGTCCAGGCATGCCAGTGGCTGCAGAGCGGTATCGGCGTCCTCGACCAGCAGCCAGCCGCCGGGCCGTAGCGCTGCCGTCATCGTGGCCAACGCCCGAGCCCGGTCGGGTACATGGACCAGCACGAGCCGGGCGTGCACCAGATCGAACGTCCCCGCCTCCGGGGGCGGGTCAGCGGCGACGTCGTGCTGGCGCACCTCGTACCCGTCGCCTGTCTTCAGCCACGACGGGTCGATGTCCGTGGCCAGCACGTGCCCGGTCGGACCGACGGCCGCCGCGAGCGCCTCCGGGATACTGGGGCCACCGGCCCCCACTTCCCAGCAGCGCGAGCCGGCCCTGACCCCCAGTCGATCGAAGTGCCCGCGCGTCACACCGTCGAACAGCTCGGCCAGCCAAACGAATCGCTCACCCGCCTCGGCGCGCGCGTTGTCCAGCAGGTAGCCGCGGGCGGGAGCGGACTCTCCACCGAGCGCGGTAGTCCCGTCTATCGGATTCGGTCGGCCACCAACGTGCGGCGGGCGGGGCGAGGAGGTCATCCCTACATGGTCAACCTCCCCAGGCCACCAGCGCCACGACGGCGGGAGAGGGATATCTCACACAGCCGGCCAACCGATCACGACGGCGCAGCGAGGGCGGTCTCAGAGATTGGAATCCTGTTTGCGAGAGTGTAAGTCGCCTGCCAGAACGGCGACTTGGACGTCGTCCCGGATTGATCTGCGAAGCCCTGGCTATGATGACAGGGCGTTCGACGGGCTGAGGGCTACCACCAGCGCTTCGGCCTGGTCCACGTCGACTTCGAGACGCAAGTGCGTACCCCCAAGGCCTCGTACGGCTGGTGCCGCGACCTGATCGCCGCCCATCGTGCGGGGCATTCGTAAGGTCGGGCGCCGTCCCGGACAGGACGCGCTTGCCCTCGGCTGACGTGGTGAGACGGTAGACGGGGATCCCGGCTGTGCCAAACGACGGCCCCGCCGCGTCTTCCCCGGCTGGTGCTGAGGTTGCTGGCGAACACACCTCGCAGGCCGGGGTGGGCGGCCAGCGTCTGCTGCACCTGTGCGGCAGCTGTGGCCGGCTGGTCGTTGTCGTACAGCGCCGGCAGGACCGTGATGTCGGGGTGGTGGGTCATCTCCTCGACGAAGCCGTTGATCCGGGCGTCGGTGGTGGGGGCCTGCGGGCGGATGCCCTCGACCACCGTGCGGATGTCGAGGGGCCCTCACGCCCGGTCGAGCGGGTCCCGGTCCGCGAAGGCATGTGCCACCGGCCCGTGTGCCGGGTCGACCTCCCACCGGTTCACCTGGTGAGGAAGAGCCCCGCCGCCTCCCACCGGTTCACCTGGTGAGGACGAGCCCCGCCGCCCCCGGTCGTCCGAACGCGGCGGTCACCTTCAGGACTGTGCCACCGCCTCGTCCTTTTCCTCCGGGTGCCCGCTGAAGAAGTCGACCAAGCTCTGCGGTGCGCGCTCGCCGAGGCAGAGGTCAAGAATCTCGTGGGCGTCCGCGTAGAAGGCCTCGCTGCGCTGGAAGAGCTCCTTCTCGTAGTCGGCGAGCGCCGCTTCGACGTCGTCGGGGTGCTGGGCGATGGCCTTGCCGAGTTCGGCACCGTCGAACATCGCCAGGTTGGCGCCGTCGCCGGACGGCGGCATCAGGTGCGCGGCGTCGCCGAGCAGCGTCACGCCAGGCACCCGGTCCCAGCGGTGTCCGTTCGGGAGGGTGTGGATCATGCGTGCCACCGGGGTGGTCTCGCCGTCGGTGATCAGCGCGGTGAGGTGCGGCGCCCAGCCGTCGAACTCGGCCGCGATCCGGGCGCTCGCGGCCGCGGTGTCGGTGAAGTCCGTGGCGGCGATCCACTCGGCCGAACGGTTCAGCTCGACATAGGTGTGGAGGACGCCACCCGCCTCACGGTGGGCGACGATCCCCTTGCCGGGGGCGAGTGCGTACATGGCGCCACGGCCGACCAGTGCGGCCGTCGCGGGGTGCCGCTCGTCGACGTCGTGCAGGTAGGTCTCGACGAACGTCGTGCCGGTGTAGACGGGCCGGGCGTCGGAGAGCAGCGGCCGGACCCTGGACCAGGCGCCGTCCGCGCCGACCAGGACGGTGCTGGTCACGGTCGAGCCGTCGGTGAAGGTCAGCTCGTGCCGGCCGTCGCCGAGCGGCCGGACGTCGGTGACCTTGCTGCCCCAGCGCACCGTCTCCTCGGGCAGGGAGTCGAGCAGGATCCGGCGCAGGTCGCCGCGGAGCACCTCGGGGCGTACCGCGGTGCCGTCGGAGGGGACGTCCAGCAGCAGCGCGCCGTGCTGGTCGAGCACCCGGGCGGCGTCGCCGCCCTCGTGGATGATCGCGCGGAACTCGTCGGTGAGGCCGGCGTCCGCGAGGGCGCGCTGTCCGTCCTCCTCGTGGATGTCGAGCTGGCCGCCCTGGGCGCGGGACTCGGCGGAGGGGTCGGCTTCGTGGACGGTGGCGGGGATGCCGTGGACGTGCAGGACACGCGCGAGGGTGAGGCCGCCCAGGCCAGCGCCGATGATCGTGACCGGTGTCGTCATGCTGTTCCCTTCGAAGCAGTGATGGAACGTTGTTCCATTCTCATGTTGGAACAGTGCTCCATTCATGTCAAACTGTGGTCATGGCCATCAAGAAGCAGCGGGCTGTACGGCGCACGGACGCGCTGTCGAAAGAACGGATCGTGGAGGCCGCGATCGAGATCCTCGACTCCGACGGCGAGGGCGCGCTGACCTTCCGCACGCTCGCGGCCCACCTGGCCACCGGAAGCGGGGCGATCTACTGGCACGTCGCCAACAAGGACGACCTGCTGGCGGCGGCCACCAACGACGTGATCGCCCGGGTCATGGCGGACCTGGCCGGCGGCGCGCGTCCGCGGGAGGCGATCCGGGCCCTCGCGCTCGGGCTCTTCGACGCGATCGACGCACATCCCTGGGTCGGCACCCAGCTCTCCCGCGCGCCGTGGCTGGCCGCGATTCCGCAGATCTTCGAGGGTTTCGGCAGCCGGCTGGAGGCACTCGGTGTGCCCGAGGGGGCGCAGTTCGACGCCACGTCCACGCTCGTGATCCATGTCCTCGGCGTCGCCGGACAGAACGCCGCCAACGCCCGCCTGCACGCGCACAGGACCGATCGGACGGCCTTCCTGGGCGAGATCGCCCAGCAGTGGGCCCAGCTCGATCCCGCTCGGTACCCGTTCGTGCACCGGGTGGCGGCGCAGTTGCCCGAGCACGACGACCGGGAGCAGTTCCTGGCGGGCATCGACCTCATCCTGGGCGGCGTCGAGGCCGCCCACCCGGGTCCGTCCCCTCGGATCTGACTCGAACCCGAGCGGGCCGAGGGCCGGCCGAGAAGTTGGTGCCGTGCGCTCAGAACGGGAGGGCCGGCCCCGCCCGGACGGTCGTGCCGGAGAGGCCGCAGCGCTGCCCCAGCGGGTGGCGAGCTGCGCGATCAGGGAGCGACCCGGTCGTGCTGTGAGGTGACCCTGGAGTGTGGACGTGTCCCGGTGAAGCGGCCGTACGGCGTCGGCTACGACGCTCCGCACGCGGCTAGCGCGGTTCGCGCCAGTGCGCGCAGCCAGGCGTGGGTGTGGTCGGTGTCGTAGCGCTGGTGCCATGACAGGTATATCGGTGCCGAGGGGAGTTCGAGCGGCAGGGGGAGTACGGCCAGGCCGAGGTCGGCGGCCGCGGTGCGTGTGGTGATTTCGGGGACGGTGATCAGGAGGTCGGTGTCGCGCGCGAACTCCAGCGCGGCTGCTTCCGTGGGGGCGGCCGCCACCACGCGGCGGGTGAGGCCGAGCCGAGTGAGGGCGTCGTCGAGGGCGTTGCTGAGGTTTCCGCGTCGCGAGACGGTGACGTGTTCGGCGGCGGCGTACTGCTGAGCAGTGACGGTTTGGGCGCGGGTGAGGGGGTGTCCCTGCCTCACGACGGCGACGAGGCGGGTCTCGCCCACGTGCTCGGCGCGGATGTCGGGTGCGCTCGGGCGGTTGGAGTTCGCCTCCAGATCGACCTCGCCGCGTCGCAGTTCGGGGGTGTCGGTGCTCGATTCCGCGACGAAGCGCAGTCGCACGCCCGGCGCCTGTCCGCGTACGGCCGCGAGCAGCGCGGGGCCGCTGAGGGCGACCAGGGAATCGTGCCAGCGGAGCGTGAAGGTGCGTTCCAGCGTGGCCGGATCGAGTTCACGGCTCGGTGCCAGCACGCCCCGGACCTGGTGCAGCAGCTCGTGCACCTGTTCCCGGACGGCGATCGCATAGGGCGTCGGGGTCATGGTGCGGCCGGTGCGCACCAGGATCTGGTCCCCGGTCGTGCGCCGGATCCGGCCCAGACTCCGGCTCATCGCGGGGGCGGTGACGTGCAGGCGCGCGGCCGCCCCGGCCACGCTGCCTTCCTCCAGCAGTGCGTCGAGCGCGGTGAGCAGATTCAAATCCAATTGCATGGGAGTAATCCCAGTCGTGCTTGACATGCACTTGATGCTAACGGAGGGGGTGGATAGCGTCGTCACCACGGCGCAGGACGGACCGCACGGCCTGGCCCGAAATCCTCTTCATCACCCCTTGCCCAGACGGGAGTTCCACCATGTCCGCAACGCTTCGGACCACCGACGTCACCGTCTCCGACGCCGACCTGCTCACGCAGACCGCGAACGCCGTGCGCGAGGCCGGTTCGGCGCTGCGCGAGCGCTTCGGCGAGGTGGTCCCCTACCGGAACCGCGAAGAGCTGATGCGCGCGCTCGCCGCCAACGACGACACGGCCCTCGGCATCCTGCGCCCCCGCCTCACGAGCCTGCGCCCGGACGCCGGCTGGGTCGAGGACGAGCTGGACGGCGGGGCGCTGCCGTCCGGCGAGTGGTGGGTCGTGGACCCGGCCGAGGGCAACGTCAACCACCTGCACGCCCTGCCGGAGTGGGCAGTGACCGCCACCCTCGTGCGCGACAACCAGCCGGTGCTCACCGTCGTCCACCTGCCGTTGACCGGCGAGACCTACACCGCGCTCACCGGCGCGGGCGCCCACCTCGACGGCCGGCGCCTGCACGTCTCCCAGACCGCGGACCTCGGCCTGAGCGTCGTGGCCACCAGCCAGGCCCGGCCGGACGAGGACGAGAACGTCGTACGACGCGTCGGCTCCTCGATCACCGCGATGCTCTTCGACGCACTCGTCGTCCGCGTCGCCGTGCCCGCGACCCTGCACCTGCTGAACGTGGCCGCCGGCCGGCTCGACGCCTTCTGGCAGTTCGCCGGCGCCCGCGCGGACCTGCTCCCCGGCGCACTCCTCGTCACCGAAGCCGGCGGACGGATCTCCGACGCCCAGGGCCGCCCCTGGACCCCCCAGAGCGGAAGCTTCCTGGCCGCCGCGCCCGGCGTCCACGCCCAGGCCGTCGCCACCCTCTCACGCTGACCGAACACCACCCCACCCGCACACACGACAAGGGACCACACCCTCATGACCACGATCGCAGTACTCGGAAACGGCCGCGTCGGCGGCAACCTGGCCGCGGCCCTCACTCGCGCAGGGCACGAGGTGACCGTCGCGGACCGCACACCAGGCGCCGCCGCCGACGCCGCCCGACGCGCCCGGATCGTCATCAACGCCACCCCGGGTGCCGGCTCCCTGGAACGGCTCGTCGCCCTGCGCGACGAACTGCGCGGTACCGTCCTCGTCGACGTCTCCAACGCCACCACCGACGGACCGGACGGCCTGCCCGCCGACCTGCTCTACCCCGGCTCGAGTCTTGCCGAGCAACTCCAGGACGCACTCCCCGAAACGCGCGTCGTCAAGACCCTCAACACCATGCTCTTCCCGGTGATGACCGCCCCGGCCACACTCACCCAGACGCCCACCGTGTTCCTCTCCGGCGAGGACCCAAGGGCCAAGCAGACCGTGCGCGAACTCCTCACCGACCTCGGCTGGCACAACGAATGGATCACCGACCTCGGCGGGATCCGGACCGCCCGCGCAACCGAGGCCGCGATCCTGTTCGTACCCCACGTGATCCGCTCCAGCGGATTCACACCCTTCGCGATCTCGATCACCCGCTGACCACGGGACCCAGCACACCCCCCGGCCGGCCCGCATACGCCCCGTCATGCTCGTGGTGGTCTAGGTAGGGTGGTTGCAGCCGAACAACTTGCCGTCCAGGATCACGAGTGCCCAGCGTGTGGGTACGGGCGAGTTTGCCGGTGAGTCGCTGATTGAGATCTCGCAGGCGGGCGATGCGGGCCTGGCGCGGGTCGGGCTGCTGGCCTGCCGCTCGGGCTGCTACCCGCCGCTTCTCGAACTCGTCCTTGAGAGGCCCCCAGGTCCGGTGGAGGGATGCGCGGGAGATACCGGACCCCGACCGGAGTCAGAGCCCGAGGCCACCTCGGGACCGACGTGCGATGACCTCTGTCTACCCCAACTGTTTTAACAGGTACGGTGATTGACGTTGGGGAATCGGCTCCCGGGTAGAATGACGGGGTGTTCGGCGGGCTGAGGGGTTCAGTCAGAGGTTCGGCCTGGTGCACGTCGACTTCGAGACTCAGCGTCGCACCCCGAAGGCGTCGTACGCCTGGTATCGCGACCTGATCGCCACCCACCAGGCGCGGCAGGCCAGGTAGGCGTTGGGGTCGCGTGGCGGGATCTGCCGACCCGTTTTTGGGCCGTGGACCACGGTGCACGGTCGGCACCGCCTCTCCGGTGCGCCGACGGCACGTGGGACCGGATCCTGACGGCCCTACAGGCCGCGGCCGACGCCGAGGGTCGTCTCGACTGGAGCCTGGCGGGCATCGACTCGACATCTTGCTGGGCCTACCAGCACGGGGCCGACGCCCGCAAGGACGCACCGGCGCTCCACCGATGAGGGTGTCCCGATGCAGCACCGCCCCGACGAGGGCCTCGGGCGCTCGCGCGGAGGACTGACAAGCAAAATCCACCTTGCCTGCGAGGGCTGCCGCCGTCCCCTGGCCGTGCTCGTCACGCCGGGCTGTTGACTGGATCGTGCGGTCCGTCTGCGCGCAAGCTCGGTAACTTCTAAGGTCGTTGCATGAGCGACCACACCGGAGGAACTTTGGCCCCGTTTGGTCAGACGCTGCGTCACCTCACTGGTGATGTGCTCTGGGACGGCATGCTGGCGGCGGCATACGAGCGGCGGCATCCCATTGGCAGCACCCTTCTGAGGCAAGGGGAGCCTGGCACCCATGTGCTCGCGCTGCGCGCAGGGGTGGCCAAGGTGATCCGGCAGGAACGGAGCGGTGACCTCACACTGCTGGCGTTCCGCGGCCCCGGCGAACTGCTGGGAGAGGTGGCAGTACTAGACGGTGGGGTGCGGTCGGCGAGTGTCCAGGCGATATCGGATTGCTCGGTCGCGGTCCTGAGCGGGGCGGCGTTCCTGCGGTTCGTCACGGACCACCACCTATTCCCCGTGATGGTTCGCTACGCCCTCGGCAGGCTCAGGGAGTCTGACCTGGCGCGGGGCGGCCGGGACGTCGTGGCCCGTCTGTCGGCCGCTCTGGTCAACCTGGCCGAGGTCTCCGCGGAATCGCCCAGTCCGCGGCATGAGCACATCGAACTGGCTCTTACCCGCGAGGAACTGGCCCAGTATCTCGGGGTGTCCCGCAATACGGTCACCGCTGGCCTCGCCGAGCTCGGAGCCCTGCGAGTCCAGAGCGGACGAAAGCGCATCGTCATCGGCGACCTGTCCGCCCTGCGGCACGCGGCCTCGATGCTGCGCGACTGACGGCCTCTCGGCTCGTGTGACGCCCGTCACCAGCTTTCTGCACTGAGCGAGCAGACCGGGACACACATCCTCGCGAAGCTTGGACCACAACGTCCCGCACGGAGAACACCCGAGGAGCCCTGATGCCCCAGTCCGGTCCGTCCCTGCCCGAAGTCAGTGCCCTGCCCCACAGTCGGAGCCAGGGTCTCCCGCCCTACCGGGGGATCGTGGCTGTCGATGCCAAGGACTTCACCGGCTACCCCGCCATCGAACACGGCCTGATCACCCAGGCGATTCCGCAGCTGCTCCAACAGTCCTTCGAGCGGGCCGACCTCGCTGCCGTCTGGCGCGACCGAAGGTTTCCCGCCTCCACGGGTGATGGGTATGTCTTCGGCTTCGAGCCGACGTGGATGCCGTTCCTGATCCACCCGTGGCTTCACACGCTGCAGGAGGTGCTCAGCGAGTTCAACGTGCATTCCATGGGTACCGTGAGCATTCGTCTGCGGGTCAGCCTCCACATCGGGCCGCTGCCCGACTCGGGTGGGGAGTTTGACGGCAACGGCACGCCGCGCAACGACACCCACCGCTTGCTCGACTCCCGTCCCGTCAAGGCCATGCTGGCCGCGTCCAATGCGAACGTCACCCAGGTTGCGGCCATTCTCTCCGACCGCTGCTACCAGGATGCTGTGGCCGGCGGCTACACCGGTCGGCACCCCGACCATTTCATCGAGGTGCCAGCCACCGTCGAGGGCAAGCGGTTCGATCAAAGGGCCTGGCTGTACGTGCCCGCGCCCTCGGGCAACCTCTACGACCGCCGCATCCTGGGCGACCGCGTTGTCGACGATCAGGAGTCAGGACGTGAGTCTGCCGAAGCGGACCAGCGGGCGTCCGGTGAACGGAAAGCCCGTAGGGCGCCGCAGATGCCGGTGACGCAGCGGGTTGACCGGGGGAACCTCAACAACGGCACCGTGCACGGCGGTCAGAGCGTCAATAACGGTACTGGCGACCTCGTCCGCGGCAATCTCGTCCGAGGAGACTCCTTCGGCGGTGACTACGTCGGGGGCAACAAGGCCGGCACGGTCCAGGGAAACCAGGGCGACATGGTCTGCGGAGACAAGAACGAGCGCCGCCGGTGAGCGCCGGCGAACCCGCTGCCGCCGGAGCGAACGGCGAGGGCGAGCGCGGGCCGCAGGCCGAACGCGATGGCAAGGCGCCTGGTCAGGGCAGCGACGACCATGGCACACGAGATGTCGACGACTTCGACAATCTCGCGGACATCGACGACGACTTCGCCGGCCTGTTCGGCACTCGCGCGACCGGTAGCCCGCGCAACCTCTTCTATGTCCCCAACGGCAACATCAATGCCGGCTCCGTACACGGCGACCAGCGTGTCGAGAACACCAACTCGTCGGGCGCCTATGGCGGCCGACGAGTGGAGGCGCACGAGGGGCCGATCTCCGCGCTGGAGATCCTGGACGCCCAAGCGGGATTCGCGGAACCCGAGTGGTTCCGCCCAGCGCTGACCACGCTCGACACTCGCATTCTCTTCCTCGTCGGGGAGCCTGGTACGGGACGGCGCACGGCTGCCCTGAACCTGCTCTACCGCCACAGCGGGGGGAGCATGAGCCTCCGCGCGCTCGACAGTGACGAGAACCTGTCCGCTTGGCGTCCCACCGACGCCGAGGCCCGCGGCTATCTCGTGTACGGCCTGCTCCCTCAACACCCCCTCGGGCCGGCGGTCATCGCGAACCTCCGGCGCCTGCTGAGCGACGCCGACGCCCGCATGGTGATCGTGCTGCCTCACGATCCGGAGCGTATCCGCGGCCTTTCCCGGGACCTGCACGTCGCCCCGGTGCACTGCGCGCCCCCGCCACCCCGAGCAGTCTTCGACGCGCGCTTCGAGGCCGCCGTGCCCCATCCGGAACATCGTGAGCGGCTGCTGGCCCACCTGGAACCGGGGCAGCTGGACGCGCTGCTGCCGCCCGAACTCGTCCCCGCCCAGGTCGCCGAACTCGTCGCCGCTATCAGCATGGCAGGTGACGACGGACCCGACCCCACAGACCTTCGCGAGCGCCTCAGTTTCCTGGCGGAGGGGGAGGTGCCGGAGCTGCTACGCACGCTCCGCGACGATCCCGACGGACTCTCTTTCCTTCTCGCCACCAGTGTTTTCGAGGGGCTCGACCACCGGATCGTCAGAGAGGAGGCCGAGCGGCTCCTCGCGCTGGCCGACGGACGGTTGAACTCCGTCCTGCCGGAGAACGGCGAGGACGGCAGCCAGGACCGGCCCAGACGCCGGGAGAATCCGCAGCCGAACCCGCGATTTGTCTTCCGCCGGTCGCTGCAGGAGCTTCTGCACACCATCCGTGCGGAGTGCGCGCCCCAGGAGATCCGCGCGAACACCGGTTTTACGTACACGGTAGAGCCGGTGCGATTCACCCGGCACCGCCAGGCGGAGACAGTCCTGCGGCACGTATGGCGGCAGTACGGTGAGTTGTCCGGGCTGTTGACGGAGTGGATGGACAACGTCCCCGGCGCGGAGAACGAGTTGGCTGAGCCCGTGGGCCGGGTCATGGGGATGGCCGCAGGCTGGGGCGGTGGCCGCCGGGCACTGCGACACATCCGCGAGTTGGCGCGGTCCGAGCACCTGCACAGCCGCACCACCGCTGCATACGCGCTCGGTATCGCGGCTCAGGACCCGGTCCTGGCCAGCGAGATCAAGCACCGGGTCAGCAGTTGGAGCAGTGACCGTGGTTGGCAGCTGCGATCAACGGTCGCCTATGCCTGCGGAACGGACTTCGGGGCATCCCGGCCGGACCTGGCGCTGTCCCTGCTGCGGCGCTCCTACCGCGGACTGGACGGCGACGAGCGGCGAGTCGCGGCGGCGGTCCAGCTTTCCCTGCGGGTACTCTTCGCTGCGGGAAACCAGCAGGCCGTCTTCCGGAAGATCGCCGAGTGGGCGGATCACCAGGGGCCCGACGTGGAACTGTCGCTCCAGGTCTTCCCGAAGCTGCTCCGGGAGGACCCTTCCTGGTTTCAGGAGCAGCTGTTGACCGTCGGCGAACACACCGAGATCGTCATCGCCCTCGTCCGCCGTGCCCTCGACGACGACAGCATCTTCGACGAGACCTGCCGTTCGCTGATCGGCTGGTGCCGTGTGGCTGCCTGGGACGAACGGCTGCGCAGCGCCGTGGAGACGCTGCTGACCGCGCTCGCCCAGGACCTGCGCCTGGGGGTCCTGCGCCTGTTCGTCGAGATCGACGGAGACGAGAATCCCGAACTCGCCGGACGGGACATCGCCCATCACGCTCTGGAAGCCTGGCGTCGAGGCGCTCAGCGGTCCTACAGCCCTACTTACTCGCATGGAGGACACGATGACCGCGGAGAGTGATGACCTCGTCTACATGCCTGCTACACACGCTCCTTGGCGCGAGATTCTGCGTCAGCGCTGGTCCGGGCGACGTGACCGCGCCCTGGTGCTGCGGGATCGGGACGGGTACCACCACCTACGGGGGAATCGCCGCCGCACACCCGCCGCGGAGGATCTTGAAGCGGCCCCGGCCGGCCCGGCGGCCGGCCGGGGCGGACTGCGCGGATACGACAGTGCGTACCTCGTTCGACTTGACGAACGGTTGGAGACACGGGCCGTCGCCTTCCCGACCCAGTACGGCACCGAAGCCTTGGACATCCATGTGCTGTGGTGGGTCCATGACGCCGTACAGGCAGTTCAGACCCGGACAGTGCGCGGCTGGTACCCGGTCCGCAAGGACTTCGACCGGCGCCTGCGCCACCTCAAGGACCAGTACGCCGCTGCCGGGCACAGCTTCGGTGCGTCCGAGCTGATGCAGTACCTGGCCGCACCCCACCGGATGTCGGAGTTCGGTCTCACCTACCGCGTCACGGACGTCTCCGAGCGGGAGAACACTGCCGAGCTGCGGCTGGGGGAGCCCGACGGTGCCGGCCTGCCTTACGCCTGGACCGACAAGAGCCGCGAGGAGTACGACTTCTGCAAGCGTGCGGTCCAGGACGGCCCAGTGGCACTTGCGTCGCTCTGGCTCGCCAGACGCCCCGACGAGGTCAGCCAGGTGCTGAACTGGGCTGCTGCTCATGCCGACCTGCTCCGCGGCGAGACCACCTGGCAGGACTCGGTGGCCGGCCTGCTGGGCAAGCTGACGGCACAGGAGCAGCAGGAGCTCTCCCGGCTGCTTCGCGACCGGCTCGTCGCGCTTGGACGGTCAGTGCCCGGACCGCAAGGCTCCGGGGCGGAGTTCAGGAAGATCCGTTCCCAAGCCAACGGCTGGGCGGGGGGCGTGGTGAACGGGAGGCCAGCGTGACGCTGACAACCACAGCCCGCAGCGCGGCACGGCGGACAGCGCGGAGCACCGTCGTCCGGCCGCGGAGCCCGTCCTCGCACCCCCGTCATCGGTCACCACAAGGCGCGCTGCGCCGACGCCGCGACGCAGGTTCCCCTGCGACTGCACCGAACCCGCGGACCGTGGCGGCGATGGAGCGTCTCATGGCGGCCAACCACGTGGAACTCACCCGAGCGGACACCAAGGCCGCTGTCCTCCTGGGCTTCACCGGAGCAGCTCTCGGCGCCTTCATTCCCCTGAACAGGAACGACGGCACCGGATCCGCCCTCTTCGCTTGGGACGCCCACCTGTTGTGGTGGACCTCCGTCCTCAGCGCGCTGCTTGCCGTGGTTTGCTTCGTGTCGGCCATCGCCCCACGCCACCGCGAGGGGCGACACCATGGCGTGGCCGGTCCCGGTTACTTCGAGCACCTCACGCCGGACCTCGGCTCCGGCCTACTGAGCCGTGCATTCGAGAACGTCGGACGTGACCCGGTCGGCCCGCTCCTCGCGTCCCTGGTCGGGACCAGCGCCATCATCCGGGCCAAATACCGTTGGATCGAGGCAGGAACCGTCCTGTTGCTCCTCGCGCTACCTCAGTTCGCCACGCTCCTCAGGCCGGTGTGACGAGGTCCTGGGCAACGGCTCGCGGCGGGGGACGTGGACTACGGTGCGGTCAAGGCCCCTCGCTCTGGGTTGTTGACCGGCCATGAGGCGGCGCACAGGCGCGTTGCAAGGCGGCCGATCACGCTACCAGCACCGGCGGAGTCATCGGGTCGGTCAGTCGTCGGTAGCGAGCTGTCGGTTTTCAGCTTCGCCCAGGTCGCGTGTGCTGGGCGAAGCGTCAGCTCCGCCTTGCCAGAACAGAGTTCGGTAGGTCTTGATGTCGACAGCTTGGGTAGGCTGACAGGGTGTTCGACGGCCTGAGGGCTACCATCAGCGCTTCGGCCTGGTCCACGTCGACTTCGCGACGCAGAAGCGCACCCCGAAGCGTCGTACGGCTGATACCGCGACCTGATCGCTACTCATCGGACGTGACATTCACGATAGTTGAGCTCCGGATCGGATGTGCCCCCCGTCAGGCTCGATGCAGGTTCGGCAGGGCCTTGCGAAGCAAGCTCATGGCCGCTCAGCGCACTTGAGGAGGCAATGACAGGGTGTTCGACAGATCCGGTGGTCTTCACCAATGGTTCGCCGATGGCTCGACCAGGCGAAACGTCGGCCCCTGGCGAGCCGGTCCGGACGCCAGGACGATGTCACCGTGGTCGGCCTCACCCCGCTCGACTGTGCCTTGCTGCGCGCCATGGAGATCCACCTCGACGACCCGCGTCCAATGCTTCTCATCCTCCGCGCCGGTATCGCAGCGGGTGGCAGGCGGAGGCGACGGGGGAGCCTTTGCACTTCAGCACGGCCGGCGACCGGGCGGCCTTCGTCCTTGTCGCCGAGGCGAGTCGGTGAATGGTGAAGCGCGTATCTGGATGGCAAGCCGTCAAGGATCCGCCGCCGAAGCCAGACCGCATGCCACGAGACCAGACACCGCTGAAGTCCCTTGGCCGGGGCAGTGCGTCAGGTCATGGCCAGTGCCTCCCAAAGAGCGTCGGAGTCCTCGCACGCCGCCCCGCCGGCAACGGACGAATTCCGGGAAAGCCCAGGAGGTGGTTCGCATGGCCGGAGCTGTCCGCGAGGATCCACAAGAGTCCGGGCAGGAGGTGGAGGCCTTCGAACTCGACCTGAGCCCGGCCGAGCAGTCGGCCTTGGCGATCCTGTGGACACTGGCCGACCCCAAGCCGGACGAACGCGAAGCACTGGCCGCGCTGCTCGTCGCCTCGAAGGCGTTCGAGCGGGAACGCGCTGAGCTGGGATCCGAGTTGCTGCGATCCTCGTTCAGTTGCGAGCAAGACGCGGTTCGGTGAGCCGACGCTGAAGAAGGTTCGCAAACCGATCGACTCGGTCAACGACACCCTCAACGGGCAGATCGGCGTCCCGCCGAGCTGGGCCATGACCCGGCCAAACTGTTGCGGCGGGACCGGTACCGGCAAGAACACGCCCGGCCGGATCCTGACGCGCACTGGCGATCAACTCCGCGTCGTCGAAGTCCCGGGAAGTCACGATCGCTCCGGAGAGTGCCCAGCTACCGGCCGTCGCCCAGCGGGCGCTCCCATGGAGCGATCAGTCAGTCATTCGTGACGAGCTCAACCGCGTTCGCGTCTGGGCGCGAAACGTACAATCGCCGGACGAGCAGGTGCGGGAGGGCGCAGTGGGACACTTCGAGGGCTTCGACGTCGCCGGGTTCTGGGACGACTCGGCGTACGCGCTGGAGGAGTACGTGGAGGAGGCTCCGCCCTCGCGGGAGTTGATCGAGTCGTTGGAGGAGGAGCTCGGCGGGTACCGTCTGCCCGGCTCGTACATCGCGCTGATGAGCGAGCACAACGGTGGCACTCCGACCCGGGCCTGCTTCCCCATGCCGGAGGCGACGTCCTGGGCCGACGACTACATCGAGATCACCGGTATCCGGGGCGTCGGGCGGACCCGGCCGCAGTCGCTGGGCGGCGAGTTCGGCAGCCGGTTCTGGATCGAGATGTGGGAGTACCCCGATATCGGTGTCTACTTCGCCGACACCCCCTCGGCCGGCCACGACATGCTCGCCCTCGACTACCGCGCGTGCGGCAGGTACGGCGAGCCGACCGTGGTGCACGTCGCCCAGGAGGACGACTTCGCGATCACCCTGGTCGCGGAGAACTTCGAGGCGTTCGTCACGGGCCTGGTCGACGAGTCCGTCTACGACACCTCGGAGCAGGACCGGCTCGCCGAGCTCGCCAAGGTGGGCGACGGCAGCTTCTCCCCGGTCCTGCTGCGTGCCTTCAGTGAGGTCGCGGACGTTCTGCCCGACGCGGACCGGCGAATGCGGGCGCTTGCGGAGGCCGTCGTGCGCGACAAGGGGTTCTTCGTCCTGCACGCCGACGCGCGCTCCATGCTGATGTACGACTACCTGTTCTGGCTGTTCACCAGCTTCAACCAGGTCGACTCCTTCGAGCGGTACCTCAGGACACCTCCGCAGACCGAGCGGTCCTACACGCTGCCGAACTACGAGCTCATGATCGCCGGCTTCGGCCCCGCATCCGAGCCGTACGGCTTCTGCACCGGCGGATACGCCCCCGCCTGCCTCGAAGAGTGGTGGAACTCCCGCATCGCCTCGGGCCACATCGCCGAGACCGCCGACGGCTACCGGTTCACCGACGCCGCCATCGCCGCGCTGCTCGACGAACTCACCACCGTGGCAGGGGCACGCGGATAGCCGTACGCGCCAGGGCGACACCGTACCTCCCAAGGTTCCCGAGCCGCCGCCCTGGCGATGGTTTCAAGCTCGTCGAGTCCGCCCAGGTCCGATGCCGAGTGAACGCACCCCGCCTCGTCGCCCTCGGCTTAGTCATCTCGAACGCGGCGAAGCTCGTCGAACGACCCGCGACCCTCGCAGTGCGAACAACCTCAACTGATCCGCAGGAATCGACAATTCCTTGCTGAGGTCCGCCAGCGCGGCCTGAGTCGGGCCGACCTGCCCGATCCCACCGCGACCTCGGCATCCAGTGGCCGACCGGTCGCCTGCCGGCGGAGCCTCACACGCCCGCCGCCAGCACCTCCTGCAGTGCCCTCGCCTCCTTCACCAGCCGGCTTGCCCCGCCACGCCCGGCAGCCGCCGACACCTCGGCGATCGACCCCCGCGCGCCACTGCGCCGCGCGCAGTCGGCGGCCACCGCGAGCAGCTCGCCCGCACCCCGCACGGGCTTGGCCGTGAGCAACTGGGGCAACGCCCCCGCCAGCACCGACCAGACCGTGCCGTACGCGCCCGTCCCGGCGGCAGCGCGCGCGGAATCGGTGAGGCGGTTGGTCTTCACCGCGCCGATCAGCACCAGCTCCGCCAACTCCCGCCCGAGCAGGGCGCCGTCCAGGTCGCCCCGGACCGCGAGCACCAGCAGGGCGTCCACGGCGGCGGCGCGGTCCTCGGGCAGCCGGGCCCCCAGCCCGTAGGCGACCGCCAGGTGGACGGCCGGACCGGCCGGACCGTCGGCCTCGGCGAGGTAGGGGAGCAGCTCCGCCGCGCCCCTGGCCTCCACGTTGGCGAAGGCGTCGAGCAGCCGGGCAGCCAGCTCCTCACGGTGGTTGGGCAGTGCCGCGAGCCAGTGCCGGGACGGCGAGGAGCGCCAGTACCGGACCGTCCGCCTGCCCGAGGGGACCAGCGGCCCGAGCAGCTTCGCGGCGTCGGCCGCCAGCGGTTCGTCCAGCTCCACGCCGGGCTGCTCGACCACGGTCAGCACGGCGTCCTGCACGGTGTACGCCTCCCACCGGTCCAACCCGCGGTCTTCACCCGGTACGAAACGCACCCGGGTTGACGGCTGCGCGGGCAGCCCGCCCGACCTGAGCCAGCGCGCCACGCGCTGCCCGGCGTCCGAGGTGAGGCGCTCCGCCGCCGCCAGTACCTCGGCGTCGTCGGTCGGCACGACGCGGAGCAGGGCCTGCGAGAGGTCGGCCGGCCCCGCCTCCACGTCGGCCGCCTCATAGGCGGCGAGCCGCTCGACCAGCGCCGCCGCGTCCAGCGAGCCGCTGGCGGAGGTCGGCGTGGCGAGCAGGAACGGCGTCCGGCCGGGCCGGAGCCGTCGGGCCGCCTCCTCCAGGCGGCTCGCGAGCAGGTCGCCGAAGTCCGTGGCGCGGTGGATGCTGCGCAGGAGTTCGGGGGTCGTCCGGCGGGCAGCCACCATGGCGACGTGCAGGATGTCGGGCGGCGAACAGTCCGCCCAGCGTGTGCCGCTCCACAGGTGGACCCGCAGCACCGGCTCCAACGCCTTGACGAGCGCCGGGCGGTCCCGGTACGCGTGCCGCACCAGGCCGTCGAGGGCGCGTTCGAAGGCGGTCACGTCCGCGTCGCCCGCGAGGATCGCGCCGATCTCCTCGGCCACCTCCGCCGGGCTGCCCAGCGGATCGGGCATCGGCACGGGCTGCGGCACGGGCGGCAGCAGCTCCTCGTACACCTCGGCGAGCGCCTGGAGTTCGACGCCGAAGAGTTCCCCGGCCCGTGCGGTGTGGGCCGGGTTGAGCACGTCGGAGGCCGCCCGTAGCTGCGGGAGCACCTCCTCGCCCGCCGTCTCGAGGTGACGCGCGATCACCTTCAGTGCGCGGTCCTGCACATCGGGATCGGGGTGGCCGAAGGCGTCCGCCGCCGCGAGTACCACCTCGCCGGACCGCGCCGGATCCCGTCGCGCCGCCTTGTCCAGCCAGCTGAGCTGGGTACGGACGAGCTTCTTCTCGGTGCGGAAGAGGACCGTCGCCGAAGCCTCGCCGAGCAGGCCGGGCGCCAGCAGGCCCGCCTCGTCGAGGTGGGCCAGCACCTGCTGGGCGTGCACCGCGACGGTGGACAGCGCGTCGAGCAGCGCGAGGTAGCTCCTGACCCGCGCCGCGTTCTCCTGGGCCGTCGGCGCGAAGGCCTGGAGAAGTGTCAGGAAGCCGCGCTGATCGCTCGCCCGGCCACCGCGCAGCAGACGGGCCAGGCAGCGGTCGATCATCTCGTCCCGGTCCAGTACGCCCTGTTCGGCGAGGCGCGCCAGACACTGCGCCCAGCCGCCGCCGTCCTGCTGCTCGTGCCACGGGCGGTCGAGCTCGGCGCCGATCTCGTCGATCTCGAACAGGCGGGGGACCAGCAGCGGGACGAACGGGTCGGCCGACAGCCGCTGCCACAGGGTGGGGCCGACTACGCCGCCGGTCAGGTGCGGGGCTCGGTCGCGCTGCCAGCCCCGGTCGGTGAGCCAGTGCGCGACGAAGCCCTCCGAGGTCGGCACCGGGCAGCCGGTGGTCAGCACCAGGTGCTCCAGGAACTGGTACTCGTCGGACCACCAAGCCTCCTGCCGGCGTTCGGCCAGCCTGGCGACCACGGCCGTCCGCCACTCCGGCGGCTGGCTCTCGAAGACCGTCAGCAGCGCGGGATGGCGCCAACCGCTGCCACGGCTGAACTCCGCGCCGCCCAGCCAGCCGGCCGCCGCCGCGGCGGCGGTGTGGCAGCCGGCCCCCGCGATCAGCAGGGCCTGCGTGATGTCGGGCTTCCGCCACCAGTCCTCGCGGATCTCCTTGCGGAACGCCTTCAGCTCCGGCAGGCAGGCGCGGCGCTGGGCCGGGGTCAGCTCGGCCAGCTCGGCGGCCACGCCGTCGGCGTCCCCCGCCCGTACCAGTTCGATCAGCTTCATCGCTTCCCCTCGACCGTCGCGCCCTCGACCGCCGCGCCCTCGACCAGGCTCACCGCGAGCGCATGCTTGCACGGGCCGCGCCCGCCCCGGTACTTGGCCCACCACAGGCAGGTGCAGCTCAGCCGCCCGTCCGCCCCCGCCCGCACCCGCTGCACGTGGTCGTCCACCGTCACCAGCGCGCCGCCCGGCTCGAGCCGCACCGCGCCCGCCGCGACCAGCGCGCGGGCGGCCCGCAGGCGCGGGTTCTGCGTCTCGGCGCGGCCGGAGTCGTAGGGGAGCTGGCGGTGGAAGTACGCGGCCTCGGCCGTGTCGTAGCCG
The DNA here is from genome assembly GCF_042264695.1 of Kitasatospora sp. NPDC056138. Lineage (NCBI taxonomy): Bacteria > Bacillati > Actinomycetota > Actinomycetes > Kitasatosporales > Streptomycetaceae > Kitasatospora > Kitasatospora sp. NPDC056138. Next base: position 1,469 of record NZ_JBHJVK010000052.1, on the reverse strand, counting down.
ATCTGACCGGCCGTCCCGAGCCGGGTCAGCGCGGCGCGGACCCGGGCGATCGACAGGCCCGCCTGCTCGGCGAGTTCGGCCAGGTCGATCCGGGGCTCCCAGGCCAGCAGCACCGAGACCAGCTCAGCGTCGGCGGCCGCGTCCTCGGTGACGAGCGCGCCGAGCACGCCGCCCTCGCCGGAGAAGCCGCGCGAGGCGTCCGGCGACAGCGTGAGCGTCAGCCGCATGCCCGGCAGCACCACCTCCCAGGCGCCCGCCGCGGGCGACGGGCCGGCGGGCGGCCCGTACACGCGCAGGGCCAGTGCGTGCCGCAGCACCCGTTGCAGGGAGGCCAGCCGCTCGGGGCCGGGCAGGCAGACCGCGCCGGGGACGGGCCGGCTGGTCGGGCGCAGCGTACGGCCTGCGGCGACCACCCACTGCGTGGTTCGGGCACCAGAGCGGGCGGTGCCACGCGGCAGCGAGCGCAGGAAACGGACGGCCTCGGCGGCCGGCACCTCGGCGCGCAGGTCGAATCCTGCCGCCAGCACCTGGGTTTCGGCGAAGCCGCGCAGCCAGCGGTCCGGCAGCGGGACCTTCTTCTCGACCAAAGGACCGTCGAGGGTGGCGACCTCCAGCGCGTCCGGGCCGACGGACAGATGCAGCGGGTCGGCGGCGCCGATCAGGGTGAGCGCCTCACGAAGCGGGTGGTTGACGTCCACGTTGGTGGTGCCGTGGCCGATGTCGTCGCCGTCCAGCCCGTCGGCGAGCACGTCGAGGCGGGCGTAGACGCCGCAGCAGCCGGAGAAGGACTCGAAACGCAGCCGGTCGCCGTTGGCCGTGACCACCGGGTCGAGCGAGGCGGGCCGCAGGGGCTGGTAGTACCGGGTGGCGGCCACGTCGGCGACCGCGAGCAGGGCAGCTGCGGCTGGTGCCGGGGCAGTCAGGAAGCCGCTGAAGAAACGCGGGTTGGCGGCTGCTCCGGTCGGGGTCGCACCACCCGAGGTCTCCAGGGCGAGGCTGGGCCCGGCGCTGCTCTCACGCACGGCGGAGGGGCGGAGGTAGGCGTACGTCTGTACGGCTTGCGTCATACCGAGCACGCTAGGGTCCCGCACTGACAAGCCCGATTTCCGGAACTCGTTCCACCATCCCGACGAAACCCCGGTCACGTCGTCGAGCGCCGCGCACCTGCCGGCATGAGCGGGTGAATGGCGAGTCATCCTCGGGTAGCGGGCGACCTTGCGGCGGTCCCCGGCGAGTGCTCCCCCGGAGGACTGGATGCCCGGCACGTCGGGTGAGAAACCAACGGGGCCATTGACACAGGTAGTTCAGCGTGATCTTGCGAGGAACCCCGGCCGTTTACGGCCGGGAGGAATCGCATCCTTCGTGCTGCGGCGAGGAGCGCCGCAGCATCGCTTCGGAAAGCTGGATGGTCAGTCGGGTCGCTTCTGGTTCTCGATGTACTCCTTGATGATGCTCAGTGGCGCGCCGCC
>NZ_JBHJVK010000051.1:0-64324 GCF_042264695.1 Kitasatospora sp. NPDC056138 | reverse complement strand
GCCCAGGCCCGGCCGTCGCCGCGAACGGTGGGCCGGGGCCGTCGGCTGGCCGGGCGGACGCTGCGCCGCAGTGCGGGAGTCCCGCCACAGAGCGGGAGCCCGGTCAGTGCGGGAGCCCGGTCGGCGTGGGAGTCCGGTCAGTGCAGGAGGTCGAGCGTCTCCATCGGGTGCTCGGCCCAGATCGCGCGGGCGGCCTCGTGCGGGTACGTGACCGCCTGCCGGGTCCCGGTGGGCCCCGGATCCGCGCTGCCCGCGGTGTCGAAGACACGGGTGAGGCGGGCCTCGGGGGTGTAGCGCGGCCAGTCGGTGCTCCCGGTCGCGGCGAAGCCGGTCCAGGTGCGGCGCATCCGGACGCCGAGGGCCTCGGTGGCCGGGGCCGGCGGGTTCGCGTGGAAGGGGTTCGCGACGCCGGTGGTGTAGGTGCCGAAGACCAGGGGGACCTCGCTGCCGTGGCAGGCGCCGAACGCGCCGTCCAGCTCACCTGCGGTGTGCGCGTACTCGAACAGGTGGGCGCTGCCGCCCGCACGTGCCTGGGCCTCGGCGAGCCGGACCGTGGGCATCCGGAACAGCCAGTCCGAGCAGGCGAGTTCGAGGAGCGTGCCGGCGTCGGCGGACGGGTGGGCGGCACGGTAGGCGGCAGGTCCGTCCGCCCCGGGGACGAAGGTGCGCAGCGCGTGCGCGGCCTGCTCCGCGCCGATCCTGCCGAGCAGCCCGCCCGCCACCAGGTAGAGCCGGTACTCGTCGCGGGTGTGGCCGATCAGGAGATCCACCTCGCGTGCCCGGCCGGCGGCGAGGGCCGTCCAGGGGTCCTGCGGCAGCACCTCGCCGTCGACCACCGGCGCGAAGGGCATCGCCGCGTCGGCGACCGCACCCCAGCGGTCGGCGTGCTTGGGCATCCGTGAACCCAACTGACCTGCTGCGACGACGAGTTGCTCCGGTGGCAGGGCTCGCAGGGCGTCGGCGTCGGCCGGGAGCCAGACCAGCGCGGCGAGCTCGCTCGCGATGTCCCGGGCCAGCGCGCTGCTGAAGTACAGCCGGGGGACGCTCTGCAGGACGGCCCGCCGCAACAGCCCCGAAGCGTCGGGCATGGCCAGCAGTGCGGCGATGGACCCGGCGCCCGCCGACTGCCCGAAGGCCGTCACGCGCTGCGGGTCGCCGCCGAAGGCCTCGATGTTCTGCTGCACCCAGCGCAGTGCGGCCAACTGGTCGAGCAGCCCGCGGTTGGCCACGGCTCCGTCGATGTGGGCGAAACCCTCCACCCCCACCCGGTAGTTGAACGAGACGACAACGACCCGGCCCTCCCTGGCGAGCCGTGCCCCGTCGAAGGTCGGCACCGAACTGTCCCCGGCCAGGTAGCCGCCGCCGTGGAACCAGACCATGACCGGCAGCCCGGCGGGACCGGTCTCGGGGGTCCAGACGTTCACGGTCAGCCACTCGTGCTCGGCGGCCGTGCCCGGTTCTCCGCCGGGCAGGTCCGCCCCGAGGAACGGCTGGGGCGCGGCGGGGCCGAAGGCGAACGCCTCGCGCACGCCGTCCCAGGGGAGCGCGGCGGCGGGGGCGGCGAAGCGCAGCGGACCCACCGGCGGCTGGGCGTAGGGGATGCCGCGGAACGAGGCGATCCCCGCCGATCCGACGCCTCGGACGGCGCCCTGGGCGGTGCGGACCACGGGAAATGCGGGCGGGGGAGTGCTCACGGCGGTACCTCGCACGATCGGCGGGTCGGCGGGCGCCGACCCCTCGGCCGCGACCTTAACAGAGAAATGGGGAGAAGTCCCCACTTATGTGTTGATGTACTGTCAAAATACCCGAGGCTGCGCCGGGTCCGTCTCCGGGCTCGGCGGATGCTGGTTAGCGGCCCGGCTCCGGTGGGCAGAATGCACTCGGCCCGATCTCGTACGCCCCCTGCCCGCTCCGCACGCCCCTACTCGCGCCGTCGTGCACCACTTCGCACCGTCGTGCGCTGAACTGCCGTACGCCCCGGGTCACTGGGCATCGCCCCCGGGGTGCTGGACACCGCCCCCGGAGTGCTGGACACCGCTCCTGGGTCACTGGACACCGCGCACGATCCGACGGACACCGAGCCGGCCGAGAGGCCCGGAGAGGGGCCGATATGCCGCAGCCGGTTGGCAGAGCCGCCGTCCTGGGAGGCAGCCTGGCCGGGCTGCTGCATGCCTGGGTCCTCGCCGAGGCGGGCTGGCGGGTGACCCTGGTGGAGCGCGACCGCCGTCCAGCGAAGGCCGAGTTCGCCGGGGGAGTGCCGCAGGCCAGGCAGGCCCACCTGCTCATGCCGGCCGGGCTGAACGCCATCGAGCAGCTGCTGCCCGGAACGACCGCGCTGCTCGCCGGTGAAGGCGCGCAGCACCTCGGGCTGCCCACCGACATCCGCTGGCTCACCCCCGCCGGCTGGCTCGACACCTTCTCGTCCCGGCACAGCATCGTCTGTTTCACCCGGCCGCTGATCGACTGGGCGCTGCGCCACCAGGTGCTGTCGCACCCGGGCGTCGAGACGCGCGACGGTGTCGAAGCCGTCGGGCTGGCCGTCGCCGGGCCCAGGATCGCCGGAGTCCGCTGCCGCGAGCGCGGCAGCGGTGACCGCTCGGAGACCGTGCTGGCCGCCGAGATGGTCGTGGATGCCACGGGCCGCACCTCGCGAACTCCCCACTGGCTGAACGGCCTTGGGTTCGACGTCCCCGAGGAGAGCGTGGTCGACGGTGGGGTCAGCTACGCCACCGGGCTGTTCCGCCGGGCCGAGGAGCTGCCGGCTGGGCGCGCGCTGTACCTCCAGCCCAGCCCGGGGCACAACCCGCGCTTCGGCGTCCTGCTACCGGTGGAGGGGGACCGCTGGATGGTGACGATCGGCGGGATGCGCGGCTTCAGCGCGCCCACCGATCCCGAGGGGTTCCTCGCCTTCGCCCGGGAGCTGCGGGCGCCGGACCTGCACCAGGTGCTCAAGGGCCTCGAACCGGCCGGTCGGATCCACGGCTTCCGTCCGCCGCCCAGCCGTCGGCGGCACTACGAGCGCCTGGCCGGCCTCCCCGAGGGGCTGCTGGTGGTCGGCGACGCCGCCTGCACCTTCAACCCGATGTACGGGCAGGGCATGACGGTGGCGGCCCGGTCCGCGCTCGTGCTGCGCGGCCTGCTCTCGGCCGGCGGGCGCGGAGCCCGTGGGTCGGGGGTGACAACGTCCGCCGCCGACAGGGCGGTTGGACTTCCGGTGCCCACGAGGCGGGTCCAGCGGGCGGTGTTCCGGGTGGCGGAGACGGCCTGGCAGATGGCCTCCTCCGAGGACCTCCGCTACGAGGCCACCGTCGGCGGCCGCCGGGGACCGCTGCTGAGGTTCCAGCACGCCTATCTGGACCGGGTGTTGAGCGCGGCCCGGAGCAGCCGGGTGGCGCAGGCCGCGTTCGTCGACACGCTGTCGCTGACCGCCCCGCCGGCCCGGCTCCTCGCGCCGGGCGTGCTCTGGCAGGCCATGGTGCACGGCGGCGCCCGAGGGCAGCGCGCGGAGCACTGAAGGCGCCGGGCCCGGAAATGGGGAGTGGGGGAACGGGTCGTGCGTACCGGAATTCCGAAGACCGGTACCGAGGTTCCCGCTTCGGCCGGAGGGTCGGTCAAAATTCGGTAAATGTGACTGAGGTGCCCTTTCGGTGGTCTACGCTTGATGAGGTTTGAAAAGGCACCTCGTTCGGTGAGGCGTCTTCACGGACACAGGCCACTGATCCCAACCGTCGAGAGACGCTCCGGATCAGGACAGATCTTCCCGACCTAAGGGTTGATCCCAAGTGGCTTCCGGCTCAAGGGCCGGATCACGCCGTGGAGTGCCAAAGCTCTGACGAGTTGGGGTGAACCGGCCGTTCCGGCCGGTCCGCTCCTTGCCGTGTCGATACGGCGCACGCGTGCGCCCCGGCCGGAAGGAGGCGAGAGACATGGATTCGAGTTGCAGTAGTCCGGGTCATAAACGACCCCACATCCGCATGTCCTCGTTCTCCATTGGCACGCGGTAACAACTCTCTCCACGAGTCTTCCTGACACCTCGTCAGCTCAGTGCGCGGCGCCATGCCGTCATGTCCTCACGACCTCATGTCCTCATGCCTTCATGAGTCGTGTCCGCATGCCCCCGTGGCGTCATGGCGCCATGGGCTGCCGTGCTGTGCCCCCGTGCGGAGAATTGCTGCCGCCTGCCCGAACTCTCCCCCTGAACCGGGGGGTTAGGGAGGTTCGCCATGACCGACATCACCACGATGACCACGCCCGAGATCCCGGCGCCCCGCGCCGCAGTGCTCGACGACGCCCACGTCGGCGACATCAAGGGCGCCCTGGGCACCATCAGCCTCGACGACACCGCTCCGCGCCACGGCCTCTCCGCCAAGCTGAAGACCCTGCTGGCGATCATCGGGCCCGGTCTGATCGTGATGGTGGGCGACAACGACGCCGGTGCCTTCGCCACCTACGGCCAGGCGGGCCAGAACTACGGCACGCACCTGCTGTGGACGCTGCTCCTGCTGATCCCCGTGCTCTACGTCAACCAGGAGATGGTGCTCAGACTGGGGGCCGTCACCGGGGTCGGCCACGCCCGGCTGATCCTGGAGCGCTTCGGCAGGTTCTGGGGCGCGTTCAGCGTGATCGACCTGTTCCTGCTCAACGCGCTCACCCTGGTCACCGAGTTCATCGGGATCACCCTGGCCGCCGGATACCTCGGACTGCCCAAGGCGGCCGCCGTGGTGCTCGCTGCGGCGATCATCATCGCCTCCGCCTTCACCGGCTCCTTCCAGCGCTTCGAGCGGATCGCCATCGCACTCTGCGCCGGATCGCTGCTGCTGGTCCCCATCTACTTTATGGTCCACCCGAAGACCTCGCAGCTGGCGCATGACTTCGTGGTGCCCAACATGCCCGGTGGCGCCGGTGAGTTGTCCACCGTGATGCTGCTCATCATCGGTATCGTCGGGACCACCGTCGCGCCCTGGCAGCTCTTCTTCCAGCAGTCGTACGTCATCGACAAGCGGATCACCCCGCACTTCATGAAGTACGAGAAGGCCGACCTGGTCATCGGGATCGCGGTCGTGGTCGTCGGGGCCGCCGCGATGATGGGCTTCACCGCCGCCGCCTTCGCCGGCACGGGCGGCGTCGGCCAGTTCACCGACGCGGCCGGGGTGGCCAAGGGCCTGGCGGACCACGCGGGCAAGGTCGCCGGCGTGCTGTTCGCCATCGCACTGCTGGACGCCTCGATCATCGGCGCCTTCGCCGTCTCGCTCTCCACCGCCTACGCGATCGGTGACGTGCTCGGCCTCAAGCACTCGCTGCACCGGGGCGTCGGCGGCGCCAAGGGCTTCTACGCCGTGTACGCCGGCCTGGTGGGGCTCGCCGCGACCATCGTGCTGATCCCCGGGTCTCCGCTCGGCCTGCTGACCGAGGGCGTCCAGACCCTGGCCGGTGTGCTGCTGCCCTCGGCCACGGTCTTCCTGCTGCTGCTCTGCAACGACCGTCAGGTGCTCGGCCCCTGGGTCAACGGGCCCAAGACCAACGCGTTCACCTCGGCGGTCGTCGGAGTCCTGGTCACCCTGTCGGTCGTTCTCACCGCCGCCGTCCTCTTCCCGGACATCAGCGCCGACACGATCCTGCAGATCATGGCCGTCTGCGGTGTCCTCGGCGTGCTGGCCGCCGGGTACTCCTTCACCCGTCGGCGCACCGCCGCGAAGGAGGACCGGACCCCGGCCCCCCAGGACCGCACGGCCCGCGACGCGTGGCGGATGCCGCCGGTGGAGACCCTGGCCCGCCCGTCGATGTCCACCGCCCGCAAGATCGGCATGGGTGCACTGCGCTCGTACCTGCTGGTCGCGATGGTGCTGGTGATCGTGAAGATCGTCCAGGTGGCGCTCTCCCAGTGACCCCGGGGTCGGGGGAGGCGGGCCTGTCGCCCGCCCCTCCCCCGACCGCCTCCCGGGCTGCCCCCTTGGCGGCCTCCCCTGGTCACCTCCCCTGGTCGCCTTCCCCGGCGGCCGAAGTGCGCACCGAAGTCCGCTTCGGGTGCACTCGCGCGGCCAGCTGATGGAGGCCGTCCGGGAGCGGCCGGACAACGGCGACAGCCGCACCCTCGACACCCTCCCCAGCCTTCGGCCGGGGGTGCCCCCAGCGCCCGGCTCCGCCGCAAGCCCGGTCCGGGCCACCGCGCCGGCATCGCCACTGCCCGCCGGATCGGGTACAAGTACGACCCGAGTCTGGCGGTCGTGGCGACCTGACGCCCTGTCAACTACGTTCATTCACCGACGAGGAGGTGCCACGATGCACACCCTGACCACGATCGACTTCATTCTCCGGCTGGCCACCGGTGTCGCCTGCGGGGCGCTCATCGGTGTCGAACGCCAGTGGCGTGCCCGGATGGCGGGACTGCGCACCAATGCGCTGGTCGCCGCCGGAGCGACGCTGTTCGTGCTGTACAGCGAGGCCGTCGGCGACGTCGGCAGCCCGACCAGGGTCGCCTCGTACGTCGTCTCCGGTATCGGCTTCCTCGGCGGTGGTGTCATCCTCCGCGACGGTGCGGGCGTACGCGGGCTCAACACGGCCGCCACCCTATGGTGTTCGGCCGCCGTCGGGGTGCTCGCCGCCTCCGGCCGGTACGACCTGGCCGCACTGGGGACGCTGGCCGTGCTGGCCGTGCACCTGGTGCTGCGCCCGGCGGGCCGCCTGATCGACCGGGCCCCGCTCGCGGGTACCGACCCCGACACGACCGTGCGGGCCACCGTCCACCTGGAGTGCGAGCGGCAGTCCGAGACGCATGTCCGCGCCCTGCTGTTGCAGGCCCTCGCGGCCTCGGGCCTGGCGCCGATCGGGCTGCGCGCCCGCCGCGAGCGGGGCGAGGTCACCGGCGTCCGGGCGACGGTGGCGATCACGGGTGATGTCACCGCCGCGCTGGAGCAGGTCGTCTCCCGGCTCTCGCTCGAACCGGCCGTCCGCGACCTGCACTGGCACCTGGAGGACGGCCCCACCGGGCCCGAGGAGGAAGCCCTCGCCTGACCGGCCCGCCTGACCGGCCCGTCCGGCCCCCTCGTCCGGCCCCCTCGTCTGGCCACCTCGCCCGACCACCTGTGCCGGGGCCGGCCATCGTGGCCGACCGCCGGGGCCGGCCTTTGTGGCTGACCGCCCGGGCTGCGGTCCCGGGCCGTCCGGTCCCGGTCACCCGGTGTCGGTGTCGGTGCCGGTGCCGGTGCCCGTGCACCGGTGCGAGACTTGAAGCGGAGGCACTGCGATGAGGCCGTACATCCAGCCCCGCGCCGCACATCCCCGGGCCCCGGCCGACCGCGCCGCGCGCCCCCGGGCCGCGTACCCCCGGGCCCCGGCCGGCCGGGCCGTCCACCCGCGCACGGGTGAGGGACTGGCGGTGCTGGGCGTGCTCACCCTGCTGGTGGTGGAGCTGGTCTTCCTCGGCCTGGCGCCGACCCCCGTCCGGCCGCTGATCGGGGCGGCCCTGGCAGGTGCCGGGGCGGCCGTGTTCGTGGTGGTCGCGGTGGTGCTGCAGCGCCGCAGGTCCGCCGCCCGACGGGACCGCCCCGCCGCACCCCCGCCGCCCCCGGACGGCCGGTGGTACGGCGCCGACGCCCTGACGGGCTTCCCCGCGGAAGAACTGGCCCGCCGCCGGCCGACCACGGCCGACCCCGGGCAGAACTGCCTGCAGACCGCCTGGGTGCTCGCCACCCACGGCCACGACGCCGCCTGGATCGCCCACCACCTCGACATCCCCGCAGACCTGGCCCGGCTCCTCGCCGACACCGCCGCCCGCCGCGCCGTGGCGCCCGACGGCACCGGCCGGGCCTCGCGGAGCCCGGAGAACCCGCAGGGCTGATCCGGCATCAAGGATTCATCAGGGAGGGTGAACCGTCCTTGCCCGGACGATCGGCGGTCCACTTGAATGAGGGCATGACCTGCTCGACACGCCACCACGACCGCCCGCCGCATCCGCGGGCGGGGGCTGTTGTCGCGGTCTTCGTCGCCATCCGGTAGCGCTTCCTCCCCGCGAAGCCACGCTCCGGTAGCGCCGCAGGCGGGCCTCCGGTACTCGTGACCGGGGCTCGCCCGCGTGTCACTCCCGTGCGCGTTCCGGCGCACGCGGAGGTTCAGCACGTACACATCTCGCAATCCCGGCCCCCGCCGCGCAGTTCGGTCGCGCGGCGGCACCCCGGGACGCGCCCGCAACCCCTTGGATGGGTCATGCCCGACGCAGTCCTGTCGTCCCTGCCGTCCCCCGCGGACCGTGTTCTGTCGAACCGGACCGCCCTGGTCACCGGCGCCTCCTCCGGCATCGGGTGGGAGAGTGCCCGCCTGCTCGCCGAGCACGGCGCCACCGTCATCGTGCACGCGAGCACCGCCGCCGAGGGGGAGGAGGCGGTCGAGCGACTGGTCGCCGCCGGCGCCGAACGCTCCCAACTCCTCACCTTTTCAGCCGACTTCACCCGCCTGGCGGCGGTGTCGGTGCTGGCCGCGACGGTCGCCCGCACGGTGCCCGCGCTCGACCTGCTGGTCAACAACGCGGCGGTGATGGCACCGGAGCGCTGCACCCTGACGGACGACGGCAACGAGGTCTCGCTCCAGGTCAACTTCCTTGCCGCGCACCTGCTGACCAGGCACCTGCAGGGCCCGCTGGCGGCGGCCTGGGACGCCCGGGTGGTCAACGTGTCCTCCTCCCTGCACCGTACGGCCGCGATGAACTGGACCGACCCGCACCGGGTCAAGAAGTACTCCCGGGTCGCCGCGTACGCGCAGTCGCAGCTCGCGCTGACCATGGCCACCCGCGACATGGCCCCCGAGGGCACCGGCACCACGGCGGTCAGCCTCAACCCCGGGCTGTGCGACACCGCGCTGCTGCCCCTCTACGGACGGGTGGGCGCGCCGCCGGCCGAGGGTGCGGCGGCGGTGGTCCGCCTCTGCCTGCCGGGGACCGCGCTGGTCAACGGCGCGTACTACGACGGCGGCGAGATCGCGCAGACCGCCCAGGCCGTCCACGAGGAGCGTTCCCGCCGCCGCCTGGCCAAGCTCGCCGACCAGTTGGTCGCCTCGGCCTGACGCCGCGTCATCGGCAGCCACAGCCGCACCCAAGCACGTCGTCACACACCACCACACATCACCGGACTCGAAGGCATCACCAAACCCACGGACACCACCGCACCCACGGACACCGGACCGTCCGCAGACGCCGGGTCAGAGAGCAGACCACGTATGTCCAAGCGCGCCCGCAAGAAGAAGGCCCGCCGCAAGAAGAAGTCCAACCACGGCCGCAAGCCGGCCTGAGCGACCCCGTGCCCACCCGGCGCCGTGTGCCACCGGCGCCGGGTGACGTTCCCCCCCGGGCCCCGGGAGGCCCTCCGTCCCCGCTCTGACCAGCGTGGGAGGAGGGTCTCCCGGGGCCTTTCGGCTGTTGTGGAACGGTCGGGACAAGGCCAGGTCTCGGGTGTGTGAAGCGGTCATCAAGGATGCGTCAATGTTTTCGATCCACCCGTATGGAGGGCGTCAGGGTCGCGCAAACGGCGGTCGGCGGCTGGTTGGCTCCTCATGCCGGCCTCCCGTCGGCGTCGTGAGGGGCTTCCGGGGCGCCTGCGACCACACACCCTGAACCACTTTGGTGGAACCCATGCCCGATCTCATCTACGTCGGCGTCACGGTTGCCGTGTTCGTCGTCCTGGCCCTGATCGCGAAGGGGGTGGAGAAGCTGTGACTGCCGAGAACATCGCAGGTCTCATCGTCGCCGTCGCACTGGTCGGCTACCTCGTCGTGGCGCTGATCTACCCGGAGAAGTTCTGACATGAGTTCTACGCTCGCGGGCTGGTTGCAGGCCATCGCCCTGGTCGGCGCCCTGGCCCTGTGCTACCGCCCGCTTGGCGACTACATCGCCAAGCTCCTGACCACCACCAAGCACCTCAGAGTCGAGCGCGGTCTCTACCGCGCGATCGGCGTGGACGGCGACGCCGACCAGCGCTGGCCGGTCTACCTGCGCTCGGTGCTGGCGTTCTCCGCCGTCTCGCTGCTCTTCCTCTACCTGCTCCAGCGGATCCAGAGCGTGCTCCCGCTGAGCCTGGGCAACAAGGGGGTCGAGCCGCACACGGCCTGGAACACCGCCGTCTCCTTCGTCGCCAACACCAACTGGCAGTCCTACGCCGGTGAGTCCACCATGGGCCACCTGGTGCAGATGGCCGGGCTGGCGGTGCAGAACTTCGTCTCCGCCGCCGTCGGCATCGCCATCGTGGCCGCGCTGATCCGGGGCTTCACCCGCAACCGGACCGACCGCGTCGGCAACTTCTGGGTGGACCTCACCCGGATCTCGCTGCGCCTGCTGCTGCCGTTCTCGATCGTCTTCGCCCTGGTCCTGGTGGCCACCGGCGTGGTGCAGAACTTCCACGGCTTCCACGACATCGCCACCCTCGGCGGCGACACCCAGTCGATCCCGGGCGGCCCGGTGGCCTCCCAGGAGGTCATCAAGCTGCTGGGCACCAACGGCGGCGGCTTCTACAACGCCAACTCCGCCCACCCCTTCGAGAACCCGACCGGCTTCAGCAACCTGCTGGAGATCTTCCTGCTGCTGGTGATCGCCTTCGCGCTGCCGCGCACCTTCGGCAGGATGGTCGGCGACAACCGCCAGGGCTACGCGATCGTCGCGGTGATGGGCCTGTTCTGGGTCGCCTCCGCCGCGCTGATGACGCTCGCCGAGCAGCACCACGGCGGTGCCGCGCTGCAGGCGGCCGGCGGCGCGATGGAGGGCAAGGAGCAGCGCTTCGGCGTCGCGGCCTCCAGCCTCTTCGCGGTCTCCACCACGCTGACCTCCACCGGTGCGGTCGACGCGGCGCACGATTCGCTCACCCCCTTCGGCGGCGGCCTCACGATCTTCAACATGATGCTCGGCGAGATCGCCCCCGGCGGTACCGGATCCGGCCTGTACGGCATGCTGATCCTGGCCGTCGTCGCGGTCTTCGTGGCGGGTCTGATGGTCGGCCGCACGCCCGAGTACCTGGGCAAGAAGCTCGGCGGCCGCGAGATGAAGTTCGCCTCCCTCTACATCCTCACCACACCCACGCTGGTCCTGGTCGGCACCGGTGTCGCGATGGCGCTGCCCGGTGAGCGGGCGGGGATGCTGAACTCCGGTGCGCACGGCTTCTCCGAGGTGCTGTACGCGTTCACCTCGGCCAGCAACAACAACGGTTCGGCGTTCGGCGGTCTGACGGTGAACACCGAGTGGTACGACACCGCGCTGGGCCTGGCCATGCTGTTCGGCCGGTTCCTGCCGATGGTGTTCGTCCTGGCGCTGGCCGGATCGCTCGCCCAGCAGCAGCCCGTTCCCGCCACCCCGGGCACCCTGCCCACCCACAAGCCGCTGTTCGTGGGCCTGCTGTCGGGCGTCGTCCTGATCGTCGTCGGCCTCACCTACTTCCCGGCCCTGGCTCTCGGGCCGATCGCGGAAGGTCTCCACTGATGTCGTCCACTCTTACCCCCACGCCTGTAGAGCAGGCCGAGGCCGCCGCTCCGCACAGAGTCTCCGGTGGCCTGCTCGACCCCAAGCTGATCGTCTCCTCGCTGCCCGACGCGGTGAAGAAGCTCGACCCGCGGGTGATGGTCAAGAACCCGGTCATGTTCGTGGTCGAGGTCGGCTCGGTGGTCACCACCGTGTCGGCGATCGCGAGCCCGAGCGTGTTCGCCTGGGCGATCACGGTGTGGCTCTGGCTGACCACGGTCTTCGCCAACCTGGCCGAGGCCGTCGCCGAGGGCCGCGGCAAGGCGCAGGCCGACACGCTGCGCCGGACCAAGACCGACACCACCGCCCGCCGCCTGACGAACTGGCCCGCCGAGCAGGACGAGGAGGAGGTCTCGGCGACCGCGCTCCAGCTCGGCGACCACGTGGTGGTCGAGGCGGGACAGATCATCCCGGGCGACGGTGACGTCGTCGAGGGAGTGGCCAGCGTCGACGAGTCCGCGATCACCGGTGAGTCCGCGCCGGTGATCCGCGAGTCGGGCGGTGACCGCAGCGCGGTGACCGGCGGCACCAAGGTGCTGTCCGACCGGATCGTGGTCAAGATCTCCTCGGAGCCCGGCAAGACCTTCATCGACCGGATGATCGCCCTGGTCGAGGGCGCCGCCCGGCAGAAGACGCCGAACGAGATCGCGCTGAACATCCTGCTGGCGTCCCTGACGATCGTCTTCCTGATCGCCGTGGTCACCCTGCAGCCGATGGCGACCTTCGCGGGCGCCCCGCAGTCGATGATCGTGCTGGTCGCGCTGATCGTGGCGCTGATCCCGACCACCATCGGCGCGCTGCTCTCCGCGATCGGCATCGCGGGCATGGACCGGCTGGTGCAGCGCAACGTGCTGGCGATGTCCGGCCGCGCGGTCGAGGCCGCCGGTGACGTCAACACCCTGCTGCTGGACAAGACCGGCACCATCACCCTCGGCAACCGCCAGGCCGCCGAGTTCCAGCCGGCCAGCGGCGTGACCGTCGACGAGCTCGCCGACGCGGCCCAGCTCTCCTCCCTCGCGGACGAGACCCCCGAGGGCCGTTCGATCGTGGTCCTGGCCAAGACCGAGTACGGCCTGCGGGCCCGCGCCCAGGGCGAGCTGACGCACGCCACCTGGGTGCCGTTCACCGCGCAGACCCGGATGTCCGGCGTCGACCTCGACGAGGCCGACGGCGTGCACTCGGTCCGCAAGGGCGCGGCCGGTTCGGTCACCAAGTGGGTGACCGACAACGGCGGCAGCGTCGGCGACGACATCACCCAGCTGGTCGACGGCATCTCCGCCGCCGGTGGCACCCCGCTGCTGGTCGCCTCCCGGATCGGCGACAAGGCCCCCCGTGCGCTCGGCGTCATCTACCTCAAGGACGTCGTCAAGGAGGGCATGAAGGAGCGTTTCGACGAGCTCCGCCGGATGGGCATCAAGACCATCATGATCACGGGTGACAATCCGCTGACCGCCAAGGCGATCGCCGAGGAGGCCGGGGTCGACGACTTCCTGGCCGAGGCGACGCCCGAGGACAAGATGGCCCTGATCAAGAAGGAGCAGGAGGGTGGCAAGCTGGTCGCGATGACCGGTGACGGCACCAACGATGCTCCCGCGCTGGCCCAGGCGGACGTCGGCGTCGCGATGAACACCGGGACCATGGCGGCCAAGGAGGCCGGCAACATGGTCGACCTGGACTCCAACCCGACCAAGCTGATCGAGATCGTCGAGATCGGCAAGCAGCTGCTGATCACCCGGGGTGCGCTCACCACCTTCTCGATCGCCAACGACGTCGCCAAGTACTTCGCGATCATCCCGGCGATGTTCGCCAGCGTGTACCCGGGCCTGAAGCACCTGAACATCATGGGTCTGCACAGCCCGACCTCGGCGATCACCTCGGCGATCATCTTCAACGCGCTGGTCATCATCGGTCTGATCCCGCTCGCCCTGCGCGGCGTCAAGTACCGCCCGTCCGACGCCAGTTCGCTGCTCCGCAGGAACATCGGAGTCTACGGTTTCGGCGGTCTGGTCGTACCGTTCATCGGGATCAAGCTGATCGACCTCGTCGTGCAGTTCATCCCCGGCCTGAGCTGAGAGAAGCAGGAAATGTCCAAGCCACTGCCCACCGCCGTGCGCACGCACCTGACCGCGCTGCGGATGCTGCTGGTGATGACCGTGATCCTCGGTCTCGCCTATCCGCTGCTGGTCACCGGGATCAGCCAGGTCGCCTTCGCGAGCAAGGCGAACGGTTCGCTCGTCAGCTCCGGCGGCAAGGAGATCGGCTCCAGCCTGCTCGGCCAGAGCTACAACCTGCCCAAGAAGGACCCGAACGACCCGAACGAGGAGGCCCAGCCGGACCCCAAGTGGTTCCAGCCGCGCCCCTCCGCCGCCGGCACCGGTTACGACGCCAAGAGTTCGAGCGCCAGCAACCTCGGCCCCAACAGCGCCGACCTGCTGAAGGCGGTCGAGGACCGGCGGGCCGCGGTCGCCGCCTTCGACGGCGTCGCCCCGGCCACCGTCCCGGTGGACGCGCTGACCGCCTCCGGCTCCGGGCTTGACCCGGACATCTCGGTGGCCTACGCCCGTGAGCAGGTCGGCCGGGTCGCCAAGGCCCGCAGCCTGTCCGCCGACACCCTCAACCACCTGATCGACACCTACACCGACGGCCGTTCCATCGGGTTCCTGGGCCAGCCCGGCGTCAACGTCGTCCTGCTGAACAAGGCGCTGAGCGAGCAGAAGTGACAATGTCACGGACGACCCAGTGATCCGACCGACCCGGGTACGGGGGCCTGCGCCCCGCACCCGGGTCGGTCGCCCGTGTACCCGCCTGCGTGCCGGCCCCCGCGCACGCCCTCCGCAAGGAAAGAGCAGCGCCCATGTCCCGTGACCTCACCCCCGGCACCCTCACCCGCCGCGGGAAGTTGAGGGTGTACCTCGGTTCGGCACCCGGTGTCGGCAAGACGTACCGGATGCTGGACGAGGCACGCAGACGGCAGGAGCGCGGGGCGGACGTGGTGGTCGGGTACATCGAGTGCCACGGGCGCCGGCACACCGAGAACATGCTGGCGGGCCTGGACATCGTGCCGCGCCTGACCCGCACCTACCGCGAGACCGAGTTCCAGGAGATGGACCTGGAGGCGGTGCTCGTCCGCAGGCCGACCGTGGTCCTGGTGGACGAGCTCGCGCACACCAACATCCCCGGCGGGCGCAACGCCAAGCGCTGGCAGGACATCGACGAACTGCTGGACGCGGGCATCGACGTGATCACCACCGTCAACATCCAGCACCTGGAGTCGCTCAACGACGTGGTCCAGAAGATCACCGGCATCCCGCAGCGGGAGACCGTCCCCGACGAGGTGGTCCGCCGGGCCGACCAGATCGAACTGGTCGACATGGCCCCGCAGGCCCTGCGCCGCCGGATGGCCCACGGCAACGTCTACAAGGCGGAGAAGGTGGACGCCGCGCTCTCCAACTACTTCCGGGTCGGCAACCTGACCGCGCTGCGCGAACTCGCCCTGCTCTGGGTGGCCGGACGCGTCGACGAGGGCCTGCGCGACTACCGGGCCAGCCACAACATCGACCGGGTCTGGGAGACCAGGGAGCGCGTGGTGGTCGCGCTCACCGGCGGACCGGAGGGCGAGACCCTGATCCGCCGCGCCGCCCGGATCGCCGACCGCACCGCCGGCGGCGAACTGCTCGCCGTGCACGTGACCAAGAGCGACGGCCTGGCCGGTGCCTCACCGGGCGCGCTCGCCCAGCAGAGACAGCTGGTGGAGACCCTCGGCGGCAGCTACCACGTGGTGGTCGGCGACGACATCCCCACCGCGCTGCTGGCCTTCGCCCGCGGCCGCGACGCCACCCAGCTGGTCCTCGGCACCAGCAGGCGCGGCCGGATCACCCGCTTCCTCACCGGTCCCGGCATCGGCGAGACCACCGTGGACGCCTCCGAGGACATCGACGTCCACATGGTCACCCACGAGTTCACCGGACGCGGACGGCTGCCCTCGCTCGGCCGCCGGCACTCCCGCAACCGCACCATCGCCGGATACCTCGCCGGCCTGGTGGTGCCCACCCTGCTGACCACCGTGCTCTCCCAGTTCCACACCCAGGTCAACCTGACCACCGACGCACTGATCTTCCAACTCGGCGTCGTGGCCGTGGCGTTGCTCGGCGGTGCGGTCTCCGCCCTGCTGGCCTCGCTGGTCGCCTCGCTGCTGCTCAACTACTTCTTCATCCCGCCCACCCACACCTTCACCATCGGCGAGACCAACAACGTCATCGCCCTGCTGGTCTTCGCCGTGGTCGCCCTCACCGTCTCCACCGTGGTCGACCACGCCGCCAGACTCACCAGCCGGGCCGCCCGCGCCACCGCCGAGGCGGAGACCCTCTCCACCCTGGCCGGCAGCGTGCTGCGCGGCGCCGACGCGGTGCCCGCCCTGCTGGAGAAGTCCCGGACGGCCTTCGCGATGGCCACCGTCGCCCTGCTCGACCGCTCCAACGGCGAGGTGCTGGCTCGCAGCGACGCCGGGGCCGAAGGGGCCTCGGGGGAGGCGGTCACCGAGATCGCGGTCGGCGCGGACGCCGTGATGATACTGACCGGCCGCCGGCTCCCGGCCGCCGACCAGCGGGTGCTCACCGCCTTCGCCGCCCACGTCGCCGCCGCGCTGGAGCGCGACCGGCTCGCCAGCGTCGCCGCCGAGGTCGAACCGATCAAGGCCGCCGACCGGATGCGCACCGCCCTGCTCGCCGCCGTCAGCCACGACCTGCGCACCCCGCTCGCCGCCGCCCTCGCCTCGATCGGTTCGCTGCGCAGCCCCGACGTCGAGTTCTCCCCGGAGGACGAGGCCGAACTCCTCACCATGGCAGACGAGTCGCTGGTCAAACTCACCCGGCTGGTGGACAACCTGCTCGACATGAGCCGCCTCCAGGCGGGGGCCCTCATCCTCCACCTGGCGCCCACCCACCTCGAAGAGGTGCTGCCCCGGGCGCTCGACTCGCTCGCCGACCCGGACGCCCCCGTCCAGCCGCTCGACCTCGACACCGCACCGCCCGTGCTGGCCGACCCGCCGCTGCTGGAGCGCGTGCTGGCCAACGTCATCACCAACGCCCTGCGCCACAACGCCCCCGGCGCACCCGTCCTGGTCGCCGCCAGCAGCCACCAGAACCGGGTGGAGATCCGGGTCATCGACCGTGGCCCCGGTATCGCCCCCGAGGACCGCGACCGGGTGTTCCTCCCGTTCCAGCGCCTCGGCGACACCGACAACACCACCGGCGTCGGCCTCGGCCTCGCCCTCTCCCGCGGCCTCGCCGAGGCGATGGGCGGCACCCTGGAGGTCGAGGACACCCCCGGTGGCGGAACCACCATGCTGCTCACCCTGCCCGCCGCCGGAACGGGAGAACCCACCCCATGAACCACATCCTGGTCGTGGACGACGAACCCCAGCTGCTGCGCGCCCTGCGGATCAACCTGCACGCCCGCGACTACGCCGTCCTCACGGCCGCGACCGGCGCCGAGGCGCTGGAGTCCGCCGGACGCCTGATCCCGGACGCCGTCCTGCTCGACCTCGGCCTGCCCGATCTGGACGGCATGGACATCATCCGCGGCCTGCGCGCCTGGAGCGCCATGCCGATCATCGTGCTGTCCGGCCGGAGCACCACGGTCGACAAGGTCAGCGCGCTCGACGCGGGCGCCGACGACTACCTCACCAAACCCTTCGTCATGGACGAGCTCTTCGCCCGGCTGCGCGCGGTGCTGCGCCGCCCCGGCAGCGAGGAGGCCGCGACCACGGTCACGGTCGGGAACCACGTCGTCGACTTACCGGCCACCACCGTGACCGGCCCCGACGGACCGGTCCGGCTCACCCCCACCGAATGGAAGATCCTCACCCTGCTGCTCGCCACCCCCGGCCGCCTGGTCCCCGGTCGGCAGATCCTCCGCGAGGTCTGGGGCCCCGAGGCCGAGGAACACGGGAACTACCTCCGGGTCTACCTCGCGGGACTGCGCCGCAAGCTGGAACCCGACCCGGCCCGGCCCCGCCACCTGATCACCGAACCGGGCATCGGCTACCGCTTCGAACCCTGACGGCTGCTGCCCGGCCCGGGCACGGCCTTCGCCGGGGCGACCGTCAACGAGGCGTCAAGATCGGTCGCCGGGGCGCAAAGGGCGCGTCAGGGAGCGCGGTGCCAAGGTCCGGGCGCCGTAGCGTCAGCGGTGCGGAAACGGCTCTGCTCCTCGGGGGAGAGGCAGGCCGCGTCCACCGCCGGTGAAGACCTTCACCGTCCGACCACCGGCGGCCAGGTGATGGGGGAGGGGACGCGCGGTCATGACAGCGGGTGCATCGGGCAGACCGGCCGGTCCGGCAGGGAAGACACGTCCGCCGGGGGCGGCGGACAGTGGTCCGACCGGTCCGGTCGGCCCGATACCCGGGCCGCGCGTCCCCCGCACCACCTCGGCACCAGGGGGAGGGACACCTCCGGGGCCGGCCGTGAAC
The DNA here is from genome assembly GCF_042264695.1 of Kitasatospora sp. NPDC056138. Lineage (NCBI taxonomy): Bacteria > Bacillati > Actinomycetota > Actinomycetes > Kitasatosporales > Streptomycetaceae > Kitasatospora > Kitasatospora sp. NPDC056138. The sequence goes on along the minus strand of NZ_JBHJVK010000051.1, from coordinate 46,364 downwards.
ACCTCACCTTCGCGACCGGCCCCGCGAGGCACCCCCGGTATCCCCGGTACCCCCGGCGTCCCCCGTCTCGCGGTGCTCCGATCGGCGGCCCTGAAGGCACGTTCCTGGCGGACGCCCCGGGTGATCCGGGTCCTCACCGCACTGTGCCTCGCCGCACTGCTCACCACGGCCGCCGTCGCCGCCACCGTCCTCGGCGGCGCCCGGGCCGGCACCGACACCATCGGCCACGACAAGGCCCCGCAGGCCGTCCGTGCCGCCGACCTCTACTTCGCGCTCGCCGACATGGACGCCCAGGCGGCCGACCTGCTGCTCGCCGGGGCCGACCTCGACTACGCCAAGCTGCGCGCCGAGACCCGGCAGACCTACGAGCGGCGTCGCGCCCAGGCCGACTCCGACCTCCAGCGCGCCACCGAGGCCGCCGTCGGGGACCCCGGCGGCGAGCAGGCCGTCCACACCGTCATCGACGACCTCGGCCAGTACGAGAGCCTGGTCGCCCGCGCCCAGCTCCTGGAGGACCAGGCGCACGCCCCGGCCGGCCGGCCCTCGCCCGAGGCGCTCGACGCCTACCGCCAGGCCACCGACCTGCTGCGGCAGCAACTGCTGCCCGCCGCCGACCAGGTGACCGCCGGCAACGCCGCCACCGTCGACCGGGTCTACACCGCCCGGCGCGGCGACCTCGCCGCCGGACGCGGGTGGCTGCTCGCCGCCGGGCTGGTGGCCGTGGCCGCCCTGGTCCTGCTGCAACGCACGCTCGCCGTCCGGTTCCGACGGGTCCTCAACCCGGCGCTGCTCGCCGTCACCGCGCTCACCGTCGTCGCCGTCGCCACCGGCTGCACCCTCGCGGGCACCGCCGACCGGCATCTGGTGGTCGCCAAGAGCAACGCGTACGACTCGGTGATCGCCCTGAGCCGCGCCCGCGCCGTCGCCTACGACATGAACGCGGACGAGAGCCGCTACCTCACCGACCCGTCCCGCGCCGCCGCCTACGAGCAGAGCTACCGGGACAAGAGCCAGTCCCTGGTCCGCCTGGGCGGCAGCGGCAGCCTGACCGACTACGACACCGCTCTGGCCGCCGCCGTCACGGCCCACCGGGCCGACCCGCAGGCCGAGGTGGTCTTCGGCGGCTTCCTCGGCGACGAGCTGCGCAACATCACCTTCCCCGGTGAGAAGGACGCGGCGGAGCAGGTCCTGACGGACTACCGGCAGTACCAGTCGGACGACCGCACGATCCGGCAGTTGTCCGGCCAGGGCCGCCTCAAGGAGGCCGTCACCTACGACACCGGCACCGGAGCCGGCCAGTCGAACGCGGACTTCGGCCTGCTCGCCGACGCGATGGACGGCGTCATCGCGATCAACCAGCGCTCCTTCGACGGCGCCGTCGCCGCCACCGACCGCGACCTGGGCCCCGGTCTCGCCGTGGGCGGTGCGGTGGTGCTGGCCGTCGCGCTGGCACTGACCGTCCTCGCCGTCCGCCCCCGGCTGCGCGAGTACCGCTGATCGCGGCCGCGTCTCCCGCGGCCGGGAAGCGTCGGAGCACGCCCGGTCGCGGCCCGCGATCCGTCACAGCCCGCGCGGTGGCGGAGCAGGCCGAGGTGTCGCAGGCCCCGAGGCTCCGAGGCCCGGGCCCCGGGGTGAGCAGCCCTGCGAGGTGATCGCGGTCGAGCCCGGGCGCCCGCTCCGGTCCCCGGTACGACCGCGCGCCCTCGACACCTCCGCCCGGCCGCTGCCGTCAGACGTACTGCTGCACCCACGCCTGGCCGTCGGCGGCCGCGCCGGCCAGCCGGATGGCGCCGCGCGCGACGACCAGCTCACCGGCCCGGATACGGGTGACGGCGCAGGCGTCCCACAGTTCGGGCAGGGCGTGGCGCTCGGCGGTGGCCAGCGCGGTGTCCCAGTAGCCCGGGTAGCCGAGGGTGCCGCCCGTGACCCGGATCACGTCCGGGTTCAGGAGGTTGACCAGTGACGCGAGGGCCAGTCCGAACGCCTCACCGGCCGCGTGCACGACGGCCCGGATCCGGGGGTCGCCGTCCGCCAGTGCGGCATGGATCCGCTCCGGCGGCATCTCGGCCGCCCGCACGACGGCGCCGCCGCCCGCAAGGTCGTCGAGGCGCCGGACGCCCTGCGGCGTGGAGACGGGCATGCTGCCGATCTCGCCGGCCCAGCCCCGTGCGCCCCGGACGACCCGCCCGTCGGCCAGGTAGGCCGATCCCACGGCGGTGCCGCAGACGACCACCGCTGCGGTGGCGGCCCGCGAGAGCCCGGCCGTCTCCTGGGCGAGGGCGCCCCGGATGTCGTTGACCAGCAGCGCGGGGCCGTCGCCGTCGCCCGTTCCCGCCCAGCCCGCGAGCTGGGGCAGCACGTCGGAGACCCTGACCCGGCCGCTCTCGACCAGGCCGGGCACGGCGATCCCCAGCACCGTCGGCTTCAGGCCGTGGTCCGCGAGGAACGCCCGGACGGCCGCCTCCAGGTCCGCCGGGGTGACCGCCCCTCCGGTGGCCAGCCGCCGGACGACCGGCTCGTCGAGGTCCGGCCCCTCGGCCAGCATGAGCACCTTGGTCCCGCCGATGTCGACACCTACCGCTGCTCGCCGCAACTGCCCCGCCTCCCCGCCCGACAACGCCCACTGGTCGCCCCAGCGTAGAGCCCTCCGGTGCCGGGCGGGAGGCGTCGGGCGGGAGGCGTCGGGCGGAGGCCGGCGGTCCACCGGCGCAGCGGAGTTGCCGGCCGGGAGTCCGGAGCACGGGCCCTTCGGGCCGTCCCGGCGCTCTGCGGCGAGGGTCCGGCCCGACCGGACGTCAGACGGTGCCTGCCCAGGCCGCGACGGCGGCCGCGGTCCGGTGTTCCCACAGGGGGCCGAGCCGGAGGCCACGGGCGTGGCAGGCGTCGATCAGGCGGGGCAGTGCGCCGAGGGCGGACCGCCAGGAGCCCGGGGCCGCGGTGCAGTCCGTGTCGTGCAGGAGCACGGTTCCCCCGCCTGCCAGTCCGCGGGTGACCGTGCGGTAGACCGAGTCCGGGCTGGCGGTGGCGGTCCAGTCGCGTCCCCAGGTGCTCCACAGCATCGGTGTCAGCTCCAACTCCCGTGCGGCGGCCAGTGCTCCGGCGGTGAGCACCCCGTACGGCGGCCGGTACCAGCAGGGTTGGCTGCCGGTCAGTTCGGCGATCACGTCCCGGGCGCGGGCGATGTCGTCGCGCACCGCGCCCGGGGTGCGGGCGAGCAGGCAGCGGTGCTCGTACCCGTGCACCGCGATCTCGTGGCCCGCCGCGACGAGTTCACGGCCCAGGCCGGGGGCGCGGACCAGCATCCGGCCGAGCAGGAAGAACGTGGCCCGTACGCCCGCGCGGTCCAACTCCCGCAGGAAGGCGGGCGTGGAGGCCGGGTCGGGGCCGTCGTCGAAGGTCAGTGCGACGTGGTCCGGATCGCCGAACCCGCACAACTCGGGGGTGAGCCAGGGCCGTACCGCGTTGAGCGCGCTGAGCGCGGGTGCGGCGTGCGCCACCGCGAGCGAGCCGGCCGCCAGCGTGCCGGACAGGGCCAGGGCCTTGGTCACGGGGCCGATCAGTCCGCTCACGAGGCCAACTCCCGGGCGTCCGGGCGGTGCAGGGGCAGCACGGCGGGGGCCGTCCGGGTGGTGGCCGTCGTGCGGACGGCGGGTGCGGCGGGCGGAAGGGACGCGGCGGGTGCGGCGGGTGCAACGGGTGCGGAGAGGACGGCACCGGCCAGGGCCGCGATCACCTGGTCGGCCGGGACGGCCGCCTCCGTGCGGTCGGCGGTGCCCGCGGCGAGGGCTTCGCCGAGCAGCGCGGCGAGTTGCCCGGGAGTCCGGATCCACGGGGCGAGTCCGGCCTGGTCCAGGGCCTCGGCGTTGGTCACGCCGTGGCCGGGCAGGCAGCGGTAACTGACCACCGGGACGCCGCTGGCCATCGCCTCCAGGGAGGTGAGTCCGCCCGCGTTCTGCACCACCACGTCCGAGGCGCGCAGCAGCGCGGGCATGTCGTCCACCCAGCCGAGTGCCACGCCCACCCCGTCCGCAGCCAGCCGTTCGCGCAGTGCCGAGTTCCGGCCGCACACCGTGACCGGTGTGGCCAGGCCGGTCGCCGCGATCTCCCGGGCGGCGAGTTCCACCTCGCCCACGCCCCAGGAGCCGGCCACCACCAGCGCCACCGGCCGGCCGGTGGGCAGCCTGAACCGCAGGCGCTCGCAGCGCCGTTCGTCCGCCGACGCCGCCGGACGGAACTGCGGCCCCACCAGTGGCCCGCTGACCAGCACGCCGTCGGCCCGGTGGGCGCGGGCCTGGGCGGCGGCCACCGGGTGCAGCGCGAGGTGCAGATCGACTCCGCGGGCCACCCAGAGCGGGTGCACCGACATGTCGGTGAGGAAGGTGACCGCGGGTGCCGCGAGCCTGCCGCGCCGGCGGAGCCTGCCCAGGGCCTGGCTGGCCAGCGGATAGGTGGACACCACCGCGCCGGTGTCGGGACCGATCAGCGCGCGGGTCCGCCGGGCGGCGGCGCGGCCGGCGAGCGCGCTGACCAGCGCCGAGGACCAGCGGTGCCGCTGGAGGCCCTCCAGCAGCCAGCCCCAGGCCCAGGGCGCGACTCGCAGCTCCAGTTCGTAACTCGCGCGGAGGATCCGCCCCCACCCCGGCGGCAACAGGTCGAGGAAGTCGTGGCAGTCGACCACGAGGCCGAACTCCCGCAGGCGGCGCACCAGTTCTCGCGCCGCGCCGTCGTGCCCGGCCCCGATGCTCGCGGACACGACCGTGACCCGGCGGGGCGGGGTGTGCGGGGAGGCGGTGGGCCGGGGCAGCAGCGTGAGGGGGCGGGGCTGGGTGCGGGGTGCCCTGCGACGCTCCGTACGGCCCGGCCTGCGGGCGCCGCCGACCGTCGACCGGGCGCGGACCCGGTCCGCGTCCGCCGGATCGGGCCGCCGCGCCCCGCCCGCGCCGTAGCCCCGGCCCATCGCTGCGGCGCTCGCCGCACCGCGGTCGGACGGCTCCGGGAAGTGGGGCTGGGGCATCGGGGGCTCCTCGCGCAGGACACGGCGCCGGAACCTCCGTCCGGCGGTGCGGCTCAGCATTGCCCCGCGACGCTGAAGGCAGCCTGAAGCAAGCTGAAGGCCCCTTCAGCGCACGTCGCGCGAAGGGGCCTTCAGCAGGAGCCCGCCTGTCGGTACCGGTCCGTCGCCGCCGGGCCAGGGGCGCGGGTGCGTACGGCCGGGGGCGTCAGGGCGCCGGTGACGCCGGTGACGCCGGTGACGCCGGTGACGCCGGCGGCGTCAGGAGCGGACCAGGCGGGCGATGGCGGCGTTGGCTTCCTTGAGCTTGAGCGCGGCTTCGTCGCCGCCCGCGCTCACGGCGTTGCTCACGCAGTGGGCGAGGTGTTCCTCCAGCATCTGGAGGGCGAAGGACTGGAGCGCCCGGGTGCTCGCGGAGACCTGGGTGAGGACGTCGATGCAGTAGGTGTCCTGCTCGACCATCCGCTGGAGGCCGCGGATCTGGCCCTCGATACGGCGCAGTCGCTTGAGGACGTCGTCCTTGTGGTTGCTGTAACTGTGGTCGACCATGGGCCTACTCCGGTTCCCTCATGTGCTCGGCTCTCGCCCTGTCGGGGCGGCTCTCACCCTTCTCCGGGGCGGCCATCGGCGATGTCGGCCGGACCTGTCGTGCGTCACTCGCGGTGGGCCGTCCGGTGGGCTCCTGCTGCGCCACCGGCGAGCTCGGACCGACCGGCGGACGGGGGCGGCGTCGCGTGCCGACGGCTGTCGCCCGGACGGTTTCTCCTCGGTCGCCGCAGCTCTGCTGCCACGCCCTCGTCGCCACCGCCGGATTCGTCCCTCGACCTGCTCCTACGTCCACTCCCGTGTGCCGGTCGGTCTTACTTTACCCGGGAACGGTATCCGTCGGAACGGAGACGGACGGGACGGCCGGGGCGGACGGGGGTGCGGTACGGGCCCGCTGCGCCAGCGCGGTGGCGGCGGCCAGCGCCAGCAGCACCGCGCCGATGGCCAGCCCCGCGGTGGTGCCGCTCGGCCCGCCGGCGAGGGCGCCCGCCAGTAGCGGTCCCAGGCACTGGCCGAGGGCGAAGACGGTGGTCAGTCCGGCGATGGCGGTTGTCCAGTGGTGCTCGGGCAGGCTGTCCCTGGCGCAGGTGGTGACGGCCGTGATCGCCGAGCCGAAGAGCAGCGCGGAGGCGTACGAGACCGGGGCGGCCGAGGAGAGCAGGGGGAGCGCCCGGAGCAGGGGGAGCGGTGCGGCCGGCCGGCCGGCCGAGCGGGCTCGCTGCCGGGCTGCCGGCGGGGGTGCCTGCCGGGGTGCCTGCCGAGTTGCCTGCGGTGGAGGGTGGGTGACGGTCCGTCATGGGACTCCTTGGCCAGGCCGAGTGAGCCGCGGGTACCGTCGGTCGGTGGCTCAGACCGGTGCTCGCGTGCTGCGCTTCACGGCTGATCCGCCCGGTCCGGGGGAGGGTCCCGGAGTCGGGGACGGGCCCGGGGCGTGCACGGCGGTGTCCGCATCGCGCACGCCCCGGGTGCTGCGGGGGTCAGGCTGCGGACCCCACCAGGTCGTAGCCGGCCTCCTCGATGGCCTCGGCGACGGCGCTGCGCTCCAACGGCTGCTCGCTGTCGACCGTGACGTTGCCGGTGGCGAGGTCGACGGTGACCGAGGTGACGCCCGGGAGCTTCGTCAGCTCGGCGGTGACGGAGCCGACGCAGTGGCCGCAGGTCATGCCCTGGACGACGTAGATCTCCCGGGTGCCGGTGGCGGGTTCGGCGGCCGGGGCGGAGCCGCACGAGCCGCCGCCGCAGCAGGAGCCTGCGTTCTGGGTGGCGTCTTCGGTGAGGAGGTTCTCGGGCATCGGATGCTCCCTTGCTGGGTCTGTCGCGTCAGGCGATCCGGCGGGCCTGTCGGCCACCGACCTGACGAACGTACCATACCCCCCTAGGGTAATGTCATGGGTCTGCGGTAGCCCGCGGTCCGGGCGGTCCGGGGGCCGGTGGAACGGGAGGCCCCCCGCGGTCGGCCGGCGCGGGGCGCGGGGCCACGGCAGCGGCCACGGTCATGGCGGTGGCGGTGGCGTGCGGGCGGCCGAGTGGGCGGGCAGGTGCAGCCGAGGCAGGCCCGGCCCGCACCACGGCGGGCCGGGGGCCGGCCGACGCCGTACTCAGCCGAGCGTCGGCCCGCAGGTGACGAAGTACGGCAGCAGCGGTGCGGCGAGGGCGAGCAGCAGCACGGCGGTCCGGGCCACCGGGCGCAGACCGGTCCGCGGCAGCAGCAGCCGCTTGAGGCGGAGCAGCACGGTGGGCCCGCCGGCCGCGAGTGCGGTCTGCGGTACGCCGCCCGCGGCGACCTCGCACATGGCGGCGGCGAGCGCCTTCGGGGTGCAGCTGCGCAGGGCGTGGTCGTCGGCGACCATCTCCAGCAGGTCGGCGGTCTGGCTCCGGGCGGTGCGGGCGAGCGGGAGGCCGGGGAAGGCGCGGGCGAAGCCCTCGGCGAGGGCGAGCGAGAGGTGGTGCCGGCCGCGCAGGTGGGCGCGTTCGTGTTCGAGGACGGCGTGCAGCTGTTCGGGGGTCAGGGTGTCGAGGGCGCCGCTGGTCAGGACGGTGCGGGGCCGCCGTCCGGGCAGGCAGTACGCGGCGGGGGTGTCGTGTTCCAGGACGACGGCGCCCAGCCGGGGTTCGGGGCGTCCGGCCAGGTCGAGCAGGGCGAGGTGACGGCGCCGGTGGCGGCGCGAGCGGAGCAGTGCGGCGGAGAACCAGCCGAGCGGCCAGGCGGCGGCGATCCCGACGGGAAGCAGCAGTCCCGGCCCCTCCGCGCCGCGCTCGACCGAGGGTGCGTCGTCTCCGCCGAGCCAGACGTCGATGACGCCGAGCAGTCCGTGCAGGTGCTGGCCGGACCGGGTGAGGTGGTAGGCGGCCAGGGCCGCGGAGACGACGAAGGTGAGCATCAGTGCCCGCCAGAGCGTCAGTGCGGCCCTCGGTGCGCGGTGGGCCCAGCGGGCCCGGCCGAGGGCGGCGGGTGCCGCCCACCCCACCACGGCGGCGTAGCCGGCGAGGACGGCGGCGGCGATCACTGCTCGCCGGCTCGGTCGATGGCCAGGAGTGCCTGGCGGAGCGCCTCCTGCTCGTCGGGGGAGATCTGTTCGACGAACCGGGCGAGCGCGGTGGAGCGGTCCGGGCTGACGCCCAGGGCGTCGTGCATCAGGGCCGCCGTGTAGGCCTCGCGGCTGCGGGTGGGCTGGTAGACCCAGGCCCGGCGCTCCTTCTCGCGGCGCAGGTGGCCCTTGTTGAAGAGGATGTCGGCGACCGTCATCACCGTCGTGTACGCCACGGGCCGCTTCCGGTTGAGGTCGTCGACGATCTCCCGGACGGTGGCGGGCCGCCCCCAGCTCCACAGGCGGTCCATGATCTCCGCCTCCAGGTCTCCGAGTCGCCGCACGCTGACGTCCCCTCCTCGTCGCACCGCCGCCCCTTCTTCGGCTCCCATGCTAGACGAGACCGGCCCCGCGAGGGGAGGAGGAGCCGCCGGAATTCATACCATCGGGGGGTATGGTACCGATGGGATGAGTTGGCGCATCGCACGTCAAGATGGTTGCACGGAAGTCGACTTGGGAAACCCTGGACGCCTTCGCTGCGCACCGGGTGCCGCGGCGGGCATCCTGGCCGGCATGACAGCCACCACCAGTGGCGCGGCCGGCACCCCCGGCGCCGCGCCGGCCGGCCGTACCCGCCCGCAGACCCGCGCCGTCCACGTCACCGCGCCGCAGCCGCCGGGCAGCCGTCCGTTGGCCGTCCCGCTCTACCAGACCTTCGGGTTCGCCTTCGACGACCCGGATGCCATCGCCGACGCCATGGCCGGTCCCGACGGAGCCTTCGTCTACACCCGGCGGGGCAATCCGACCACCAGTGCGCTGGAGTCGGTCCTCGCCGACCTGGAGGGCGGCGCCGCCGCGATGGCGACCGCCTCGGGGATGGGCGCGATCAGCTCGGTGCTGCTCGCGCTGTTGCGCCCCGGCGACCACCTGATCGTCCAACGCTGCCTCCACTGCGGTGCCGCGCTGGTGCGGATCGTGGAGGGACGGCTGCCCGGCTTCACCCCGGAGAACAACGCGGCCGACGTCCGGGAGCGAAGGGACTGGTCGCTCGGCCGGGTGCTCGACGAACTGGAGCGGGGCATGATCGAGGCGGGCCCGGTGATCGCCGCCGCCGGAGGGGAGTTGGACGTCATCGCGCTGGGCGAGTGGGTGCACGCCGGTGATGTCCGGGAGGCACTCGGCCGGCCGGGGGCGTACGAGAGCGTGGGCATGGACGACGCACTCGCGCTGCTCTCCACGGTGAGCCGGTAGCGCAGTACCCCGCGTGTCCACGCCACCACGCCGATCGGCGGCATGGTCTTCGGCAACGTGGTCGAGGGCCGTGCCCCGGCCCGGCTGGAGGCCGACCCCGGCACGGTCATCAGGATGTACTGCGGCCGACCGGCCGACCCCGCGCGCTACCGCCTCTGCGGGGCCACCGACCGGGAGCTCGTCGTCTACGGCTGATCCCACCGGGGGCGGCGGGCGTCAGGCCGTGCGGCCGCCCCCGGGGACGCGGATCCGCGTCCCCGGGCGCGGAGCGCCGGCCGCGGCGGCGGTGGACCGGTTCGAGTCCGACGGGTCAGGCACGGAGCCGGCCGCGTGTGCGCATCAGGATCCGGCCGAGCATGTTCTTTCCGGTCCCGGTTCTGCCGCGACCCCAGTAGTGGTCGGTGCCGGTGTCCTCGACGAGCTCTTCGTCGCCGGTGGACAGCAGGACGGCACGGATGTCGGCGTGCGCACCGAACTTGGCCAGCACCGCGCGGCGCATCACGTCGTCCCTGACCCGGTCCCAGTCCCGCCGCAGCGGCCCGGACGGATCTCGGCCCAGCTCGGCGGCCCGCAGCGGTGTCCGGGCCCGCCGGATCGTCTCGGCACGGCGGGTGCCGGCGAACTTCTGGGCCTGGAAGAAGTGCTCCGAGGTCGGCCACCAGTGGCCGTCGAGGTCGAAGCCGTGCGCGGAGAAGTTGGAGAAGCAGCCGTAGGGGACTTCGTCGGCACCGTAGAAGTAGATCGTCATCCGAGCCTCGCGGGAGTTGCGGAAGTCCGTACGGTGTCAGCCGCCGGACGGTGCCCGCAACCGGATTTGGCCTTCCCGGCACCGCGCCGGCGCATCGCACGAATGCCACACGGGGTGTGCGGCCATTCGAAGGATTCTGAGCGGACCGGCGGTAGCTCCCGGCGTCACGTCGTCGCGGTTGCTGCCATCTTGAGGGCCACAGCCGCAGCCCCGGAAGGCCAGGTCATGCACGCACCCCCCACTCACGGCAGTACGCTCCCTCCGCAGCAGTCGGCTCCGCAGGAACGGGTGGCGGCGGAGCCGTCCGGCGGGAGCCGCTCCGACGGCGCGTGGTGGATCTGGGCGCTGGCCGCGGCGCTGTTCCTCGCGTACGCGGCGCTGTCCCTGCGGATCCACCGGCGGATCCTCTCCAACAGCTACGACCTGGGGATCTTCGAACAGGCCATCCGGTCCTACGCGCACGGGCACCTACCCGTCTCCGAGCTGAAGGCGCCGGACTTCCCCGTCCTGGGGGACCACTTCTCGCCCGTGCTGGCGCTCGTGGCGCCGTTCTACCGGCTGTGGCCGTCGGCAGAGACCCTGCTCGTGGTGCAGGCGGCGCTGGTCGCGGCAAGCGTGCTGCCGCTGGCCGGTTGGGTGCGCCGGACACTGGGCCCGGCAGCCGCTGTGGTCATCGGCGTGGGCTACGGCCTCTCCTGGGGGGTCGCGAGCGCGGTCGGATTCGACTTCCACGAGGTGGCCTTCGCCGTTCCGCTGCTCGCGTACTCACTGTCCGCCCTCGGGAGTGGCCGGCTGCGCGCCGCGGCGTTCTGGGCGCTGCCCCTGCTGCTGGTGAAGGAGGACCTGGGCCTCACGGTGGCCGTGATCGGTCTTCTCATCGCCCGGAGCGGCGACCGCAGGTTGGGGATCGTCACCGCCGCATCCGGTCTGGCCGGAACGCTGCTGGCGCTGCTGGTGGTCCTGCCGGCCCTCAACCCGGACGGCTCCTTCGCCTACTGGTTCTGGCTGGACAGCCCGAAGGGCAGCGACGGCGGACTGGCGGGGCTGCTGTACCGGGGCACGGTCGGCCTCGTCACCCCCGAGGCCAAGGTCTCGACCCTGTTGCTCGTACTGGCCCCGACCCTGTTCCTGGCCCTGCGCTCCCCGCTGCTGTGGGTCGCACTGCCGACACTGCTGTGGCGCTTCTCCTCCGGCAACTCGGTTCACTGGGGCACCGGTTACCACTACTCGCTGGTGCTGATGCCGATTGTCTTCGCGGCGTTCGCCGACGCTCTGGTCCGTCGCCGTCCGAGCAGGGCCAGCCTGCACCGCTACCTCGCGGGCTCCGCCGCGATCGGGCTTCTGGTGCTTCCGCAGTATCCGCTGTGGCAGCTGGTCAAGCCGGACACCTGGCGGACCGATCCCCGCGTCGCGGTCGCCCACCGCCTGATGGACCGCATCCCCGACGGTGCCACGGTCCAGGCGTCCACCCTGCTGGTGCCCCAGCTCACCGACCGCACCAGCGTCAGCCTCTACGGCTGGCCACAGAGCCGTCCCCGCCCCCAGTGGATCGTGGTGGACACCTGGACGCCGTGGTACAAGCGGTGGCCACTGACGGTCCAGGAGGAGAAGGCGTCCCTGGACCTGGCCCGTGCTCAGGGCTACCGCACCGTGGCCGACCGGGACGGCTTCGTCCTGCTCAACCGTCCGGACTAGGCATCTCGACCGCCCGTACCGGGTATCCGTTCGACAGTCGGGCATCCGTCGGACCGGTGCTCGGTGTCGGCTGCGGATCGGTGCGCCGCCGCAGCGCCCTACCCCAGCCGGACGACCTGGAACGCCTCCGCCCGCCGCCCGGCCGGCAGCCCGCCCCGGGCGGCGTGCTCGCCCTGCCAGCGGACGAGCAGCTCCGCCAGCTCGGCGAGATGGGCGGTCTGCGAGGTGTGCAGGCGCAGTGCGGCGAGCTTGCGGGGGAAGACGTCGGTGACGTCGATGAAGTGGCTCGGAGTCGGCCCGGTGATCAGCCAGATCTCCGGGACCTCCCAGGCGGCCAGGTTCTGCTCGCGGTAGAGGGTCGGATGTGCGAAGGGGGTGCGGGCATCGGGGTAGACGGCGCGGAGGCCGCTCCGGGGGTCGGCGGGGAGACCGCCCGGGGGCCGCTGCAGTTCTCCGGCATCGACCGCGCCGTCGTCCAACTGGCCGTCCTGCCGACCCTGGTGGCGGCGCACGGCAGCCCGCTCCCGACGGGCTTCCAGGTCAACGAGTACTACCGGCTGGACGGCCGGAAGCTCCACCACCCGGCGGCACGCGGTCTGGGCGCTGGACGTGCTCACCGATGCCGGCTCGGACACCCTGCGCCGCCATGTGCTCTCGGACCGCCCCGAGGGCCGGCCGGCCGAGTTCCGGCTGGACGGGCTGGACCGGACCCGAGACCACCTGCACGCCGGCTGGAACCAGCGGCTGAGCCGGCTGTTCTCGGCACTGCGTGAGGACTGCGCCGGGCTTACCCCGGAGGAGGAGCCGGGCGGCACGGGCTGGGACCTGCTCGCGGAGCGGCTGGACTTTTCGGCTCGTGAAATACGAAGCTCCTACGGAGTGTCGGGAACCCTGCTGGCCGACGACGCGGCCCGGATCCGCCAGGTGATGTCCGGGGTGCCCGACGACCTGGTGCTGCGAGCGGTGGGCGGCTGGACCGGGGTCTTCGGCTGGCTCGGCTTCGAGCTGTCGGGCCAGTTCGAGGGCACGATGCTGGAACGATCGGCGGCCTTCGACCACCAACTGCGCTGTCTGGCCGTCCTGGTGGGACTGCCCGGCAGCTGAGCGGCCGACGGCGGGTGCGCCCCGCTCAGGCCGGACCGGCCTTGCGGCAGTCGGGGCACTCGCCCAGGAAGACGAGTTCGGTCTCCTCGATGCGCCAGCCGCGCAGGCCCTTGCGCGGCGGGGCGGGGACCTCCGCCTCGACGTTGGTCACCCGGCCGCAGCGGGTGCAGAGGGCGTGCTGGTGTTCGCCGGTGGAGAGCTCGAAGACGGCCGGACGGCCGGGGCGTTCGAACTTCCGGACCAGTCCGGTCTCCATGAAGTGCCGCAGCATCTCGTAGACGGCCTGGCTGGTGAGCGTACCGAGCCGGGCCCGGGCCGCCTTGGTGATCGACTCGACGTCCAGGTGCGCCTGCGCGCTGAGGATCTGCAGGACCTCCATCCGGGGACCCGTCACGCGCAGGCCGACGTCGCGCAGCCGCTGGACCACCGCGTCCCGGTCGTGTTCCATCAGGGCCGCCATCGGGTCGCCATGTGGTCGGGACAAAGATTTGACCAAGCGCACCTCTTGCCCGATCGGAGCCCGGCTGAAGCCCGGTCGAAGCCGTGCCGGACCGGGCCCGAACCATCCGAGTTCCTGGAGCAGGGGCTGGCCCGCGACCGCCGGCTGCTGGAGAGCGGCGCCCAGGTCCGGGCCGTCTACCAGCAGCGCTTCGCGGTGGTGCCGGCGCTCGCCGAGTTCTTCCGCCGCCAGACCGAGCTGGGCGTCGAGGTCCGGCTGGCCCCGGTGGTCCCGCTGAACATGATCCTGAGCGACCGCCGGTTCGCCCTGCTCCCGATCGATCCGGACAACCACGAGGCCGGCGCCGTGCTCGCGCGCGGCTCCGCCCTGGTCCGCTCTTACCTGGCGCCCTACGAGTACTGCTGGCACACGTCCTCGACGTTCGGACACGTCGAGCAGCGCCGCGGCGGCGAACGGCTGACCGAGCAGCAGCACGCGGCGATCAGGATGCTGGCGGCCGGCATGAAGGACGAGAAGATCGCCCGCTCGCTCGGCGTCTCGCTGCGCACCCTCGGCCGGGTGATGTCCGAGGTGATGCAGGAACTGGGCACCACCAGCCGCTTCGAGGCGGGTGTCCGGGCCGCGAAGCTCGGCTGGCTGGACTGACGCGCCCATTTGCGCTGCGCCGCGCGGCCGTTCGCCGGTGGGCAGGGCGCCGGGGTGCATCGAGGCGATCTCGTCCTTGACGGTCTCCGAGAGGCCCTCCAGGGTCTGCTGGATCCGCCGCCTGCTGGTCAGTACCTCGATCTCGATCTCGGCATGGGTGGCGCCCCCGCCGCGCATGTAGCGGGCGGCCAGGTCCTCGATCGCGGCGTACCGGTCCTCGGCGCGCTGCTGGCGGTCCCGGATGTCGCGCTGTTCCTGGGCGAGCATGCGCAGCAGGGCCACCTCGGGGTCGACCACCGCCACGGCGCCGGCCTCGTCGCGCGAGGGCTCGGTGATCAGGCCCAGTTGGCTGAGTTCGGTCCAACAGGACTGGGCCTCGGGGCCGGAGAGGCCGAGCTCGACCGTGAGTTCGTCGTAGTTGGACGACCCCCGGGTTCTCAGCTCCTGGTAGAGGGCCAGTGCCTGGTCACAAGACGCCCCGGGGCCGAACTGCTCGCTGCGGAAGAGCAGTTCTTCCCGCATCGTGGAAAGATCGAATCTCTGCTCGGCGAATGCCGTCTCCTCGACGCCGTCGAACCGCGGCACCCGGAAGGTCCAGTGGCGGTACGGCTCCTCGGCCAGTCCGGTGCGGCGGTGCGCGGTGAAGTCCAGGGCGAGCGTTCCGCCGGGACGCAGGTGGGCGGCCACCTCGGTGAGCAGTGCCGCCCGGGAGCCCGGTGCGAGCGCGGTGACCATCGCTCCGGCGAGCATCACGAAGCCGAACTCGCCGTTCAACCGGAGCAGTTCCAACGCGGTACAGCTGACGGTGACGGCCCGTCGGGTGCCGGTCCACCGCCTCGACCCGGAAGCCGTGGTGAGCAAAGGGGACGGTCAGTCGTCCGGCCCCGGAGCCCAGGCCGAGGACCGGGCCGCCGACGCTGCGGGCCGATCTCAGGTACCCGACGATGTCGGCGGCATGCGGGTTGAGCAGGAAGTCCTGCAGCCAGGTGGTGCGCGGGGTCGGAGGCGCCATCGATTCCAGGCCGGGGGCCCAACGGGTGCCGGTGGGCCCCCGGTCGCCGTGGGGAGGGCGGACGGCGGACGCGAGTGGGGCGGATCCGGAAGGGCTGCGCGTGGCCATGGCTCCTCCAGGGTGTGCTCAGGTGCCCCGCCGGGGACGGCCGGTGCCACGAGAGCACCCGGGGCGGTACCGATCCTCACCCGTGTGATCGCACCGGAGCCAGTGTTCGGCGCGGCGGGTCCACGCGGTGGCAGGTGGCCGCCACCGTCGAAATCCGACTGGGACTCGAATATTGGCAGTAATACAAACCGGTAAATCTGCCGTCCGGGCTCCCCGACTCCGTTCCGGGCAAGGCCGTTCGGGTCAATAACTACACCGATGTATTGATCGGGCTGTGTGGTAAGCGTCAGATTAATCGGGCTTTGTTGTAGACAGAGAATCCGCTTTGACGATCACATTGGGAGCATCATGAAGACCCGCGCAGCCGGTCTCGTCGTGTCGGGACTGACCTCGTTCGCCCTGGTCGTGCTGGGCAGCAGCACGGCGCACGCCTACTCCGACTGGTCCCCGGAGGTCGCGACCAGCGATTCGGGGATGAGCGAATCCCCCTGGGTGGCCGCGCTCGTCGACCAGGCCGGCCTCGGAACGGCACCCCAAGAGGGGGAGGCCTCTTGGGGTGCCAGGAACACGGACGGCGCCCTGCCGCAGCAGTTCGAGGGCGCACCGGACTGGGAGAACGGCTACCAGACGGCCGGCCCCGCCGAGCAGCCGAGGCTGGACGGCGACCACGAGCAGTGCGACCAGCGCTGCGGTGAGCACGGCCAGGACAACGAGCACGAGCACGGGAACAAGCACGAGCACGAGCACGGCCAGGGCAACGAGCACGACCACGGCAACAACCACCAGGGCCAGGGTCAGGGTCAGAACCAAGGCCAGAACCAGGAGCAGAGCCAGGATCAGACGTCCACTCAGGACCAGTCGAGCAACGAGACCGCTGACCAGTCGTCCAGCCAGACGGCCAACCCCAGCCAGACGGCCAACCCCACCCAGGACTCCGACTCCAGCGCCATCGGCGGCGGCAGTGGTACCGGTACCGGCACCGGCACCGGCACCGGCAGCGCCACGGCCAACCCCACTCAGGACACCGCCGCCAGCGGTACCGGCACCGGCAGCGCCACCGCCAACCCCACTTCGGACTCCGACTCCAGCGCCGCCGCCAGCGGCAGTGCCAACGCCAGCGGCAGCGCGAACCAGACGGCCAACCCCACCCAGAGCGCCAACGCCAGCGGCAGCGCGAACCAGACGGCCAACCCGACCCAGAGTGCGAACTCCACCCCCACCCAGACCAACAACCCCAGCCAGACGGCCAATCAGACGCAGGGAAACCAGACCTTCACGGTTTCGATCTCGAACGACAGCCACCCGAACGTGACGGTCACGGGCAACAATGCGCCTTCAATCCAGAACGTGAATGGCAGCCAACTGACCAACAACAATAACAACAACAACAATAACAACAACAACAACTCGAGCTCGGCGAGCTCGGTGAACAAGATCGAGTTCTCGGGCAAGGAGCACGGTTCGGCCGGCGGTCACCACTCGTCCGGCAAGGAGCACCACCACCATCACCACGGGGAGTTGGCCCACACGGGTTCGGCGCAGACCCCGCTGATGCTGCTCTCCGCCCTGCTCTCGACGATCGGGGCGATGCTGCTCGTACTCCGCCGGGCCACCCGGGACTGAGCTGTCCCCGACCCGGGCCTGTGGCTCCGGACGGGCCGAACAGGTCGGACGGGTCGGACGGGTTTGCACCCGGAAGGAGCAAGAGGGAGAAGGAGTAGAGCGGAAGCAGCAGGCGATCACCGCGTGCGCCGTACCGGGTGACCCCCGGTCCGGCGCACGCGGTGTGTCGTGTTCGGGGTGGGTGCATCGGCCCTGCTGCGCCAGGTGCCGGATGTCCCCGGGTGTAGGGTCCGTCGGGTCCTCTAGGCTCGAAGAGTCCGAGCCGAGTCCTGGACGGCGATGGCGGCGGTGAAGCCATGGCCCGGCACAACTACGGGGGAACTTCGATGAACAGACGGCTGGTGGTCGGAGCAGCGGTTGCGGTGGGGCTGGTCCTGTCGGTGAGCGCCTGCGGGCCGGAGGGCGACGGCCCGGCGACGGGGGCGGCCGGGACGGCGTCGGTCTCGCCGGACGGTAGGGCGTCCGCCGCCGGTGTCAGGCCCTCCGGGTCCGTCGCGCCGTCCGCCGCCGGTGCGGCGGGTGTCGGCCCGAGCGCCTCCGCCGGTTCGGCCGTGCCCTCCGGCAGCGGCGTACCGGCGGTGCCGGTTTCGGCGTCGCCCATGGCCGTGGTGTCGCCGACGGGGACCGGGCCGGTCCCGTCCGGTTCCGTCGCACAGCCGACACCGGACGGTGCGGCGGCCAACTGCACGTCCGCACAGCTGCGTTGGACGCTCGTGCACCTGGAGCACGTGCCGACGACGCCCGGTGATCCCGTTCCGGCACGGCTGACCGCGCAGAACGCCGGAGCCGAGGCGTGTGCCTTCGACGGCTACCCGTGGTTCCGGGTGCACGTGGGCAAGGGGCCCGAGGTGGTCGCGGTCGGCGCCAGGACGGTGCCGGTGCGGCTGGTGGTGGCGCCGGGGCGTTCCGTGGTCGTGGACCTGCACTACAGCGAGGTCCCGGACACCAGCCGTGTCTGCTACTTCCCGGCGGACGACCTCGCGCAGGGTCAGGCGCTGCCGCCGCACGCCGGGCGGCACGAGACCGGTCCGGCTCTGAAGATGACCGACGCCCACGGGAAGCGGGTCGGGATCGTGGTCTGCGACAAGCACATGTGGATGAGCGCACCCGTCCTGAAGTGAGCTCCTGCACCGCCGTCCGGGCTGAGGGGACTCGGACTGTGGGGGACTCGGACTGCGGGCCCCTGACCACTGGGCCCGGATCGCGGCAGTCGGACTGCCGGCTCGGACTGCGGGATCGGACTGCTGGCCTGACTGCCGATCCCGGGGCGTTCGTTCAGATCTCGCGGCGGATCCGGACCAGCGGGGGAGAGCCGTCGGAGGGGGCGACGCCCTCGGCCGGGTGGTGGCCGGGGCCGACGGGGGCGAAGCCGTGCCGGGTGAAGAAACCGAAGGCCGGGTCCCCGCTGCCGTACACCCCGACCGACTGCTCGGTGGCGCCGCGGGCCCGCTGCTGCTCGGTCGCGGCTCTGACCAGCGCGCCGGCGATGCCCTTTCCGCTGTGTGCGGAGGCGATGCAGAGGGTGTAGATCTCGCCCGAGCCGATGGTGGTGATTCCGCCGGCGGCGGCGCCGACGAGTTCGCCGTCGGTACGGGCGACGAGCCAGCCGAGCCAGCCGTCACCGGCGCGGGCGGCGCTTGTCTCGGCGGAAATGCGGCCCACTCCGCAGTATTCTCCGACCAGGAGCTCGGTGCGGTATCCGCCGAGCAGTTCCGCGTAGTTCTCGCGCCAGGAAGTGGCGAGAAGGGCGGCGATCTCGGCGGCCTCGTCCGCGACGGCCGCCCTCGGCTCCAGCTTGTCAGCCATCTCTCATCCCCTGGTCGGCGCCGTGCCCAGCGGGTCGGCGGCAGTGGCTGCCGACCCCGAGGGAGGGGTGGTCGTTGCCCGGTAGGTCGTCGGGAGTCAGTCGAGTCATTCCGTTGGCGGAAATCAAGACCGGTCCCGAGTTCGGAGCATTCACCATTCGGCCGATGTGCCGGATCGGTTCTGCCGGGTTCCGCGGGGTTCTGGCGGGAGAGAACCGACTGTTTCTCCGTCATGTCGCCGCCCCGTGATTCTGCGAAATTACTAAGGAATGTGGTAGTGGCCGGAGGGCTTTTCCCGGTGGCGGAAGCCGTGAGGCCGCCGGACCAGTGGTCGGGCGGCCTCACGGTGACTGTTCCTCAGGCGGTCGGTCCGGTGGCGCGGTTGTCGGGCAGGGCGGCGAAGCGGCGCAGCCGCAGGCTGTTGGAGACGACGAACACCGAGGAGAACGCCATCGCCGCACCGGCGATCATCGGGTTCAGCAGGCCGGCCGCCGCCAGCGGCAGCGCGGCCACGTTGTAGGCGAAGGCCCAGAACAGGTTGGTCTTGATGGTGGCCAGGGTGCGCCGGGCGAGGCGGATGGCGTCCGCCGCGATGCGCAGGTCACCGCGGACCAGGGTCAGGTCGGCCGCCTCGATCGCGGCGTCCGTGCCGGTGCCCATGGCGAGCCCGAGGTCCGCCTGGGCGAGCGCCGCCGCGTCGTTGACGCCGTCGCCGACCATCGCCACCCGGCGGCCCTCCGCCTGGAGACGCTTGACCACGTCCACCTTGTCGGCGGGCATCACCTCGGCGATCACCTCCTCGATGCCGACCTCGTCGGCCACCGCGCGGGCGGCCGAGGCGTTGTCACCGGTGAGCAGCACCGGCCGCAGGCCGAGGGCGCGCAGCTGGCGGATGGCGGCGGCCGAGGTGGGCTTCACCGCGTCGGCGACCACCACGATCCCGCGCGCCCTGCCGTCCCAGCCGACCGCGACGGCGGTGCGGCCCTTGGCCTCCGCCTCGGCCTTGGCCCGCTCCAGCGCGGGGGGCAGGTGCTGGCTCCACTCGTCGAGCAGGCGGGTCCGGCCGACCAGGACGGCGTGCCTGGTGCCGTCGCCGGCCACCACGCCCTGCACGCCCAGGCCCTCCAGGTTGGCGAAGTCCTCGACCTGCGGCAGGGTGCCGACCCGCTGGGTGGCGCCCTTGGCGATCGCCTGGGCGATCGGGTGCTCGGAGGCGTCCTCCAGTGCACCGGCCAGGCGCAGGATCTGCGCCGGGTCCTCGCCGTCGGCAGGGACGACCTCGACCAGGGTCATCTGACCGGTCGTCACCGTGCCGGTCTTGTCCAGCACCACGGTGTCCACGCCCGTGGTGGACTCCAGTACCTCGGGCCCCTTGATCAGGATGCCGAGCTGCGCGCCGCGTCCGGTGCCGACCATCAGCGCGGTCGGCGTGGCGAGCCCCAGGGCGCAGGGGCAGGCGATGATCAGTACCGCTACCGCCGCCGTGAACGCCGAGCTGATGCCCGCGCCGGTGCCCAGCCAGAAGCCGAGGGTGGCGACGGCCAGGGTGATGACCACGGGCACGAAGATCCCGGAGACCTTGTCGGCGAGCCGCTGGACCTCGGCCTTTCCGTTCTGCGCGTCCTCCACCAGCCGTGCCATCTGGGCGAGTTGGGTGTCCGCACCGACCTTCGCCGCGCGGACCGTCAGCCGGCCGCCCGCGTTGACCGTCGCGCCCACCACGGTGTCGCCCGGGGAGACCTCGACCGGTACGGACTCACCGGTCAGCATGCTGGCGTCGATCGCCGAGGTGCCTTCGACGATCACGCCGTCGGTGGCCACCTTCTCGCCCGGACGGACCACGAAGACGTCGCCGACCGCCAACTGCCCGATCGGGACGCGCTCCTCGCGGCCGTCCCGGATCACCGCGACGTCCTTGGAGCCGAGCTCCAGCAGTGCCCGCAGTGCCGATCCGGCCCGCCGCTTGGAACGGACCTCGAAGTAGCGTCCGGCCAGCAGGAACGTGGTGACTCCGGCGGCGGCCTCCAGGTAGATGTTGCCCGCCCCGTCGCTGCGGCCGATGGTCAGCTCGAACGGGTGCGTCATGCCGGGGGTGCCGGCGGTGCCCCAGAAGAGCGCGTACAGCGACCAGCCCATGGCGGCCAGCGTGCCGACCGAGATCAGGGTGTCCATGGTGGCCGCGCCGTGCCTGAGGTTGGTCCACGCGGCACGGTGGAACGGCCAGGCGCCGTACGCGACGACCGGGGCGGCGAGGGTGAGCGAGAGCCACTGCCAGAAGGTGAACTGGATCGCCGGGATCATCGCCATGGCGATCACCGGGACGGTCAGTACCGCAGAGATCAGCAGCCGCTGACGCAGTGCCCGGACCCGCTCGTCGGCCGCCGAGGGGCCGGCCTCCTCCGTGCTCTCCGCGTTCTCGGCGGCCGGCGGCCTGGGCAGTGCGGCGGTGTAGCCGGCCTTCTCCACCTCGGCGACCAGGGCCTGCGGCTCGATCGAGTCGAGGAAGGTGACCTTGGCCTTCTCGGTGGCGTAGTTGACGGTGGCGGTGACGCCCTCCATCTTGTTCAGCCGCTTCTCGATCCGGGCGGCGCACGAGGCGCAGGTCATGCCGCCGATCTCGAGTTCGATCTGCTCACTGCCGGCGGGCCGGGTCCTGTCTTGGGTTGCGGAGCTCATCACCCCTCCTCGGGGGTACTGCGGTCGGGCGCGTTCGGGGGTACGGGTAGGGGGTACCTGTCGGCGTGCGGTCAGTGCTGGTGGTCGCCGTCGCCGGTCCCGTCCGCCTCGGCCCGGCCGCTGCCGGCCTCGGCGTGGGCGGTGAAGGCGGCGGTGTGCACGGTGTCCCCGTGCTTGAAGTCGAGGAAGAGCCGGTAGTCGCCGGCGCTCGGCACGGTGGCGTAGAAGGTGATGCCGGGGCCGGGCGCGGTGCGGCCGTCGCCGGGGCTCCCGTCCGGGTGCACGTGCAGGTAGGCGAGGTCGCCGGAGCGCAGGGCCACCAGGTGGCCGTACGCGGCGAGGTAGGGCTGGAGGTCGGTGACCGGCTTGCCGTCCCGGCTGACGGTGAGGGTCAGTTTCGAGGTCCTCCCGGCCTCCAGCGTGCCGTCCAAGGTGACGGAGTAGCCGTCGGTTTCGACGGTGGCGGCCGGGGCGGGGAGCGGCTGCGGGGTGAAGTTCCCGGCGGCCGAGAGGTCGGCACCGAGGGTGAGTCCCTGGCCGCCCGCCGGGGCGAAGTCGGTGAACATCCGGTACTCGCCGGCGGTCGGCAGGGTCAGCGGGATGCTCCAGGTGCCGACGGCGTCCCGGGTCGGGTGCAGGTGCTGGAAGTCCGTCAGGTCGCGGCGGACCACGATCAGGTGCAGGTCCATCTCGTGGGTCGGGGTGTACCCGGTGACGGGCTTGCCGTCCGGGCCGCGGACGACGAAGGACAGGGTCTGCGGGGTGCCGGCCGTCAGGCTGCGGGCGGTGGGTTCCAGGGTGTAGCCGTGCTGCGAGACCATCAGTCCTCCAGGGGTTTCCTCGGTCGCGGTTCCGGTCGCGGCGGTCGGTCCGGCCTCGCCCGTGTCGTGGTCTCCGTGGCCGGCTGCGGAGCCGGGCCGTGCCGTGCCGCTCGTCGCGGCGTGGTGCATCGGGGCGGGGGCCGGGTCGCCGATCGGTCCGACGGCGTGGCCGATGCCGGCCGCCCCGCCGAGGGCGACCGCCAGGCCCAGGGCGAAGCCGGCGAGTTTGGTCGGGGTGTTCAAGGGGTGTCTCCTTCGGGCGGAGGTCGGTTCAGGAGCGCAGCAGTCGCGCGATGGCCGCCGAAGCCTCCTGGAGCTTGGCGTCGGCCTCCGCGCCGCCGGCTCCGGCCGCCGCGACCAGGCAGTGGTTCATGTGCTCGTCGAGCAGTCCCAGGGCGACCGCCTGCAGTGCCCTGGTGGTCGCCGAGACCTGGGTCAGGATGTCGATGCAGTAGGTGTCGGTCTCGACCATCCGCTGGAGGCCGCGAATCCGGCCCTCGACGCGGCGCAGGCGTTTGGTGAACTCGCTCTTGGATCCGATGTACCCGGCCATGCCGTGACCTCCCGTCTGTTCGTCCTGGCGGTGTAGAAGGTACCCCCCTAGGGTATGACTGAGCAAGTACCCCTGGGGGGTTTGTTTCGCGCCCAACCCCCGCTCACGCATTCACCGTTCCCAGCCATGTCGTTCCCGGTCGAGCGGTGCTATGTTCCTCCCGTCGATATACCCCAAGCCGGTATTGGGTACCTGCGATGTCCGCACCCGGAACCTCGCCCGACTCGAGCCGTGGGAAGGCCCTCTGGCTGATCGCGGCGGCCCAGTTCATGGTCATCATGGACACGTCGATCATCGGCGTCGCGCCGCCCGAGATGCAGGGCGACCTCGGCTTCACCCAGGAGAACCTGTCCTGGGTCTTCAACGCCTACGTGGTCGCCTTCGGCGGACTGCTGCTCCTGGGCGGCCGCCTCTCGGACCTGTTCGGCGCACGCAAGCTGTTCGGCACCGGCTGGGCGGTCCTGGTTGTCGGCTCGCTGGCCGCCGGACTGGCGGACAACGTCACCGTCGAGCTGGTCAGCCGCGCGGTGCAGGGCGCGGGCGCGGCACTGATCGCCCCCTCCGCGCTCACCCTGCTGATGATGCTCTTCGGCCACGACCCCAAGGAGCTCGCCAAGGCCTTCGCCCTCTACGGCGCCGCGGCCCCGGCCGGCGGCACCGCCGGCGTGTTCCTCGGCG
Source organism: Kitasatospora sp. NPDC056138 (assembly GCF_042264695.1). Taxonomy (NCBI): domain Bacteria; kingdom Bacillati; phylum Actinomycetota; class Actinomycetes; order Kitasatosporales; family Streptomycetaceae; genus Kitasatospora; species Kitasatospora sp. NPDC056138. Next base: position 23,100 of record NZ_JBHJVK010000051.1, on the reverse strand, counting down.
GGGCGATCACCCAATACATCAGCTGGCCCTGGGTCTTCCGGATCAACATCCCGGTCGCCGTCGTGGCACTGGTCGCGACGCCGAGGCTGATGCCCGCCACCGGCCGCCGCAGCGGTCGGATCGACCTGCTCGGCGCGCTCACCGTCACCGTCGGCCTGGCCGCCGCCGTCTACGCCATCGTCCGGGCCCCCGAGGCCGGTTGGGGATCCGCGTCCACCCTGCTGGTGCTGGCCGCAGTCGTCGTCCTGATCGCCGTCTTCCTGGTCGTCCAGTCCAAGCGCCGCGAGCCGCTGATGCGCCTGGACATCTTCAGGGCGCCCAACCTGGCCGCCGCCAACGTCGCCCAGTTCCTGCTCGCCGCCGCCTGGGTGCCGATGCGGTTCTTCCTCAACCTCTACCTTCAGCAGGTCCTCGGCCTGAGCGCCTTCCCGAGCGGCGCCGCACTGCTCCCGATGACCGTCGCCATCATGGTCATCACGATCACCACCGCGTCGCGGCTGATCGCCAGGGTGTCGGCCGGCCCTCGCGGCCGAGCCCCGCCGCCCGTGGGCGTCCCCGGCGACCCCCCTGTGCGCGGGCCGTCCGATCCGGTCGGGCGGACCCTTCCGACCTGGCAGATACACCATGAACGAGGCAACCGGTAATCGGACACAAGATGGCAACGATCGAATGATTTGAGCTTGATATGAGCATTTAGTCCGAGTTGGTCGCCTATTCTGCTCCGCGTTGCCTGGCTGAGGTTCGACGTCGTTTCCTGGCCGGTGCCGACCAGGACAGGAGCCTCATCCGGAGGCCCTGGCGACCAAACCGAAGGGGCGACACATTGAGCGCGCCTGAGCCGACAACGCGGTCAGACCAGAACTACCGCCGCTCACTCGGAACCATCAGCCTCACCGCGGTCGGCCTCGGCTCGATCATCGGTTCCGGTTGGCTGTTCGGTGCCGAGAGAGCCGCCAAGCTGGCCGGCCCGGCCGCGACGCTGGCCTGGGTGATCGGTGCGGCCGTCGCACTGGTGATCGCTCTCACGTACAGCGAACTCGGATCGATGTTCCCCAAGGCCGGCGGCATGGTCCGCTACGGCCAGTACTCGCACGGCTCGCTGGCCGGCTACCTGGCCGCCTGGGCGAACTGGATCGCCATCGTCTCGGTCATCCCGGGTGAGGCGACCGCCTCCGTGCAGTACATGAGCTCCTGGCACTTCGGCTGGGCCAAGGGCCTGTACGACGGCACGGAGCTCACCGTCAGCGGTGTCGCCCTGGCCAGCGTGCTGCTGATCGGGTACTTCGTACTGAACTGGTTCGCGATCTCGCTGTTCGCCAAGACCAACACGGCGATCACCGTCTTCAAGGTGGTCGTGCCCACCATCACCGCGGGCGCCCTGCTGCTGTCGCACTTCGACACCCACAACCTCCAGGACCACGGCGGCTTCGCCCCCAACGGCTGGAGCGCGGTGTTCACGGCGGTCGCCACCTCCGGCATCGTCTGGGCCTACAACGGCTTCCAGTCGCCGCTGAACCTGGCCGGTGAGGCCCGCAACCCGGGCAAGTCGCTCCCCAAGGCCGTGATCAGCTCGATCCTGATCGCCCTGGTGATCTACATCGCCCTCCAGCTGGCCTTCCTGCTCGCCGTCCCGTCCGGCGACCTGGCCAACGGCTGGGGCAGCCTGAGCTACAAGTCCCCGCTCGCCGACCTGGCGCTGGCCTGGGGCCTGAACTGGCTCGCCATGCTGCTCTACGCGGACGCCTTCATCTCCCCGAGCGGTACCGGCATGATCTATGCCGCCACCACCTCGCGCATGATCCACGGTGTCCAGGAGAACGGCCACCTGCCGTCGATCTTCGGTCGGATCGACCGCAAGACCGGCATCCCGCGCCCGGCACTGCTGCTCAACCTGGTGATCGCCTTCCTGTTCCTCGCGGTCTTCCGCGGCTGGGGCTCGCTCGCCTCGATCGTCTCGGTGGCCACCGTGATCTCCTACATCACCGGCCCGGTCGCCGTGATGTCGCTGCGCCGCCTGGCGCCGGACCTGCCGCGCCCGGTCAAGCTGCGGGCCATGCCGGTCATCGCGCCGGTCGCCATGGTCTTCGGCTCGCTGGTGCTCTACTGGGCCAAGTGGCCGCTCACCGGCAAGGTCATCCTGCTGATGGCCGTCGGTCTGCCGATCTGGGCCTGGTACGAGCTGCGCAAGCCGTGGGCCGTGCTCAAGCCGCACCTGCTCGCCGGGTGCTGGATGGTCGGCTACCTGCTGGTGATGTCGGCCGTCTCCTGGGCGGGCAGCGCGGACTTCGGCGGTCACGGCTACCTGCCCGAGGGCTGGGACCTGCTGATCGTCGCTGCGCTCGGCCTGGCCTTCTACTACTGGGGCGTCCGCAGCTCCTGGCAGAACCCGTCGCTCGCCCAGGTGCGCGAGGAGCTCGCCGCCGCTCCCGAGGCGTTCGAGGCGTCCGAGGCCTCCGAGGCCGCCCCGGTGAAGTCGGACGAGGCCAAGAGCGCGGTCGGCTGAGCCGGATCCACCGGCGGTAGCCGGGCAGAAGCTCCACAGGCGCGAGGAACTGCGCGACCTGCCCTCCACGGAGGTGCGGGTTCGTGCGGTCCCTCGCGCCTCGTGCGTTCGGTCCGACGGGGTGGCGTGGTCGGATCCACGGGTCCCGCGTTCAGGCCGACGGGGTGGCGTGGCGCAGGCGGTAGGCGCGCTGGCGGCAGGCGCGGGAGCAGTAGTCGCGCGGCCGACCCCGGACGGGTCCCGCGAGCGGACTCCCGCAGACCGCGCAGTGGCCGGTGGCCGCCGGCTCGGTTGCGTCACCCTTTTCGTCACGGCGGCTCCGGATGAGCAGCTCGACGCCGTCCAGGGTCCGCGCGAGGCCGAAGTCGAACGGGTCCTCGGGAGGGTTGAACCCGCCGGCCAACCAGAGCCGGCCCAGCGCTGGATAGAACTGCATGTGCTCGATCAGCCCGTCCTGGCTGCGCCACCACTGCTCGTGCGAGACACCGGAGTCCCGTTCCTCCCGGAGGTGGTCGTGCACCTGCTGGGCGGCGGTGTTCACGAAACCGCCGACCAGCGAGACCACTGCGACCACCTCGGCCGCGCGCAGCCCCGTCCGCTCGGCGATCCGCAGGGCGCGGTCGTAGTCCGCCATGATGTTCGGCCCGGGCAGCCGTCGGCTCCCGGCCGTGCGGGAGAGCCAGGGGTGCCGCAGCTGCAGCGCCCAGTGTGCCCGCGCCCAGGCCTCCAGGCCGCTCCGCCAGCTGCCGTCGTCCGGCTCTGCCGACCCTGCCGACCCTGCCGGCCTTGCCGACTCCGGTGAGTCCGGTGGTTCCAGTGCGGCGATGTCCAGTTCGGCGAAGACCGCGTCCCGCATGAGCTCGACCAGCTCCGCCTTGCCCGGAACATGTCGATAGAGCGACATTGTTGTGAAGCCCAGCCGCTCGGCCACCCGTCGCATGGACAGCGCGGCGAGACCTTCGGCGTCGGCGATCTCCAGGGCCGCCCGGACGATCCGGTCCAGGCTCAACCCGGCCCGGTCCCGGCTCTCCTCCGCGCCCCAGAGCAGCTCGATCGTGCGTGCCGGATCGGCCGCCGTGGTGCCGTCGGGCGTGTTCTCGCCACTCATGCCCATCCCTCCCGGTGCTTGACACCCAGCTTATCGGTGCGTTTATGGTGTACACCAGTGTGTATGCCATAAACACCTTTGGGGAAGGTTGATTCATGGTTGAGAGCCAGCTCTACGTGGCGCCCTGGGGGCGGGACTCGTGGCCCGGCACGTTCGAGCGGCCGTTCGCCACGCTGCCCGCCGCGCAGCGGGCCGTCCGTGCTCGCACCGCGTCGCTCTCCGCCGATCTGGTGGTCAGTCTGCGAGCCGGTACCTACGTGCTCACCGAGCCGTTCGTGCTGAGCGGGGACGAGGGGGACTCGGGGGAGAACGGGTATCGGGTGGTCTACCAGGCCTACGGCCACGGCACGGCGGACCGGGAAGAGGCGGTGATCAGCGGCGGCCGCCGGATCACCGGCTGGCGGCCCACTGAGCGGCCCGGTGGCCGGGGCGGTGGCCAGGGCGGCAGCTGGCGGGCCGAGGTCGGGGACCTGGAGACCCGGCAGCTCTACGTCGACGGCCGCCGGGCCGCCCGGGCGGCGATCAGCCCCGGAATTCCCGGTACTGTGACGAAAACGGAGACAGGTTACGTCACGGACAGCACGGTCCCGCAGAGCTGGCAGGACCCGGCGAGCATCGAGTTCGTCTACCCGGGCGTCTACCCCTGGTCGGAGGCCCGCTGCCAGGTCGCCGGGATCACCGGGGACGAGCGGTCCAGCACGATCACCCTGGCCCAGCCCGGCTTCGGCCGGGCCCGCGAGCTCTACAACGCCGAGTGGGTCGGCGAGTCCCCGCCTGCGGAGAGCGGCACGGGGGTCTGGCAGACCATGGGGATGCCGAGCTCGGCGGAGAACAGCGCGAGCTTCCTGACCGAGCCCGGCACTTTCGCCCTCGACCGGACCACCCCCGGCCGCCACGTCCTCCACTACCGGCCACTGCCCGGGGAGGACCCGGCGCAGGCCGAGATCGTGGCACCGGTGCTGGAGGAACTGGTCGTGGGCCGTGGCAGCGAGGACCACCCGCTGCACGACGTGACGCTGCGCGGTCTGGTCTTCGCGGACGCGGGTTGGACGAAGCCGAGCGGACCGGGCGGGTTCCTGCACTTCCACGGCAACAGCTACTACGACGGCGGACCGCTCCAGAAGGTGGAGCTCGCCGAGGGCATGGCCCGGCTGGCGGTGCCGGTCAGCCCCGAGCAGCTTCCCGCCAACGTCCGGTTCGAGGGGGCGGTGCGGATCACGCTGGAGGGCAACACGTTCACCCGGCTCGGTGCTGGAGCCCTCGCCCTGCTCGGCCCGGGGCGGGACAACGCGGTCCTCGGCAACGTCATCGAGGACGTGTCCGGCAGCGGGCTGGCCGTCGAGTCCGGCACCGGCACCAGGGTGGAGCACAACCTGATCCGCCGGATCGGGCGCGAGTACCACGGCACGCCCGCCGTCTGGGTGGTCGACACCCGGGAGGCGACCGTGGCGCACAACGAGATCCACGACGTGCCCTACTGCGGCATCATCGTCGTCGGCGGGGACCGCGCGGCCCGGGTGCAGATCGTGGAGAACCTGATCCACCACACGATGACGGTGCTCGCCGACGGGGGCGGCATCTACCTCAACGGCCGCCAGGGCTCCTCCTACGCGAGCGGCACCCTGGTACGGGGCAACGTCATCCGCGACACGGTCACCTCGTACAACTTCGGCCTCTACACCGACTACGGCGCCGCGTGGGTGACCGTGCAGGGCAACGTGGTCCACCGAGGTGACACGCCGATCGTGCTCCGGGTGACGCCGCCGCTGGAGAACGTCGCCTTCCTCGGCAACTTCTGGGACGACCAACCGGAGGGCCACGACAGCCCGCCGGCCGGAGTCGTCCTCGCGGGGAACACGGTGCTGCCGAAGGACGACTTCGAACGGGCGCTGGCGGCCGACCCCGCGGGGGCGGACATCCTGGCGTCCGCCGGCCGGGGTGTGCGCGGCTGACCGGGCGGGACGGCACTGAGCCCCCGGGAGGAACTGCTCGGGTTCCCGGGGGCTCAGCTGGAGTCGCGACTCAGTGGTGCTTCGGTGACGGGGACGGTGCCGGGGTCACCGAGGGCGTCGCGGAGCCGCTCGGGGAGGGTGACGCCGTCGGGGTCGGGCAGCCCGGCAGGTGCAGGGCGTCCGCCGACGGGCTCGGGCTCGGGGACGGGGTGCCGGACGGGGAGCCCGACGGACTCGCGGTCGGGCTCGAAGACGGCGACGGCGAGGCGCTGCCGGTCGGCGTGGGCGACGGGGTCGCGGTCGGCGTCGGGCAGGCGGGGCCCGAGGGTGACGGGCTCGGGCTCGCGGACGAACTGGGTGACGGGCTCGGGCTGGCGCTCGTGCTCGGACTGGGGCTCGCGCTCGCACTGGCACTTGCACTCGCACTCGGGCTCGCGCTCGCACTGGCACTTGCACTGGCACTTGTGCTCGGGTTCGTCGGCGAGGCCGACGGGCTCGGGGTGGCCGACGGCGACGAGCTCGGCCGCGGGGAGGGCGACGGGCTGGGCGAGGCCGGTCCGCCGGGGGTGGCGGGCGTCCGGGCCGGCGTCGGCAGCGGGATCGGCTTCGGCGCCGTCCACGGGTCACCGGGCCGGTCGGGCGTCACCGCGGCGCCGGACTCGAAGTGGCGCATCCAGTTCTCGACGGTGTTGAGGTAGTCCGTCGAGTAGTTGTAGCTGAGGATGGCCCGGTCGAGCTGTGCCGAGTCGCTGAGGTCGCGTCCGCCCGCGCACAGGTAGCGGCCGGCTGTGAGTGCGGCGTCGAAGACGTTGTTGGGGTCGGCCTTGCCGTCGTGGTTGCCGTCCGTGCCCCAGGTCGCCCAGGTGGAGGGGATGAACTGCATCGGTCCGACGGCCCGGTCCCAGATCGAACTGCCGTCCAGCGCACCACCGTCGGTGTCCGGGATGGCGGCGAAGCCGTTGCCGTCCAGGGCCGGGCCGAGGATCGGCGTGTAGGTGGTGCCGTTGGCGTCCACCTGGCCGCCGTTGGCCTGGCCGGACTCCACCTGGCCGATGCCTGCGAGCAGTTGCCACCTGAGGTGGCACCCGGGGGTGGTGGAGGCCAGGGTGCTCTCCGCGTTGCGGTAGGCGGTGAAGACCGTGTCGGGCAGCGAGGCGCCGGTGAGGTCGGCCCCGGTCGCCGCCGAGCCGGTTCCCGGCAGGGTGCCGCCCGGCGGGACGACCGGCCGGACCGGGGGCTGCGGGAGGAGCCTGGGGGCCCCGCCGTCGGCCGGGTGGCCCGATATGCCGGCTGCCGCAGCCTCGTTCGCGCCCGTGTCGGAGGCTGCCGCGGAGGACAGCTGCAGAGTCTGGGAGCCCGTCAGGGCAGCGGCTGCGGTCAGGGCCGCCAAGGCCCAGGTGGCCCGTTTCGGTGCCCTTGTCCGGTTGAATGCGATCATCCGATTCCCCCCTTGATGTCCATGAAGTCCCTCTGTGTGGGCCGATGGGATGTCAACGTCCGGTCAGCTTAACCCGGTTGTCCGAACGTCCGATGAGCGGCGACGGAAGTCCGGGAGACACCGGCAGGACGCCGGTTCAGGGCCGGATGGCACCCATGTACGGCATGACGTCCATCGGGACGATCTGGACGTTCTTCCCCTTGCGCGGAGCGTGCAGTACCTTGCCGTCGCCCACGTAGATCCCGACGTGGTGCAGGTCGTCGAAGTAGAAGACCAGGTCGCCGGGTTGGAGGTCGGACTTCGACACGTGGCGGCCGGCGTTCCACTGGTCCCAGGTGGTCCGGGGCAGGGACACCCCGGCCGCGCGCCAGGCGGACTGGGTGAGTCCGGAGCAGTCGAACGAGTTGGGGCCCTCGGCACCCATCTCGTACGGCTTGCCGATCTGTGCGTACGCGAAGTCGAGCGCGGACTTGGCCCGGCCGCTCGCCGGGCCGGTGTACGAGCCGCCGACGCCGGAGGCCGACGAGCCGCCGGGCGAGGTGCGGGAGGAGCCGCGAGAGGCGGCCTCGTCGTTCTGGTCGGCCAGGACCTTGGCCCGGTCGGCGGCCTGGAGGCCGTCGAGTATGGACTGGGCCTCGGCCAGCTTGGACTTGGCCCCCGCCTTCTTCTCGTTCAGGGTCTGCCGGGCGCGCTCGAGTTCGGCCAGCTTGGCGGCGGTCTCGGTACGGGTCTGGTCGATCGAGATCTGCAGCTGCCGGGCGAGGCGCAGCGCGGCCACCTGCTGTTCGTTCGCCTGGTCCTGGAGCCCGGCCCGCTGGAGGTACTCCTCGGGGGAGGTGTCGAACATCAGCCGGACCGTGGGGTCCACCCCGCCGGACCGGTACTGGTCGGCGGCCACGGCGCCGAGGGTGGTCTGCAGCTCGTTGATCTTCGCCTGCTGCGCGGCGAGCCGGTCCTGGAGCTTCGACGTCTCGCCCTGGAGCTGCTGCTGCTGTTCGTCGGCCTTGTTGTACTGCTCGGTGGCGACCTCGGCGTCCTCGTAGAGCTTGTCCACCTGGGCCTTGACCTGGTCGATGTTCTTTCCGGGCTCGGCATGGGCGGCGGCTGCCGGGAGGATGGTGGCGGCTCCGGCGGTCGCCACCAGCATGGTCGTCCGGGTGCGCCCGGCAGGTTTGGGACGGCGGTGGTTCCCCATCGGGGTGTCACTCCTCGGTGTGCTGTCAAAGTGCGTGCGGTCACGTGCGTGGGGTCGAAGCGGGTGCGGCCCGAGCGGGTCCAGCCGGCGGGTACGGCCGGAGCGGGTGCAGCCCGAGGGGGGGCGGTCAAGACGCCGGTGGGCGGCGGCGGTTGGCTGCGACCACTGCGACTAGAAAAATTAGTATTTACTATGTCTTGATGCAAGCGTTACCTGATGGGATGTGTGCTCACTGACGGTCAGGGGCAGCGGTCGGCGAACCGCCCATCATCCGCAGCATCGCGACTCCGCCGGTCCGTACGAAACGGACCGCCAGCAGGGCGGCGAGCAGCAGGAAGGCGATGTTCAGCCAGGTCGTGTAGTTCCAACGGATCCCGCCCGTGGGGACCCTGGCCGTCGAGTGGTCGGGGATGATGCCCAGCCCGCCGAAGAGGATCTCCACGGTGTAGCCCGCCAGCACCATCGCGGCGTAGAAGGTGCCGAGGAGGAAGAGCGCCATCCGGACGCCGTAGTACTTCCGGTAGATGTTCAGGATCGGCAGGATCAGCAGGTCGGCGAAGACGAACGCGACGACCCCGCCGAAGCTGATACCGCCCTTCCAGAGCACCACCGCCAGCGGCACGTTGCCGATCGAGCAGACGAAGGAAGCGATCGCGACCAGCGGGCCGATCAGCGGTCCCCAGATCTTGGACGCGAGCGGGTGGTCGTCCAGGAACAGCGCCTGCCAGAACGAGTCCGGCACCCAGGCGGCGATGGCACCGGCGATCAGCAGCCCGCCGACGAGGTCCTTCCAGATCGCCGCCCATTCCATGACGAAGACGTGGGCGGTCGCGGTCACGCCGCCCCGGGAGAGCAGCCGTTGCCGGAACGATCCCTCCCCGGGGGCCGACATGTCCATCGCGGCATGGCCCTCCATCGATCCCGCCAGCCCGCGGTCGGCCTGCGCCCTGGCCTGCTCCAGCAGTCTGCTGCCGAGGAACAGCCGGAACATCACCGCCAGCAGGACGATCATGACGGGCCCGCCGACGAACTCCGCCGCCGTGAACTGCCAGCCCATCAACAGCGCCAGAATCACGCCGAGTTCGATGACCAGATTGGTGGAGGCGATCTCGAAGGCCATCGCCGCGGTGAAGTCGGCGCCCTTGCGGAAGAGCGAACGGGCCAGCGCCACGGCCGCGTACGAGCAGGACGAGGAGGCCGCGCCGAGCAGCGAGGAGACCGCGAGCGTACGCGGCCGGTCGTCGCCCATCAGTCCGGAGATGGTCGACTTGCGCACCACCGCCTGGACGACGGCGGAGAGCAGGAACCCGAGGATCAGCGCCCAGGTGATCTCCCAGGTCATCGACCCGGTGATCGACAGGGCGTGCAGCACCGCAGCTACGGCGGACATGGCAGACGGAACTCCCTTGTGTGAGCCTTGCGTGGGACAGTGCTTCGCGGGTGGCACGGGGCGCGGGTGGCATCGGTGTCGCGGGTGGCGTGGGTGGGGCACCTGTGGGCACGCCGGTGCCCCACCGTGTTGCTACTGCCGCTCCTGCCAGTACTGCCGCCGTACCGCCGGCGTGGCTGCTCAGCCTGCGGCGAGGAGCTTCTTCATCTCGGCGATCTCGGCCGTCTGCGAGGTGCTGACCGAGCCGGCCAGCGCCTTGGCGGGCTGGAAGGCGCCCTTGGCGAGCTCGTCCGCGGCCATCGTCACGGCGCCCTCGTGGTGGGCGACCATCATGGTGAGGAACTCCTTGTCGAAGTCCGCGCCGGACGCCGACTTCAGCTTCGCCATCTCGTCGTCACCCGTCATCCCGGGCATCGAGTGGCCGGAGCCGGTCGTACCGGCCGAGCTGCCGGCGCCACCCGTCGAGTGGTCCATGCCCGGCATCGCCGAGGACATGTCGGTACCGGGCACCTGCTGACCCCAGCCGGTCAGCCAGTCGCTCATCTGGGCGATCTCCGGGTCCTGGGCGCCCTTGATCTTCGCGGCCAACTCCTTGACCTGGGTGGACGAAGCGCGTTCGGCGGCCAGTTCGGCCATCGCGACCGCCTGGCGGTGATGCGGGATCATCCCCTGTGCGAAGGAGACGTCGGCGGCGTTGTGCTCACCGGCGGCCGCCGAACCCGGCGCACCCGTCGGAGCGTTCGAGGCGGACGCGGAGGCAGCCACCGACGCGGCCGGGGCAGCGGACGAACCGGCCTGGTCCGAGCCGGGGCCGCTGCTGGAGCAGGCGGTGAGGGCGAGCGCCGCGAGGCCGGCCGCGCCGATCAGGGCGACCCGGCGGATGTGCGTACGGCCCGTGCGGCTGGTGCGGCTCGCACGGTTCAGCTGGCTCGTGCCGTTCAGACGGCTCGTGCGGTTCAGGCGGTTCGTGCGGTTCAGGCGGTTCGTGCGCGAAGACGCGGACATGCTGAAGTACTCCTGCGTGGCTGAAGTTCCGGAGGAACGAGGACATGGGCGTGCGTGCACGCGAGGGTGCAGCGGCCCGGCCTATATGCGCAGGAGTTGGAGGGCGGCGAGGGACGGCGGCCCGCGCCCGGCGGTGAGCCGGGCCGGTGCGTCGGCGATGGACGGGACGGGCCCGCTGAAGGAGGTGTCGAGCACCGGCCGGAGCGGCGGCACGACGGGGGCCGAACCGAGGCCGGAGGCCTGGCAGATATCCCCGGCGTGCGCCTGGTGGTGGCCGTCGCAGTCGCACGGGCCGTCACCGGCCCCGAGCAGCGGCGCGGACTCGCCCGCCGGCGTCCGATCGGCCTGGTGCGCCCCGAGCTGTGGTGGCGTCGGTTGCTGAGACGCCGGTTGCCGAGACGCCGACTGTTGCGGCGCGGACTGTCGGGCGTGTGCTTCCGGATGCGCCATGACGCCGCCACCGGGATCAGCCAGTGCGTGCATCCCGAGCAGCCCGAGCAGCAGCGCCAGCACGGCCAACGCCCGAACTCCGGCCCACCGGCGGCTGCCGGCCGCCAGGTTCCGGGGCGTGAGCGTGTCCATCGCCCTCACTCTAGGCCAGCCCGACGGCCCGCTGTGCAACCGACTCCCCACCACCCGGCCCGGGGGCCTGCTTCGGCCGAACAGGGCCGACTCGTCAAGGTGTCGTCAAGGTCGACCGGATTCGCGTAGTCCGAGTGTCAAGGTCGGATGCAAACGGGCCAGAGTGGGGCTGCACTGGAGAGGTGGGCGGCAGGCCCACCAGAGCCGGCACATCCGGAAGGAAGCGAAGCGTCATGATCGAGGGCAATCGACTCGCCGTCGTCGTCAACGGATCGCCGAACGGGCGCGCGGTCAACCGCCCGTCGGTGGTACCCGCACGGGGACGGCTCGACCTGCTGCCGCTGGGCTTCACGGTGGCTGCCCCGGAGGCCGACGAGGAGGAGCGGCTCCCGGCCTCGGGCGCGCGCTGCCGCCTGGCCATGGCGTACGTGGACTGACCGTCCGTCGGTCCACCTTCCGCGGCGGCTCGCCCTCGACGGCTCCCGAGGGCCGTCGATGTCGGTGAGAGCGTCCGGCCGTACGGCCCGGGGTCCGCGCCGAGTCGGGCGGTGGTGCCACCCGCGAGACCGCCGTGTTCGCACCTGCCTTGTGCCGCAGCGCTGTTGCGGCACAAGGCTCCTCCGGAACGGCCTGACCGTACGGCGGCTTCGGAGGGCGGCTGTGCTCCCCGGCGGGATCCGATCCCGGAGCGGGGTCCGGCGCTAGACGGCGTACGGGCGGATGCTCCGGGCGTCGCGCAGGGCATGGGCCCACCACGCCAGCTGGTTCAGCATGGACTCGGCCGCGGCGTCGGCGGCGGGGTCGACCGCCTTGCCGTCCGCGTCGAACTTGTCGCCGTAGTTGTGGAAGCTGACGGTGTTGCGGATGGTGACGGCGTGCAGCTCGGCCATGACCACCCGGAGCTGCTCGACCGCGCGCAGGCCGCCGGACAGTCCGCCGTAGGAGACGAAGCCGATCGGCTTCGCGTGCCACTGCTGGTTGTGCCAGTCGATGGCGTTCTTCAGCGGAGCCGGGAAGCTGTGGTTGTACTCGGGCGTGACGATGACGAAGGCGTCGGCCGCCGCGAGCCTCGGCGACACCGCGGCGAGCAGTTCCTCGGTGCCCTCGGCCGGCGGCTGGCCGAAGGCCGGGAAGACCGTGGGGAGCGGGGTCTCGGTCAGGTCGACGAGATCGACGTCCATGTCCTCGCGCCGGGCGGTGTGGCCGAGCAGCCAGCTGGTCACGGTCGGGCCGAAGCGCCCGTCGCGCGTGCTGCCGATGATGACCGCGACCTTCAGGCGGCTGTCGTTGCTTGCGTCCATGGGATCCCCCTCGGTACGTACGGCGCTGCGTACGGCGTATCTTGCGAGATACAACGTACACAACGACGTGTACGGCGTCTACTCTCTTGATACGGTGTACACACGAAACCGTCGGAAGGAGTCAGCACGCATGCCCGCCGAGGAGGAGCAGAGAGGGAAGTCGGGGAGGCCGGAGAAGTCGCAGGTCTCGCTCTGGGAGCGGATCGAGCGCCCGGCGCCCGCCCCCCGGGCGGCCCTGAGTGTCCACCGGATCGCCGAGGTCGCGGTCGCGATCGCCGACGCCGAGGGCATCGACGCCGTCACCATGCGACGCCTGGCCATCGAACTGGGTGTCGCTCCCATGGCCACCTACCGCCATGTGTCGGGGAAGGACGAACTCCTCGAGCTGATGGTCGACTTCGTCTACGGCGAGCTGGACCTCCCCGATCCGGCCGTCGGCTGGCGGGGCGCCATGCGGGCCCTCGCCGAGCGGACCCGGGTCATGGTGCTGGACCACCCCTGGATGGGCCGGGGCGGCGTGCTTTCGCTGACTCCGAATCAACTGGCCGTGGCAGAACGGGCGTTGACCGTGCTGGACGGGCCGGGTCTGGACGCCGACACGATGATGGCCGTCTTCCGCACCGTCACCGCGTATGTGCACGGGGCCGTCACCGCCGAGATCGGCCTGCTCCGGCTGATGCAGGACCGGGGCTGGTCCAGTGGTGACGAGACGAGGGCCGGACTGGCGTCCCGGATGACCTGGCTGCTGGAGACCGGGCGCTACCCCGCCTACCGCCGCTACGCCGGCGAGGCCACCCGCAAGGACGACCGGGAGTGGCAGTTCGGGGTCGGGCTGGACTGCGTCCTCGACGGCATCGCCGCCCGGATGGGCATCTGACCGCTACGGGGTGGCGGCGTCCTGACTGGCCGGCTCGGCGGCGCCCACGCCGACGGCATCGAGGTCGGCGGCGTCGAGGGCGGCCGTGACGCGGCGCAGCAGCGTTTGAAGGGCGGTGATCTCCGCGAGCGGGAGTCCGGTGGCGGCGACGATCCGGTGCGGGACGCGCAGGGCCTGCTCGCGCAGGTCGGCGCCGGCGTCCGTGAGATGGACGGTGACGGACCGCTCGTCCTCGCTGCTGCGCTCGCGGCGGACCAGTCCGCCGGCTTCGAGACGCTTGAGGAGCGGGGAGAGCGTGCCGGAGTCCAGCCGCAGGTGCTCGCCGATCTGCTTGACGGGCAGCTCCCCGTGCTCCCAGAGCACCAACATGACCAGGTACTGCGGGTACGTGAGCCCGAGGTCCTTGAGGACGACCCGGTAGACGCCGCCGAAGGCGCGCGAGGCGGCGTGCAGCGAGAAGCAGATCTGGCTGTCCAGGCGGAGCAGCTGGTCCGCGGACACCTGCGACAGGTCGACCGGTGCCTGCGACGGACCGGTGGGCGGGTCGGTGGGCACCTGCGGCGGGTCGGTGGTCGGATCCGGCAGGGCGATCGGATCGGTGGTGGGCTCGGCGCTCATGCCCCCAGGATATCCGCACCGCACCCGTTTTAGTTGTGCGCAATTTAGTTGTGTGCTCTACTTGAGTCATCGGGCAGCCCGGCAGTCGGGCCGCCGATCGGATGAGTCCGGACGGGCTCTGACGAGCTCGGATGAGGGAGAGGGGCGAGTCCCATGGACGCGCTGTACACCGCTGTTGCCACCGCCAACGGTCGCGAGGGTCGGGCCGTGAGCTCGGACGGCCGGCTGGACCTGCCGCTCGCGATGCCGACCGCGCTCGGCGGCAGCGGCGAGGGCACCAACCCGGAGCAGCTGTTCGCAGCGGGCTACGCCGCCTGCTTCGCCAGCGCGCTCGGCCTGGTGGGCCGCCAGGCGAAGGTCGACACCAGCGATGTCTCGGTCACCGCCGAGGTCGCCATCGGCAAGGACGAGACCAGCTTCGGCCTCGCCGTCACCCTGCGGGTCGAGCTGCCGGAGGCTCTCCAGAACGAGACCGGCGAGCTGCTGATCAAGCAGGCCCACGAGGTCTGCCCCTACTCCAAGGCCACCCGCGGCAACATCCCGGTCGAGCTCGTCGTCGAGTAACCCGCACGCAGGCCCTCCTGCTTCGAACGGCTCCTGCCGGCTGTCGGACATCCGACGGCCGGCAGGAGCCGTTCGATCCGGGCGTGGCGCGGCGAGGCCAGGGAACTCCCAGGCAGCGGGGCGATCATGCCCGTTGCCGCAGGCGCCGCCGGACGAAGCGGCAAGGAGCAGCAAGGAGCAGCAAGGAGCAGCAAGGAGCAGCAAGGAGCAGTACGGACAGGACGGTTGCTGCTGCCATTCCCCGCAACGGAGGCAGCACACTTCGGCTCGGCACGCCCGGGCCCACTTGCGCGGCGCACCTTCGACCGCCTTGACTAGCGGTGCTAGTCAAGGCGGTCGGCCGCCTGGCCGGCGGCGGCCGAACGTGGCCGATCGGGTGTGCCGGTCCGTGGGTGCGGGCCGGCCGGTGGTGGACGAGAGGGCGGACCGGTGCAGGAGTACTCGGATCAGTACATCGGCGGCGAGTGGCGGCCCGCGCTCACCGCGGAGACCATCGCCGTGCTGAACCCGGCGACCGAGCAGGTCATCGCGACCGTCCCGGCCGGTGGGGCCGAGGACGTCGACGCCGCCGTCCGTGCCGCCAGGGCCGCGGCCCGGGCCTGGGGCGCGACCGGCCGGGAGGAGCGCCTGGCGCCGCTCACCCGGCTGCGGGACGGCCTGGTGGCCCGGCAGCAGGAGATCGCCGAGACCGTGGTCGCCGAGCTGGGGGCGCCGATCGGGTTCGCGACCGCCGTGCAGGCAGCGTTGCCGCTCGCGGTCGCCGGTTCGTACCTGGAGATCCTGGCCGGGTACGAGTTCGAGGAGCAGGTCGGCGGCTCCCGGGTGTTCGCCGAGCCGGTCGGGGTCGTTGCGGCGATCACGCCGTGGAACTACCCGCTGCACCAGATCGTGGCCAAGGTGGTCCCGGCGCTCGCCGCCGGGTGCCCGGTGGTCCTGAAGCCCGCCGAGGACACCCCGCTGGTGGCCCGGCTGTTCGCGCGGCTGGTCGACGAGGCGGGCTTCCCGGCGGGCGTGTTCAACCTGGTGACCGGCCGTGGACCGGTCGCCGGAGCCGCCCTGGCCGAGCACCCCGAGGTGGACCTGGTCTCCTTCACCGGTTCGACGGCCGTCGGCCGCCGGATCGCCGAGGTGGCGGGACGCGGCATCAAGCGGGTCGCGCTGGAGCTCGGCGGCAAGTCCGCCAACGTGGTGCTGCCCGGAGCCGATCTGACCCGTGCGGTGAACGTCAACCTGGCCAACGTCTTCGCCAACTCGGGCCAGACGTGCAGCGCCTGGACCAGGCTGCTGGTGCACGAGGACCAGTACGAGGAGGCCGTGGCCATCGCCGCCAAGGCCGCCGAGAAGTTCGTCCCCGGCGACCCCGCCGACTCCGCCACCCGGCTCGGTCCGGTGGTCAGCGCCAAGCAGCGTGAGCGTGTCCGGGGGTACATCACCGGCGCACTCACCGAGGGCGCGCGCCTGGTGGTGGGCGGCGCGGAGGCGCCCGAGGGGCTCACCCGGGGCTACTACGTGCGCCCGACGGTGCTCGCGGACGTCACCCCCGGGATGACGGTCGCCCAGGAGGAGGTCTTCGGGCCGGTGCTCTCGATCCTCGCCTACCGCGACGAGGAGCACGCCCTGGAGATCGCCAACGGCACCGAGTACGGCCTGGGCGGCGGCGTCTGGGCGGCCGACGACGAGACCGCCGCCGCCTTCGCCCGCCGGATGGACACCGGGCAGGTCGACATCAACGGCGGCCGCTTCAACCCGCTGGCCCCCTTCGGCGGGTACAAGAGCTCCGGGGTGGGGCGGGAGCTCGGACGGCACGGGCTGGCGGAGTTCCTGCAGACCAAGTCGCTGCAGTACTGAGCCGTCGGCTGCGGCAGCCGCAGTACTCGCGCGGTCCCGACCGGGTGTCCGTGCGGCCGGCTGTCGGTCTGCCGCGTCCACCTGTCCACCTGCTGTGCCACCCGTCCACCCGTTCGACCAACTGCCTGAAGGAGCACCATGGTCCGCGCCGTCCTGCTCACCGCCGTCGGAGCCCCGCTGGAGCTCACCGAGATCGAGCTGCCCGAGCCCGGACCGGGCCAGGTCCGGGTCAGGCTGGCCGCCGCCGGGGTCTGCCACTCCGATCTCTCGCTCTCCAACGGCACCCTGCGGACCGCGACACCGACGGTCCTCGGCCACGAGGGCGCGGGCACCGTGACCGCGGTCGGCGAGGGCGTGAACTCCGTCCGGCCCGGCGACGCGGTGGTGCTCAACTGGGCGCCCGCCTGCGGGGCGTGCCACCTGTGCGGGCTCGGCGAACCGTGGCTGTGCGAGCGTGCCGCCGAAGCCTCCGCAGCCACCTACGGTTCGCTCGCCGACGGCACCGGCGTCCATCCGGGACTCGGCGTGGCGGCGTTCGCGGAGGAGACCGTGGTCGCCGAACGCGCGCTGGTCCCGCTGCCCGCCGGCGTACCGCTGGACTCGGCCGCCGTGCTCGGCTGCGCCGTGCTCACCGGCTACGGTGCGGTGCACAACGCCGCCCGGGTCAGGGCGGGCGAGTCGGTGGTCGTCTACGGGCTGGGCGGCGTCGGTCTGGCCACGCTCCAGGCGGCCAGGATCGCGGGGGCCGGTCCGGTCATCGCCGTCGACGTCAGCCCCGGGAAGGAGGAGCTCGCCCTGCGCCACGGGGCGACCGACTTCCTGCTCGCCGACGACCGGACGACCGGGAAGGCGGTGCGGAAGCTGACCGGCGGCCACGGCGCGGACCACGCCTTCGAGTGCGTCGGGCGCGCCGACACCATCCGGGCGGCCTGGTCGGCGACCCGGCGCGGCGGCCGGACCACGGTGATCGGCATCGGGGGCAAGGAGGAGATGGTCTCCTTCTCCGCCCTGGAGATCTTCTACTTCGCACGCACCCTCACGGCCTGCGTCTACGGCAACAGCGACCCGGCGAAGGACATCCCGGTGCTCGCGGAACACGTCCGGGCCGGGCGGCTCGACCTGGAGGCGCTGATCACCGACCGGATCGCCCTGGCGGAGATCCCGGACGCCTTCGAGCGGATGGCGCAGGGGCGTGGCGGGCGGTCGCTGGTGGTCTTCTGACCGTCAGCCGTCCAGGGGTCGTATGTTCTTCGGATCAATTCCCGTAGGCGTTACCCACGGATGAGGGACATTTTCCCTCGAACGAGTGATCGTTGATCTGTTCGATAGCCGTACGTGGGCCCACTGTCCTAGCGTCTGGCCGTACCTGAAGGCGTCGTGGACACTGGGGGAGAACATGACTGACGGGGTGTTCGAGGACAACCGGCGGGGCGGGTCGAAGGCCGTGCCGGGTGGCGGCGGAGGGCTGACGAGACGAGGGATGCTCGCAGCCTCCGCCGCGCTCGGCGGGGTCGGCTGGCTGCTGCGCGGCACCGTGGGGGCGGACAGTGCCCGGGCAGTGGGGAGCGCACCGCCCGGCCTCCCGTCCGGAGTCACCCCCTACCAGCGGGTCTTCGAGAACTGGGCCGGCGAGATCCGCACCGACCAGCTCTGGACGTGTGCACCGGGCACTCCGCAGCAGGTG
Source organism: Kitasatospora sp. NPDC056138 (assembly GCF_042264695.1). Classification (NCBI taxonomy): domain Bacteria; kingdom Bacillati; phylum Actinomycetota; class Actinomycetes; order Kitasatosporales; family Streptomycetaceae; genus Kitasatospora; species Kitasatospora sp. NPDC056138. Next base: position 5,035 of record NZ_JBHJVK010000051.1, on the reverse strand, counting down.
GCCGAACTCGCCGACTGGGCGCGGTCGGCGGGCTGGCGGCTGCGGGCCCAGGGCCACCGGCACGGCTGGGCACCGCTCACCGTCGCCGACGGCACACCGGCCTCGGCCCGGGTGCTGCTGGTCGACACCAGCCAGTACCTCACCGGGATGTCCCTGGTGGACTCCTCGACGATCCGGGTGCAGGCGGGCGCCGGGATGGAAGAGCTGCTCGCCTTCCTCGGGCAGCGCGGCCTCGGCGTGGCGGCCTGCCCCGCACCGGGGGATCTGACCGTCGGCGGGGTGCTCGCCATCGGCGGTCACGGCACCGCCGTCCCGGCCACCGGCGAGACACCCCGACCCGGGCACGGATACGGTTCGCTGAGCAACCAGGTCACCTCACTCACCGCCGTCGTCCACGACACCGCCACCGACCGGTACGTGCTGCGCACCTTCGACCGTTCGGAGGCCGACAGTGCGGCCTTCCTGGTCAACCTCGGCCGGGCCTTCGTCACCGAGGTGCAACTGCGCGTCGGCGCCGACCAGCAGCTGCGCTGCACCAGCCGGCTGGACGTCCCTGCCACCGAACTCTTCGCCGCACCCGGCAGCTCCGCCGCCGCCGGCGGCCGGACCTTCGCCGACTTCGTCGCCCGCGACGGGCGGGCCGAGGCGATCTGGTTCGCCTACACCGCCAACCCGTGGCTGAAGACCTGGCGCGTCACCCCGAACCGGCCGTTCGCCGCCCGCGCGGTCAGCGAGCCCTACAACTACCCGTTCTCGGACAACATCCCGCAGCCGGTCGCCGAGCTGGCGGGCCAACTGATCGGCGGTTCCTGGGCGCTGGCCCCGGTCTTCGGGCAACTCCAGTACCTGGTCGCCTCGATCGGCCTCACCGGGGACCTCACCGACGTACTGCTCTCCGGCGGGCTGCTGCGCGACCTGCTCACCGGCGACGTCCTCACCCATCTGCTGGCCGACGGCCTGCGCTCGGACCTCTGGGGAGCCTCCCGCCACCTGCTCCACTACGTCCGACCGACCACCCTGCGGGTGACCGCCAACGGCTACGCGGTGCTCACGCGGCGGGCCGACCTGCAGTGGGTGGTCAGCGAGTTCAGCCGGTACTACAAACAGTTGGTGGCGGAGTACCAGGCCCGCGGCGAGTACCCGGTCAACGGCGCGGTCGAGATCCGGACGACCGGCCTCGACGACCCGGCGCACTCGGGTGTGCCCGGGGCCCGTCCGCCGCTGCTCTCGGCACTGCGGCCCCGCCAGGACCGGTCCGAGTGGGACACCGCGGTCTGGCTGGACATCCTCAGCTTCCCGAACACACCGGGGCTGCACCGCTTCTGCCGGGACCTGGAGGGCTTCCTGCTGCGGACATTCGACGGCACCAGGGCCGGTCTGCGGGTGGAGTGGTCCAAGGGCTGGGCCTACACCGCCGATGCCGCCTGGGCGGAGCCGGACGTCCTGGGCCGGGTCATCCCCGACAGCCTCCGCGCGGGCGGCGGCCCCGGCTGGGAGGAGGCCGTCGCCACCCTGGACCGCTACGACCCGTACCGGGTGTTCGGAAACCCGTTCCTGGACGGCCTGCTCAAGTGAGCGCAGGGGCAAGTGAGGGCCAGGTCCGGACAAGCGGCAGGCTTGACTGAGCGCCAGGCTTGAACCAGCGCCACAAGGACGAGGGCATCGAAAGACCTCAAGGGACCTCAAGAGAGATCGAGGAACCTCAAGGGACATCGAGAGGGGCAGGGCATCCACGCGGCGAAAATCCTCGCCGGGCACGGGAACTCCACGTCGGATCGGTACGACTACCTGGTCCGGGCCGCAGCGGCGGCCCGTGTGCACCCGGATTTCCAGGAGAGTTCCATGCGTTCTCGCGTGTTGTGCGGCCTGGCCGCCGCCGTGGCCCTGCTCGCCACCGGCTGTGGCAGCGGCGGCTCGTCGGACGGGCCGTCCGGCGACGCGACCGGTACGACCGCGGCGGCCGCAGGAGGGGCCGGCGGGGCCGGCGCCTACCCCGTGAAGGTCGCGGACTGCGGCGGTGCCGAGACCACCTTCACGTCCGCTCCGAAACGGATCGTCACCAGCAACGCCTCCAGCCTGGAGATGCTGCTCCGGCTCGGCGCCGGGGACCGGGTGATAGGCACCGGCTTCCCGCCCGGCAAGGGCACCATGCCGGACGACCTCGCCGCCCCGGCGGCGAAGGTGCCCGTGCTCGGCCAGATGGTGATCGCCAAGGAGAAGCTGCTCGGATCGGGCGCCGACCTCTACATCGACACCTTCGCCGCCATGAACGGCATGGGTGGCGGTGGCATGGGCGGGGCGATGGGCTCCGCGCCCACCGAGCAGGAGTTCGCGGCGGCCGGGATCAAGCACATCTACCTGCACTCCACCGCCTGCGCCGCCACCCGCAAGGGTCCGCAGGAGGACCTCTCCGAGGTCGAGGCCGACATCAAGCGCCTGGGCGCGGTCACCGGCACGTCCGCCAAGGCCGATGAGCTTGCCGCCGGTATGGAGCAGAAGACCGGTGCCGTCCAGGCCGCCGTCAAGGCGGTCCCGGCCGACCGGCGGCCCACGTACTTCTTCTTCGACTTCGACGCCGGGACCAAACAGCCGATGGCGGTGTGCGGCAAGCAGGTGGCCAACGCCGTGATCACCCTGGCGGGCGCGCGCAACGTCTTCGCCGACTGCGACGGCGATTTCAAGCCGGTCGCCTGGGAGGACGTGGTGGCCAAGAACCCCGACTGGATCCAGCTCGGCGTCCGCAACCGGGGGAGCGAGGCAGAGAACGCCAAGGCCTTCGACGAGGCCGCCCAGTTCCTGCGGGACTTCCCGGCGACCAAGGGTCTGAAGGCCGTCCAGGAGGGCCACTTCGTCCGGATCGGTTCCGAGGTCACCACCATCGCCGGCGTCCGCAACGCCGACACCGTGCAACAGATCGCCCGCACGGTCCACCCCGACCTGGTGAAGTGATGGCGGCGTCAGCCGCCACCCGAGCGGGCGACGATCCCGGCCCCGGTCCCGACGCCCCCGGTCCCGGCGGCAACGCCGACGATCCCGGTCCCGACGATCCCGAGCTCGGCTCCGGCTCCGAGTCCGAAGCCGGAGCGGCGGGAGGGACCGGGGGAGGGACCGGGCGTGCCCTGCGGTCCGTACGGGCCGGGGTGGTCGCCGCGCTGCTCGGTGCGGCCCTGCTCGCCGCGCTGACCGCAGCCGTCTCACTGGGCTCGGTGGACATCCCGGTCGGCGAGGTCTGGTCCGTGGTGGGCCGCCGACTGACCGGAGGCGCGGCCGAGCCGGGATCGCGCGACCTCATCGTCTGGCAGCTCCGCGCCCCGCGCGCCCTGCTGGCCGCCGTGGTCGGCGCCGGGCTCGGCCTGGTCGGCGCCGCCGTCCAGGCCCTGGTCCGCAACCCGCTCGCCGACCCCTACCTGCTGGGGATCTCCTCCGGAGCCTCGCTCGGCGCGGTCGCCGCCGTCGTCCTCGGCACGGGCGCCGGGTCCGCGATCGGATTCGGAGCCTCCGGCGCGGCCTTCGCCGGGGCGCTCGCCGCCTTCGCCCTGGTGTGGACGATGGCCAGGCGCGGCGGCGGGTTCTCCCCGTTGCGGCTGGTGCTGGCCGGCGTGGGGATCGGCCAGTTCCTGTCCGGCTTCACCAGCTACCTGGTCCTCCAGGCCGGGGACGAGCAGCAGACCAGAGGCGTGCTGTTCTGGCTGATGGGCAGCCTCAGCGGCGCCCAGTGGAGCCAGCTCGCCATCCCGGCCGGAGCGGTGGCACTCGGCCTGCTGGTCCTCCAGGCCCGCGCCCGAGCGCTCAACGCCCTGCTGATGGGTGACGAGACCGCTGCCGGACTCGGCGTGGACGTGGTCCGGCTGCGCCGTGAACTCTTCGTCGTCACCAGCCTGCTCACCGGCGTCCTGGTCGCGGTCTCCGGAGCGATCGGCTTCGTCGGCCTGCTCGTCCCGCACGCCTGCCGGCTGCTGGTCGGCGGCGACCACCGGCGCCTGCTGCCGGTCTCCGCCCTGGCCGGAGCGGTCCTGCTGGTGGTGGTGGACACCGTCGCCCGGACCGCGCTCGACACGCAGGAGGTCCCGATCGGCGTCGTCACCGCGCTGATCGGCGCCCCCGCCCTGCTCTACCTGCTCGACCGACGCCTGGAGCGCTGAACCGATGATGCGAATCACCGTGGACGACGTGTCCGTCACCCTCTCCGGCCGCAGCATCCTCTCCGGCGTCCACCTGGTCGCCGGGGAAGGTGAGATCGCCGGGTTGATCGGTCCCAACGGCAGCGGGAAGTCCACCCTGCTGCGCACCGTCTACCGCCATCTGAAGCCGACGTCCGGCCGTGTCCTGCTGGCAGACCGGGACGTTCGGGAACTCGCGCCGGCGGAGGCCGCCCGGCACCTCGCGGCACTCCCCCAGGAGCGCGGCAGCGACTTCGAGTTCACCGTCCGCGAGGTGGTGGCGATGGGGCGCTCGCCCTACCAGCGGGCCTTCGCCGGGGAGAGCACCCGGGACCGGGCGGCGGTGGCCGACGCACTCGCCCAGGTCGGCCTGGCCGGGCACGAGCGCCGCAGCTTCGCCTCCCTCTCCGGTGGCGAGCGCCAACGGGTGCTGCTGGCGAGGGCGTTCGCCCAGCAGCCGGACGTCCTGGTGCTGGACGAGCCCACCAACCACCTCGACGTCCAGCACCAGGTCGAACTGCTCGCCCTGCTGCGCGCCCAGCGCCGGACCACCCTGATCTCGCTGCACGACCTCAACGCCGCGGCCTCGCTCTGCGACCGCCTGCACGTCCTGCACCGGGGTGAGGTGGTGGCCTCGGGCAGACCGCGTGACGTCCTCACCCCGGAGCTGCTGGCCGAGGTGTTCGGCGTGCGGGCCGCGGTGGTCGACCACCCGCTCACCGGTGACCCGCTGATCGCGTTCGACCACCGCAGCCCGGTCGGCACCGTGCCCCTGCCCTGACCGGATCCGCTCGGACCGCACAACGGCCCCGACCGCGCCCGCCGTCCCTGCCTGCCTGCCGTCCGCGCCCGCCCGCCGCCAGCACAGGAACGGG
>NZ_JBHJVK010000050.1:0-67705 GCF_042264695.1 Kitasatospora sp. NPDC056138 | reverse complement strand
GATCGTCGCGGAGGCGATGGTCGCGCTGGTGCTGGCCGACGCGGTGAGCGAGAAGTTCGGCGGCGACAACGTCTCCGAGACCCGCCGCAACGTGCAGAACTACCTCGACAACCTGACCGTCCGATGACCCGGGACCCCCTCCCCACAAGCTGCCCGACCCGGCACGGACCCCCCTTCCGTGCCGGGCCGGGCCCGTCAATGCCTCTTCCGGGCGTCCGATCTGACGAAGTATCTGCTGCGTTTTTCACCCGGACTCCCGACCCCACAGGATGTCTTTCCACCTGCAACGGAGATGAGTGAACACAATGCAGTTCGGGATCTTCAGCATCGGCGACGTCTTCCCCGACCCCACCACGGGAGAGCGGCAGACCGAGCACGCCCGCATCAAGGGCATGGTCGCCCTCGCCCGCAAGGCCGAGGAGATCGGCCTCGACGTCTTCGCGACCGGTGAGCACCACAACCCGCCGTACGTCCCGTCCTCGCCGACCACACTGCTGGCCAACATAGCGGCGCACACCGAGCGGATCATCCTCTCCACCTCGACGACGCTGATCACCACCAACGACCCGGTGAAGATCGCCGAGGACTTCGCCATGCTCCAGCACCTGGCCGACGGCCGGGTCGACCTGATGCTCGGACGCGGCAACACCGGCCCGGTCTACCCGTGGTTCGGCCAGGACATCCGCCAGGGCATCCCGCTCGCCATCGAGAACTACGCGCTGCTGCACCAGCTCTGGCGGCAGGAGACGGTCGACTGGAAGGGCCGCTTCCGCACCCCGCTGCAGGGCTTCACCTCCACCCCGCGCCCGCTGGACGGCGTCCCGCCGTTCGTCTGGCACGGCTCGGTGCGCAGCCCGGAGATCGCCGAGCAGGCCGCCTTCTACGGCGACGGCTTCTTCGCCAACCACATCTTCTTCCCCAAGGAGCACTTCGTCCGCCTGGTGGAGCTCTACCGCACCCGGTACGCCCACTACGGCCACGGTACCGCCGAGCAGGCGTACGTCGGCCTCGGCGGCCAGTTCTTCATCCGCCGCAACTCCCAGGACGCGATCCGCGAGTTCCGGCCGTACTTCGACAGCTCCCCGATCTACGGCGGCGGCCCTTCGCTGGAGGACTACCAGGCGCAGACCCCGCTCACGGTCGGCAGCCCGGAGGAGATGATCGAGAAGACCCTCGCCTTCCGCGAGCACTTCGGCCACTACCAGCGCCAGCTCTTCCTGGTGGACAACGGCGGCCTGCCGCTGAAGACCGCCCTCGAACAGCTCGACCTGCTCGGCGAGTACGTACTGCCGGTGCTGCGCAAGGAGTTCGCGAACGGACGCCCGGCCGAGATCCCGGCCGGACCGACCCACGCCGAGCGGGTCGCCCGGGCGCAGAGCGCGGAGGCACAGCGGTGACCCGCACCCTGGTCGTGGTCTCGGCCGGTCTCAGCCAGCCGTCCTCCACCCGCCTGCTCGCCGACCGCCTCGCCGAGGCGACCACCCGCGAGCTCGGCGAGGCGGTCGGGGTCCGCCCGGTGGAACTGCGCGAGCTGGCCGTCGACATCGCCAACAACCTGGTGACCGGATTCCCGTCCGCAGCCCTGGCCGAGGTGCTCGCGGACGTGGTCCGTTCCGACGGTCTGATCGCGGTGACCCCGGTCTTCACCGCCTCCTACAGCGGCCTGTTCAAGTCCTTCTTCGACGTCATCGACAACACCGCGCTGACCGGCAAGCCCGTGCTGATCGCCGCCACCGGCGGCACCGCCCGGCACTCGATGGTGCTCGACCACGCGCTGCGCCCGCTCTTCGCCTACCTGCGCGCCACCGTGCTGACCACCGGCGTGTACGCGGCCTCCGAGGACTGGGGCGACGGCCACGAGGAACTGTCCCCGCGGATCGCCCGAGCCGGCCGGGAGCTGGCCGCGGCCATCCGCAGCCGGCCCCGATCCGCCCCGCCGGTACCGGAGTTCTCCCCGGACGCCGTCGTGCCCTTCGCCCAGCAGCTGGCCGAGCTCGGCATCGACCCGGCCTGACCCCGGGACCGTCCGCCCGCCCGGGTTCCCGGCCCGGCGACCTTGCTCCGGCCCCCCGGGCGCGGCAGAGTTCGCCCCGGGCCGGGCGCCGGGCACGCGTCCGGCCGGCGAGCACGAGGAGCGGAGGCTGTCGTGGCGGATCTGGCGGGAAGGCTGTTGGAGGGGCTGCCCGAGGCGGCCGTGGTGGTGGACCCGGACGTGACGTCCGCGTACCGCCACGACATGGCGGGATTCTGTGCGGCGGGCGAACCGGCCGTCCTGGTCCTGCCGGAGACCGTCGAGCAGGTGCAGCACGTCCTGCGCACGGCTACCGAACTGCGCGTCCCCGTGGTGCCGCAGGGGGCCAGGACCGGTCTCTCCGGCGGCGCCAACGCGGTGGACGGCTGCATCCTGCTCTCCCTGGTCAAGATGGACCGGATCCTGGAGCTGGACCCGGTCAACCGGCTCGCCGTCGTCCAACCCGGCGTGGTGAACGCCCGGTTGTCCCGTGCGGCGGCCGAGCACGGCCTGGCCTACCCGCCGGACCCGTCCTCCTGGGAGTCCTGCACCATCGGCGGGAACATCGGCACCGGAGCAGGCGGTCTGTGCTGCGTGAAGTACGGCGTGACCAGCGAGTACGTCCTCGGCCTGGACGTCGTCCTGCCCGACGGGCGGCTGCTGAGCACCGGCCGCCGTACCGCCAAGGGCGTCGCGGGCTACGACCTGACCCGGCTGCTGGTCGGTTCGGAGGGCACCCTCGGCGTGGTGGTGCAGGCCGTGATGGCCCTCCGCCCGGCGCCCGCGGCACAGTTGGCGCTGGCGGCGGAGTTCCCGAGCACGGACGCGGCCTGTGCGGCGGTGTGCGAGGTGATGGCGGCGGGGTTCGTCCCCTCGTTGCTGGAGCTGATGGACGCCACCACCGTCCGCGCCGTCAACGAGTTGGCGCAGATGGGTCTCCCGGACGCCACCAAGGCCCTGCTGCTGGTCGCCTTCGACGGTCCCGGCAAGGCCGAGGAGCTGTCCGCGGTGGCGGGGCTGTGCCGGGCTGCCGGGGCGACCGAGGTGGTGCCGGCCGAGGACCGGGCCGAGTCCGACCTGCTGCTGGAGGCCCGTCGGCTGGCGCTCCCCGCGCTGGACCGGCTGGGCACCACGATGATCGACGACGTCGCGGTGCCGCGCTCCCGGATGGCCGAAATGCTGCGCGGGGTCGCCGGTGTCGCGGACCGGCAGCGGCTCACCATCGGCGTGGTCTGCCATGCCGGGGACGGCAACACCCACCCGGTGGTGGTCTTCGACGCCGCCGACGAGGCGGAGTCGGCGCGGGCCCGGGAGTCCTTCGACGAGATCATGGCGCTCGGCCTGGAGCTCGGCGGCACCATCACCGGGGAGCACGGGGTCGGCCTGCTGAAGCGGGACTGGCTGGCGCGCGAACTCGGCCCGGTCGGGCTGGAGTTGCAGCGGCAGATCAAGTCGGTCTTCGACCCCCTGGGTATCATGAATCCGGGTAAGACCCTCTGACGGTCATTCAAACGACCATCGGATATCCGGGTATGGCCGGGTCGCACAGTCGGGGGTGTGTGCCGGATTTTCTGCGCCCCGGTGGTGCGATGGGGCGCCTGCTTCATCGGAATGCGCGGGTCAGGGCGTCCGCCCGGGCGCCGTCGTTCGATCGAACTCGCAGGTAAGCGGCGGTGCGTCGGCGGCGGAACGGCCTTTCGGCGGACTATGCGCCGCGCTCGAAACGTCACGCTAACGGGCGAAAAGCCACTCCCGTGCTGGCGCCGGGCCGATTCGCTGCGGAAGCCTGTTCAGTGGCGTCGCAGCCGGCCGGAGTCCGTCTGGCCACGAACTCCCGCATGCAGCAACCGACTTGCAGCCATGATGTGGCTGTCGGCCCTATGGAGGCTTCTATGGCCCGCTCCCGTACCACACGTCTCACCGGTCTTCTCGTCGCCGCCCCGCTCGCCGCGGGCCTGCTGCTCGCCGGAGCGGGTGCCGCGGCCGCCGACAACGGCGCGCTGGCCGGGGACGGTTCGAACAGCAGCGTGGTGTCCAACGTCGGCAGCGGCAACATCTTCGGCAGCGTGCACGGCAACTACAACACCACCCAGCAGACCGCGACCGGTGCCGGGGCCTCGAACCAGAACAACAACCTCCAGGTGAAGGACAACGCCGGCCTGGTCCTCGCCGACCAGTCCAACAAGAACATCGACTTCGTCTTCGCGCCCGTCTTCCGCTGATCCCGGTCGGCGGGGGCGCCGACCGGAATCCGTGGGAAAGGGCGGCGGGTGCGTCCGCACTCGCGAACGAGGTGAGTGGAACAGCTGTGGGCGGCGCCGGTTCCCCGGCGCCGCCCACGGTCGCGTTCCCCTTCTGCCGCGTTCTCCTGCTCCGTCGCGAGGCCGGCGTTCTTCGGCATGCGGCCGGCGCCGGGGCGCCGCACGGCGCCGCCCGGCCGTTCCGGCCGTCCTACCGTCGCCCCGCCAGGGTCGCCCCGACGCTGGCGGCCACCACACAGGCGATCCCGGCCAGCTGCACCGCGCCCAGCACCTGCTGCAGCACCACCAGCCCGACCAGCGCGCTGACCGCCGGCTCCAGGCTCACCAGCACGCTGAACACCCGCTGCGGCAGCCTGCGCAGTGCCGTCATCTCCAAGGCGTACGGAATCACCGGCAGCAGCAGCGCCACCCCGGTCACCATGAGCAGCAGTCGCCACGGGTCGTCGGCCCCCGACAGTCCGTGCCAGGCCGGACCGATGCCCAGCGGCAGCGTCACCAGGGCGCCGACCCCGATCGACACCGCCAGCCCCTCGAAGCCCTTGAAGGCCGCGCCGACCCTGTCGGTCAGCAGGATGTATCCGGCGTAGCAGGCCGCGGCGGCGAAGGCGAAGCCGAGTCCGACCGGGTCCAGGCCGGCGCCGTCGCCGCCCTCCGAGCCGAACAGGGTGAGCAGCGCGACCCCGCCCCCGGCGAGCAGCGCCCAGACCAGGTGGCTGGCGCGCCGGGCGAAGGCCAGGGCGACGGCCAGCGGGCCGAGGAACTCGATGGTCGCGGCCGTCCCCATCGGCAGCCGGTCGACGGCGCCGGCGAAGCACAGGGTCATCCCGGCGGAGACGACGCCGAGCAGCCCGGCCGAGGCCAGGTCGCGTCGGCTCCGGCCGCGCAGCCGCGGCCGGGTGAGGGCGAGCAGGATCACGGCTGCGGCGGCCAGCCGCAGGAAGGTCGCCCCGGCGACCCCGAGCGTCCCGAAGAGCGGTTGGGAGAGTGCGATGCCGAGCTGGACGGCGAACATCGCGGTGATGCAGAGCAGCGGCGCGGGGACGCTCAGCCGGCGCCGCAGGGGATGGACGGGCGAGGGGCCGGGCGAGACCGGGACGGCGGTCTCGCAGGTACTGGCTGTGGACATGGGGTCGAGTGTGACGTAATACCTGAACAGGGTCCAAACTCATTACCGCACTGTTTCTCGGCATGCGGACGATCGTCACTGCCGGGTGAATGCCGGTGACTCTCCGGCGCGGCGGATCCGCCGTGTGATGACCGGTCAGTATCAAAGGACGGTGCGCTACCTCGGCCCGGCCGCCCTCTCCGCGGCCTCCCTCGTCCTGCTCCTGGCCACCGACCGCAACCTGCCGTTGCCGGGCGGACGGATGGCCGACGCCCAGGCGGTCGCCGCGGTCAGCCGCAGGGCCGTGCCGCCGACCGTGCTCCCGGAGTCCACCCGCAGGCGGGAGGAACTGCCGAAGCGGCACTTCGTCGGGGCCGGCTTCGACGCCTGCACCGCGCCGCCGCTGGAGTCCATGCAGGCGTGGCGCACCGCGTCCCCGTACGGCGCGGTCGGCATCTACACCAGCGGAAGCCAGCGCGGCTGCGACCAGCCCCGGCTCACCGCGGACTGGGTGGGCCGGGTCCGGGCGATGGGCTGGGAACTGGTGCCCACCCACGTCGGCCTCCAGGCGCCCTGCGCCGAGCTCAGGAACAAGCCCCGGCGGATCGACCCGGCCCGCGCCGTCCAACAGGGCGGGGACGAGGCCGCCGAGGCGGTGCTCAACCTTCAGGCGCTCGGTCTGGGCCAGGGCAGCCCGGTCTACCTGGACATGGAGGCCTACCCGCCGGGGGACCAGACCTGCAGCCAGGCCGTGGTCGACTTCACCCTCGGCTGGACCCAGACGCTGCACGCCGCCGGCTACCACTCGGGCTTCTACTCCAGCGTGGACTCCGGCGTCGCCGACCTCGTCGCCGCCGCCCGGGCGGGCAGCTCCCCGATGCCCGACGTCATCTGGTACGCGCGCTGGGACGGCCGTGCCGTCACCGACGGACTGGGCGTGCTGCCGGACGACATGTGGGCGCGCCGCCAGCGCATCCACCAGTACCGGGGCGGCGCCGACGAGACGTACGGCGGCGCCACCCTCAACGTGGACCGCGACCAGCTGGACGGCCTGGTGGCGATCGGCCGCTGAGCACGCCGCCCGCCCGGCGGCCTCCCGGCGGCACCCCCGCGGTGTCCCGGTCACGGGCCGGAGGGCCGGACGGCGGTCATCCCTTCGCGCTAACTTCCCTGTGGGGATCACTCGTTCGTCGGACGAGGGGCTTGGTCGGGCCGATCCGTCCGTGGTCGGGTGACGTCATGACCACCACCGCGCTCCGCAGGCTCGCCGCCTTCGCCGCTGTCGCCGTCGTCGCCGTGACCACCCTCAGCATCGCCCCGGCCCCCGCCCCCGCCGCCCCGGCCGACTCGAACACCTTCCTGCAGCTCTTCGTCGTCCATGACGCGGACGACGCCCTCCAGGAGGTCTACAACCTGACCTGCAACCCGAGCGGCGGCACCCACCCCGACCCGGACGCCGCCTGCGCGGCCCTGGCCGCCGCCAAGGGCGAGTTCGACCGCCTCGCGGGCAGGCCGCGCCTGATCTGCCCGGCCGTCGAGGACCCGGTCACCGCGACCGCCTACGGCGACTGGAACGGCCAGCAGGTCACCTGGCAGAAGAGCTTCCCCAACGTCTGTTACCTGCACCGGGCCACCAGCCCGGTCTTCTGACGCGGCGTCCGCCACGCACCGGCTCCCCGCCGCGCACCGGCTCACCTGCCGGGCCTCGGTGCTCCGGCGCACCCGGAGCTCCCCGGCGTGTCCGGTCATCCGCGAGCCGGGCGCCCCACCCTCGGGGGGCGGGGCGCCCGGCCGGTCCCACGGCACTCACAGCTGGTGCACGATCGCCACCGACAGCACCGCGCCCACGGCGGCGACCAGCAGTGCCAGCACCAGCGGCCCGGCCGCACCGCCGCGCCGCGGGCCCAGCAGGGCGGTCGCGAGCCGGGCCTGAAGGGTGGTCAGTCCGCGCCCGAGCCACGGCATGAGCAGCAGGAAGGAGACCCCGCCGACGACCGCGTGGAACGCCCAGGCCCCGGCGAACGTCGGACCGCCCCACGCCAGCCGGTAGTCGCCGTCGCCGAGACCGATCAGCGGACGCAGCGGCCAGCCCAGGTTCAGCGGCACCAGCAGCCACCCGTAGCAGGTCACCGCCAGCGCGACGGCGTTCAGCGGCAGGCTCACCACCGAGTGCAGCAGCGAGAGCAGCCGACCCGCGCGCTCCGGCTCCTCGATCCGGACCCCGAGCAGCCGGTGCAGCAACCCTCGCTGCACCCGCCCGGCCGGTCCGCCGACCAGCGCCAGTGCGACGCACCCCAGGCCGACGGGCAGTGCCAGCAGCAGATACGTCACCTGCCGCCAGGTCCCACCCCGGAACGGCAGCGCGAGCACCGTCCGCCAGAGCGCCTCCCCGGTTCCGCGCACCGCACCGGGGGAAAGCCGCTGTACCGTCGCCATGATCGATCGTCCCGTCGTCCTCAGAAGCCCGTTCTCCGACTCCCCGACCCTCCCGCGGACCCCGCCCCCACCGCAGTCGTGCCACCCCGGGAACCCGGGTTCGGTTTACCCCACCCCGCCCGCTCGCCCGCCCGTCCGGGGCCTCGGTGGCGGGGCGGGTGAGCGACATGTCTCATCCGTGGCGGGTGAGCTGACAGCGACGCGCCAGGGCGTCAGAATCAGGCCGAGGTGACATTCACTACTCGCCAGTAGTGGAGGGCGCTCGCACCCAGGACCGGTCAAGGAGGACCCGCGTGTTCAGCACCATGCAGGACGTACCACTCACCGTCTCCCGAATCCTCACACACGGATCCACCATCCACGGCCGGTCCACCATCACCACCTGGGACGGCACCGGCCCGGTCGTCCGTACGTTCGCCGAGGTCGGCGCCCGCGCCGCCCAGCTCGCGTACGCCCTGCGCGACGAGCTCGGGGTCTCGGGCGATCAGCGGATAGGAACGCTGATGTGGAACAACGCCGAGCACGTGGAGGCGTACCTGGCCGTGCCCTCGATGGGCGCGGTGCTGCACACGCTGAACCTGCGGCTGCCCGCCCAGCAGCTGGCGTTCATCATCAACCACGCCGCCGACCACGCGATCATCGTCAACGGCAGTGTGCTCCCGCTGCTGGCCGGCGTGCTGCCGCAGCTCGCCCCCACCCTCAGGCACATCGTGGTGAGCGGCGAGGGCGACCGCTCGCTGCTCGCCGGCTTCGCCGGCACCGTCCACGAGTACGAGGAACTGATCGAGGGCCGGCCGACCGAGTACCCGTGGCCGGCCGACCTGGACGAGCGGGAGGCGGCGGCCCTCTGCTACACCTCGGGCACCACCGGCGACCCCAAGGGCGTGCTCTACAGCCACCGTTCGGTCTACCTGCACTGCCTGCAGGTGAACTCCGCCGACACCTTCGCCCTGACCCCGGAGGACATCGCGCTGCCGGTGGTCCCGATGTTCCACGTGAACGCCTGGGGCGTGCCGCACGCGGCGTTCATGTCGGGCGCCAGCCTGCTGATGCCGGACCGCTTCCTGCAGCCCAGGCCGCTCGCCGAGATGATCAGCCAGGTCCGGCCGACCGTCAGCGCCGCCGTCCCGACGATCTGGACCGGTCTGCTGGACGAGCTCGACGCCGGCGACTACGACACCTCCTCGCTGCGCATGGTGGTGATCGGCGGCTCGGCCTGCCCGCCCTCCCTGATGAAGGCCTTCGAGGAGCGCCACGGCATCAACGTGGTGCACGCCTGGGGCATGACCGAGACCTCCCCGCTCGGCACCTTCTCCCGCCCGCCGGGCGGACTGACCGCCGAGCAGGAGTGGCCGTACCGGACCACCCAGGGCATCTTCCCGGCCTCCGTCGAGGCCCGCCTGACCGGACCCGACGGCGAGCGGATGCCCCACGACGGCGTCGCGGCGGGAGAGCTGGAGATCCGCGGACCGTGGATCGCGGGCGCCTACTTCGGCGGCGCCGGACAGGACCCGCTGCGGCCCGACGACAAGTTCAGCGAGGACGGCTGGCTGCGCACCGGCGACGTCGGCACCATCACCCCGGACGGCTACCTGACCCTCACCGACCGGGCCAAGGACGTCATCAAGTCCGGCGGGGAGTGGATCTCGTCGGTCGAACTCGAGAACCACCTGATGGCCCACCCAGAGGTGGCCGAGGCCGCCGTGGTCGCCGTCCCGGACGAGAAGTGGGGCGAACGCCCGCTCGCCACCGTCGTGCTGCGCTCGGGTGCCGCCGCCGGTCTGTCCGAACTGCGCGCCTTCCTCGCCCAGCGGGTCGCCTCCTGGCAGCTCCCCGAGCGCTGGGCGCTGGTGGAGTCGGTGCCCAAGACCTCGGTCGGCAAGTTCGACAAGAAGGTCATCCGCGCCGACTACGCCGCCGACCAGCTGGACGTGACCGTCCTCGGCAAGGAGCACTAGGCAGGCAGGCAGGCAGGCAGGCAGGCAGGCAGGGGGCGGGCCGGGGCGAGCAGCGGACGGACCCCGGCCGCCCCCGAAGTCGATCGGGCAGGCAGGGGCGTAGGGCCCGCCTGCCCGATCACGGACGGGCGCTACCGCCCCGCCGTGCTGACCTCGCCCATCGCGCCGATCCGTCCCAGCAGGTCGACGATCCGGGACTGGACGTCCTCGGTGGTCGAGCGCTCGGCCAGGAAGAGGACCGTCTCCCCGGTGCGCAGCCGGGGCAGTTCCTGCGGGTCGAGGTCCACGGAGGTGTAGACGACCAGCGGGGTCCGGTACAGGCGGTCGTTGGCGCGCAGCCAGTCGAGCAGGCCGACCCGGCGGCGGCGGATCTGGAGCAGGTCCATCACCACCAGGTTGGGCTGCATGCTGCTGGCCCGGGAGACGGCGTCGCTCTCCGAGACCGCGTGCTCGACGTGCATGCCGCGCCGTTCCAGGCTGCTGATCAGCGCCGCCGCGATGTCCGGGTCGGACTCGACCAGCAGCACCCGGGCGGCGTGGTTCTCGCTGTCGCGCGGTGCCAGGGCGCGCAGCAGTACGGCCGGGTCGGCCCCGTACACGGCGTCCCTGGTGGCCTGGCCGAGCCCGGCGGTGACCAGCACCGGGACCCGCTGGTTGAGCGCGGCCGTACGCAGCGACTGGAGCGCGGTGCGGGTGATCGGACCGGTCAGCGGGTCGACGAACAGGGCCGCCGGGTAGCCGGAGACCTGGGCGTCGACCTCCTCCCGGGAGCGGACGATCACCGGACGGTAGCCGCGGTCCTGGAGCGCCGCCTTGGTGGACGGGTCGGGCTCGGGCCAGACCAGCAGCCGACGCGGTCCGCCGTCCACGGTGGGCGCCACCACGGTCGGGAAGTCGGGCATCGCGGCGGGTGCCGGTACCGCCTCCTCGGCACTGGAACGGGCCAGCTCCGCCATCGGACGCGGGGGCGTGCGCGGCTCGACCTGCGCGGGCACGTCGGGGGCACCCAGCGGCGCGGGCAGCGCGGGACGCGCGCCGTCCGCCGTCGGCCCCTGGGCCGGTCCCTGCGCCTGCGCCGGAGACAGCGGCTGGGGCTGGCCGGGTACGGCGGGCACCTGCGCGAACGCCTGCGGGAACGCCGAGGCGAACCCGCCGAGCGGCCGCGGCGGCGCCAACTCGCCCAGCCCGCTGCCCACCGGCAGCGCCTGACCGCCGGCGGCCCGCTGCTCCGTTGCCTGCTGCTCGGAGCCCTGCGCATCCTGCCGTCCGGCACCCGCCTCCGGGCCGCCGGCCTGCCCGAACGGCACGGGCAGGGCCGACTGCCCGCCCATCGCGGCGTCCGGCTGTCCGAACGGCACGGGCAGACCGGGGCGGTCACCCGGGGCCTCGGGCGCGCCCTGAGCCGGCTGCGCGGCGGTCGGGCCGGGGCCGAGCGCGAGTGCCCGGCCGGGCTGCGGCGCCGCGTCCGCGGCCGCCGAGGGCGCCGGGGCCGCCGGGTCCGCAGTCGGCGTCTCCGGCTGCGCGGGGATCGCCAGTCTGCGGCGGCGTCCGGTCGGCGGCGGCGTGGCCGGAACGGGCGGAGCCGCCGGGGTGGCTGGCAGGGCGTGCTCGAGGCCGGGGTACAGCGGCGTACCGGGCTCGGGCACACCGGGCAGGGACAGCGCCCCCGGGGAAGACTCGCCCGCAGGTGCCCCGCGCCGACGGCGCCCCGCCCGGACCGGCGGCTCCTCCGTCGCGGCAGGTGCGGCCGCAGCCGCGGTCTCGGCCGCCTCGGATCCCGCAGGAGCCCCTGGAGCGGTGGGCGGCACCGGCGGCTCGGCCGCGGCGGGCTCACCGGAGCCGAGCGCGATCGGCCCGCGCGACCTGCCGGTCCCGGCCGTCCGGTCGGCCGAGGCACCGCCGCCGAGACTGTCACCGGCACCGCCGGCACCGCCGGCACCGCCGGCGTCGGGACCGGCCGCACCCGCCGCACCCGGCGTTCCGCCCTCGCCGCGATCGCCGCCGGAGCCGGCGCCACTGCCGGCACCGTCGGCGCTGCCGCGACCGTCACCGGAGCCGCCGCCCCGGCGCGCGCCCGGACCCGCCGCCTCGTCGTCACCGCTGCCGCCCGCCGCACCCGGCGTGCCGCCCTCGCCGCCGCCCGCCGCGCCGGGCGCGGGCGGGACGTCCGGCAGATCGGGCAGCATCGCGGTGTCGGTCTCCTTGGGGACGCTCCGGCCCCCGTCGGCCGCCGACTTGGCAGCCGCCCGGGCGACCGCCGCCGGGTCCAGCGGCAGTTCGACCACGTACGTCGTCCCGGCCCGGCCGGGCAGCTCGTGCCGCTGCAGCATGCCGCCGTGCCGCTCGACGGTGCTGCGCGCGATCGGCAGGTGCACGGGGCTGCTGGAGCGTGCGGGGCCGCGGACCTCGATCCGGGCCACCTCACCGCGCTGCGCGGCCGCCAGCACCACCATCGGCGAGTCGCCGCCCACCGGAGGCAGCGCGGGCACGCCGAGCTGCCCGACCTGACCACCTGCGGCACCGGGCTCGGCGCCCTCGCCGTCCGGGCCGGTGGAGGCGGGCCGGCCCGCCGCGTGGCCGATCCCGCTGACGTCGGCCACCAGGTGGGCCAGCGCCTGGGCGAAGCGTTCCCGGTCGGCGGTGACGTCGACGGCGGCGGCGTGCACCGAGTAGCGGACCCGTCCGGGACCGACCAGGTCGCCCGCCAGTTCGACGGCCCGTTGCACGACCTTGTCGAGGCCGACCGAGGCCCGCTCCAGCGTCCGCTTCCCGGCCTCGACCTCGCTCTCGAACTTCTGGTGCGTCAGTACCCCGTCTATCAGGGTGCCGAAGCGGCGGCACTCGTCCGCGAGCCGGCGGAGCGTCCAGTTCGCCTCGGGCCAGAGCTGCCCGGCGGGGTCGGCCGCCAGCGCGTCGATCCGGCGGTGGAGGGCGCCGAGCGCGCTGCCGAGCTCGCTCTCCAGGACCGCCGTGAGGTGCTCGTTGCGGGCGACCAGGGCGAGTTCCCTGGTCCGGTCGGTGAAGGTCATCACCGCGCCGACCAGCTGCTCGCCGTCCCGGACCGGCGCGGTGGTGAGGTCCACCGTCACCGGGGTGCCGTCCTTGCGCCAGAGCACGGCGCCGCGTACCCGGTGCTTGCGTCCGGAGACCAGGGTGTCCAGCAGCGCCGAGCCCTCCAGCGCCAGCGGGCTGCCGTCCACCTGCGAGTGCTGGATGAGCGGGTGCAGTTCGCGGCCGCCGAGCTCGCTGGCCCGGTAGTCGAGGATGTGCGCGGCGGCCGGGTTCACCAGGACGACCCGGCCGTCCAGGTCCACGCCGAGCACGCCTTCGGCGGCGGCCCGCAGGATCATCTCGGTCTGCTTGTGCTGCCGCCGCAGCTCGGCCTCGACGCCGAGCCGGCTGGAGAGGTCGCGGACCAGGAGCAGCAGCAGGTCCCGGCTGCTGGACCCGGAGTCCCGGTACGGGTCGAAACCGGCCCCGTACGAGCTGCCCGCGCCGCCGCCGGCCGCGCCGTCGTCGCTGAAGTCGTTGCCGGAGACCTCGACCGGGAAGGTGCTGCCGTCGGTCCGTCGGGCCGTCATCCGGACCGGGTGGTCCAGGCCCTCGGGCTCGCTGGTCTTCGGCCGCATCGAGCCTGGGATCCGGCTCGGGTCGAACTCGGGCAGCAGGTCGAGCACCCCGCGACCGACCAGGGAGGTGCCGGGGGCCTGCATGGCCTGCACGGCTGCCTTGTTGGCGTCCACGACGGTGCCGTTGCTGTTGACCAGCAGCAGCGCGTCGGGCAGGGCGTCGAGTATCGCGGCGAGGCGAGCAGCGCCTCGGATCGGCCTGCTGCTCACGTCGACAGGTCTCCTTACGGCTTTCGTCACGGACGGCTGTGCCGTCACGGCGTGCGACTCGCGGCTCGCGCTCTCCTCGGGAGGCTGAAGTATCTCATTCTTCTTTGCGCTCCGGATGACCCGCCTAGTAACGTTGGCGGTGGTTGGTGTCGGAGCCTCTGGCTGTGGCATCATCGCAGTCGCACGGAGTGCATCCGGTCCGCCGGTGCAGTCCATGTGGAGGAGGCTTCGCCTAGTCCGGTCTATGGCGCCGCACTGCTAATGCGGTTTGGGCCTTAAAGCCCATCGAGGGTTCAAATCCCTCAGCCTCCGCCTCGGAAGGGCCCCGTCGGCAACACGCCGACGGGGCCCTTCGTGCACTTGGCGGCAGCTCGGGGGGCCCGGCGGCAATGGATTTCGCCCCAGGTCGCAGGTCATGTAATGTTGTCCCCGCACCGCCCCGCTGGCCCCGGCCGACAGGGCGAGCGCTCATAGCTCAACGGATAGAGCACTTGACTACGGATCAAGAGGTTGCAGGTTCGAATCCTGCTGAGCGCACCACACCACCGCGAAGGCGCCCCCTCGGGGGTGTCCCTAGCGCTCATAGCTCAACGGATAGAGCACTTGACTACGGATCAAGAGGTTGCAGGTTCGAATCCTGCTGAGCGCACCAGCCGAAGGCCCCGGACGACAGTCCGGGGCCTTCGTCGTTCCCCGGCCCGTTCGACCCCGGCCGGCCCCCTCCGCCCCCGGCCGGTCGCTCAGCCCAGGTCGGTGCGGTTGATCCAGGGGACGTTGCGCTGGTCCAGGAACCAGTCGGACGAGGTCAGCGGCCGGGTCCGGTTGAACGTCGGCGGTACGGGGTCGTGGCGGATCAGTCCGGGCTCGGCCCCCAGCCCGAGCAGCAGCCGGGCGATGCCGGGCGCGAGGTCGGGCGGGCCGCTCAGGCGGATGTCGTGGCCGGCCCAGCCGCCGTACCGGCCGGGGCCGTGGCGGCTCAGCCCGTCGTGCAGCAGCCGGATCGCCTCCTCCCGGTCGGCGCCGTCGGCGGGAGCGGCCAGCACCACCTCCAGCCAGGCGTGCCCGGCCACCAGCTCGCGGACCGTGTCCAGGTCGTACTGGTCGGCGTCGTCGCGGGCGGCGAGGAAGACCGTGGCGCGGGCGGGCGGAGCGGGTCCGGCCCACGCGGCGCGCTGTTCGACCAGGGACCTGATCTGTGCCCAGCCGGTCCCGCCGGCCACGGCCAGCAGCGGACGGGGCGAGTGCGGGTCCAGGACGGCGTCGCCGACCGGCGGCCCGATCAGCAGCCGTTCGCCGGGCACCAGGTCGTTCACCAGGACGGTGCTGAGCAGCCCGTCGGGCACCCGGCGGATGTGCAGTTCCAGCGTCCCGTCACCGCGCGGGGCGTTGGCGATCGAGTACGGCCGCCAGACCCGTGGGCGCCGGGGTGAGCAGAGCGAGAGGTACTGCCCGGAGAGGAAGGGGTACGGCCGGTCGGGACGCAGCGTGAGCCGCACGACGTCGGGCGCGGACCGGTGGCGGGACGTCACCTCGGCCTCCCACCAGGCCGGGGCCTCGACGGGCACGGACCGGGCGGCCTCCAGCATCACCTGGGAGATCACCGTGTACGCCTCGGTCCAGGCCTTCTCGATCTCGGGCGTCCAGGAGTGGCCGGAGAAGTGCCGGACGGCGGCGATCAGGCTGGCGCCGACGGCCGGATAGTGCTCGGGGGCGGCCTGGAACTTGCGGTGGTCCCGGCCGAGCGCGCCCAGGTAGGCGGTGAGCTGCTCGGCGCTCTCCAGCCGGAGCACGATCTGGGTCAGCGCGGCGAACAGGCGGTCGCGCTGCTCGGAGAGTTCGGCGGGGAAGAGCGGCCGGAAGCCCGGGTTGTGGGCGAACAGGTGGGCGTAGAAGTACGTGACCAGGTGGTCGGCGCGGCGTTCGACGACGGCGAAGCTGGCGCGGATCACCGCAGGGTCGAAGGGCACCGGGCGGCCCTCAGCAGGTGACGTCGGGGTCGGCCGGCGCGGACCCTGCCGCCGTGGCCGGCAAGCCGTGCCCGGCCCGCCCGGCGCCCGGCTTGCACAGGAGGGTGGAGGGTGCCTCGGGACCCTCCGGGCGGATGACGTGGGCGTCGAGCGCGGCCCACGTCCGGTCCGGCCGGTCGGCCGAGTGCCGGGGGAGCGGTCCGCGCACCTCGGGATTCCGTTCGAACGGATGCTGGTGGAAGTACCCGGCGACCTCGGGCCCGTGCGGTTCCAGCGGGGCGAAACCGCTCTTGCTGAGAACAGGGTCGGTTGTCACGGCTGCCGACTCTACTGATCCTGCACCCAATTCGAACAGGTGAAGGTGATGCATATTCAAGCCACTTTTAAAAGCGACCCGTTGGCGGATTCCGCAGCGGCCGGAATGCGGTGGATCCAAGGGTTCCGTATCGCCCGTAGGGTGGCGGCCGATCGGGTGGCAACGGGCGCCCAACCAGGTGTCGCAGTATGACGGGCGCTCGATCGTGATTCCCTTTTGTCGGATGTTATGGGTGTGTCAAGACCGTCCCCCGTACCACCTGTTGGCGGCAGATGCCGCAAGGAGAGCCGGATGAGCCGACAGTTTCCCCGTGCCGCCGCAGTGTCCGGCCCGGACCGGCGCGGGCCGGATGTGCTCGACCGCAGGGGAGTTGGCAGGACCGGCGCCGCCGCGCTGGCCGCCACCCTGCTGCTCGGCTGGAGTTCGACGGTCGCGTCGAACTGCGCCGGGGCGCAGCAGAGTCCGGGCGCCTGGAGTGCCGAGCGCCGCGCCACGCTGCCGTCAGGTCTCACCGTGGAACTGGAATTCTCGCCCGTGCCCGGTGTGAGCGCCACGGCGGCACCCGGAGAACTCGCCGCCCGGACGCCGGCCGGAACCGGTGCTGATTCCAGTGCAACGCGGCCCGGTGGCAACGGAAATGGCGGGAAAGGCTCCGCTTACGAATCACCTGCACCCGGATCTCCCGCATCCGGCCCGGCCGCTCCGGCGCTTTCCGGGGCAGCGGCTTCCGGGGCAGCGGCCTCCGGTCCGGCCGGATCCGCGACGGAGGCGTTCGGTTATGTGGACGGCCTGCGTCCCGGGGACCCGGCCGAGACCTTCAAGATCGCCGAGGAGCGTCCGCAGGCCGACGGCTCCTGGCGCACCCTCGGCACGCTCCAGATGTCGTTCTCCCGCGCGGTGCGCAACCCGCGGCTGCACCTCAGCGGTCTGGCGGGGCTCGCCACCGGCAAGGGCGGCAGTACGTCGACCGCCACCCGGCTGACCGTCACCGGCGGTTCGCCGAGCGCCCCGAGCCTGGTCGGCCGCACCGGCTGGGCGGGCTGGACGGTCGGCGGCAACACCCTCGCCCCTGCCGGGGACGGCCAGACGGACGGCGCCACGGACGGACTCGGCACGCTCGAACTCGCCGGTACCGTCACCACCGTCACCTTCCGGGTCGAGGAGCGCAGCACCGCCCGCGGGAGCAGCACCACCGCCCCCGCCGCCCTGAAGCACGCGTACACGGTCACGTTGGACGAGGGGCTCGGCACGGCGCCGCAGGGCTACGGCAATGCCTCGCACCTGGTCTCCGACCTGTTCCTCGGCCGGGACGCGACCGGCGGCACCGGACGGACCCTGGCCGTGCCGCTCGCACGGAACGGGCAGCCGCTGGTCTCCCGGGAACGCGGCAGCGACGCTGCCGCGCTGCGGGATCCGCGCGAACTCGACGACGTGCCCTCGCCGTTGATCGATCCGAGCCGTGGTGCGAGCCGCCGCAGTCCGTTCGCCAGCCCGCTGCCGGCCAGGAGCCAGCCGGGCCGTGGCGAGTACCAGGGCACCGACCCCACCATCACCTTCCCCGGTGAGGCCGCGATCGGCCGGTACTACGAACTCACCGTCCCGGTGAACCCGGGCGGCGCCCCTGCCACCCTGGTCGGCTGGATCGACTTCGACCACAACGGGCACTTCGACGCCACCGAACGCGTGCAGGCCGAGGTCCCGGCCGCAAGCACCTCCGCCCGGCTGGAGTGGACCGTCCCCGGCAACGCCGCCTCCGGCGACACCTGGGCCCGGCTCCGGATCGCCCGCGACCCCTCGCAACTGGTCGGGCCGGGCGGCTTCGCCGACTCGGGGCAGGTCCTCGACCAGCGGGTCAAGCTGGCCGTGGGCGCAGCCAGGCCCGAGATCACCGGGCCGGTCGCCGGTGCGGCGGTCGCCGAGGCCCGGCCGGAGATCCGGGGCGACGGTGCCGTCGCGGGCGCGGCGGTGGCGGTGGTCGAGGGTGACGCCACCCTGTGCCGCGCCAAGGCCGGTTCCGACGGCGCCTGGACCTGTCGGCCGGAGCAGCCGCTCGCGCCCGGCGAGCACAGCCTCGTTCCGGTCGAGACCACCCAGGGCGGCGTGGTGCTGCGCGGCGGGCCCGTCGAGCTCGCCGTCAAGACCGCGCCGCCGGCCGCCCCGGCACTCACCCTGCCCGAGTTCACCAACGACCCCGGCCTGCTCTTCACCGGCACCGCCGACCCCGGCAGCACGGTCTCGGTCACCGAGGCGTCCGCCGCCCCGGGAGCCCCGCGCACCGGCGAACTGTGCAGTACGGCGGTCGCGGCCGACCGCACCTGGTCCTGTCTGCCGGTCGAGAACCTCGCCGACGGGCCGCACCAGGTCGTCGCCACCGCCGTGGACGCGGCCGGAAACCGCACGCCCGGCAGACCCGTGACCCTGGTGGTCGACACCGTCGCCCCCGAGCGCCCGACGCTCGCCTCGCCAGCCCCGGGCGCCCTGCTGACCACGGCCAGGCCCCACCTCATCGGGCGCGCCGAGACCGCTGCGACGATCACCGTGACGGCCCGGCTCGGCCAGGACGGCGACCGCTTCCTGCTCTGCAGCGCACAGACGGCGGCTGACGGTACGTGGGGTTGCACGGCCACCCGCGACGTCGCGGAGGGCGAGCTGACGGTGGTGGTCACCGCGACCGACCGGGCGGGCAACGGTGCGACGGGGGAGGCCGTGACGGTCCGGGTCCGCCCCCCGGCCGCGCCGGTGACGCCGAGTGCTCCCGCGACGGCGAGCGCGTCGGGCTCCCCGGCTCCGGCGGCGTCGGCACCTTCCGTACGGAGTCCGGGCGCGACGGCCGTTCAGAGGGCCGTCCGGAGGGCCGTCCGGAGGGCCGTCCGGAGCACTGCCCCGAGCGCGACCGCGACCGCGGGCGCGAGCGCCGGTGCGACGAAGCACGCCGGGGCCGGGCCGTCCGACGCGGGCGACGTCCCACTGCTGCCGATCGTGATTCCGCCCGCGTCGGTCTCCCCGGCTCCGGCGGCGCCGGCACCTTCCGTACAGAGCCCGAGTGCGACGGCCGTTCAGAGGGCCACCCCGAGCGCCGCCCCGAGCGCGAGCGCCGGCGCGACGAAGGGCTCGGGGCCCGCGCGGACGGCCCTACCTGCGGAACTCGTCGGGTCCGCCGCGCCGACCCCTGCCAGGTCCGCCGCGCCGACCCCTGCCAGGTCCGCCGCGCCGGCCCCCGCCAGGTCGGCCGCGCCGTCAGCCGCCGCGTCCACGGCCGGGGCTCTCGCGGTGCCCGCCCCCGCTTCCAGCCTGCTCCCTGCCCCGACCCCGACCCCGCCTCCTGCCCCGACCCCGACCCCGACCGCAGGACGGCCCGGGGCGGCGGTCGCCGCCACCGCCCCTGCCGCATCCCCGGCGGCCCCGCACAGGGGTGTGGCGGCGTCGGGCCGAGCGCTCGTGGCTCTGCCGGAGAGCCCGGAAGCCGTTGCCGCCCGCCACGCGGCCGCGGGCGGCTGGCGCAGTGCGCTCTGCGGCGGAGGGTTCTTCCTCGCCGCGGTGTGGCTGCTCACCCGCCGGATTGTCAGCCGCGGCCCGGGCCTGCGCAGGCGCTGACGAGGACCTGGCACTCCCCGGTGCCCGAACGCTGCATTTGACGCTTTATCGACCTGTCCGGATCCGGCGCCGCCCGTCGGATCCGGCCCGCCCGTTGCGCGACACACCGACCCCGAGGATCCGTTCATGGACATCACCCGCGATTCATCGCCGCGCCCCGATTCCCGGCCGCTGTCCAGGCCCGAACCGTCTCCGGCGGGCGCCACCCAGCTCCGCCGCGTCGTAGCCGAGGCGGTCACCAGACCGCTGCTCCGGGCGGCTCCGGCACCGGCCGAGGACGAACTGGACCTTGTTGAGACCCAGCCGCTGACTCCCTATCCGGCCGCGGCCGGCGGCGATCTGCGCAAACAGCTCGCCGGTGCCTTGGCCGCGTCGGGGTCCGCGGGCCCCGGAACCGCCGCCCCGCCGCACTCCGGCCCGCACAACGCACTCGACCCGCAGCGTGCTCACAACCCGCGCAACGCGTTCGGCCCGGACGACAGACGTGGGACGCCCGGGCCCGGCGCAGCCGATCCGGACCGGCCCGAACGGTCCGAGCCATCCGAACGGCTCGAACAGTCCGAACGGCCCGAGCCCGCCGAGGCGCCGAGCGCGACACCGAGTGAGACGCCCACGGCGCGCCGTCCGCCCAGGGCCGACCAGGCACTGCGCGAGCACCGGGCCCGTTCCCTCCCCGGCTGGGTCGCCCTGCTCACGCTGTGCGCCTCTGCTGCCGCAGTGCTCGTGCTGCTGGCCCGGTCCGGCATGCTGCCACGGCTCGCCGCACTGCCGGACCTCCGCAGCGCCGCCGTGAAGGGGACCGGACGGGCCGTGATCGACTCCGCGGCGCTGGCCGCCGCCTGTGCCGCCGCCCTGCTCGGCCTGCTCACTTTCGCCGGGCTGCTGGTGAACAGCGGAGGCCAGACCCGGGTGGTCACCCGCTGGGGCCGCTACCGGGGCACCGTCCGCCGTACCGGGCTGCTCTGGGTCAACCCGCTGCTGCACCGGCACGAGGTCGACGTACGGCTGCGCCACTGGCGCAGCGAGCCGGTCAACGTCACCGACCGGACCGGAACGCCGATCGTCGTACGGCTGCTGATCGTCTGGCGGGTGAAGGACACGGCCCGTGCCGTGCTGGCGGTCGCCGACCACGAGGAGTACCTGCGCGAGCAGGTGCACGCGGTACTCACCCGCACCGCCAGCGCGCTGCCCTGCGACAGCGACGCCGCGCCCGGTCCCGCGCTGCGCGACGGGCAGTGGTTCGCCGACGAGCTGACCCGGGCGCTGGCCGCCGAGGTCGCGCCGATCGGGCTGGAGGTGTACTCGGTCCAGCCGATCGCCCTCGACTACGCGCCCGAGGTCGCCGAGAGCATGCGCCGTCGCCGACTCGCCGAACTGGACGCGGGCCTGCGGGCGGTGCTCGTGGACGACGCGGTCGAGGCGGCCGCGCTCGCCGTCCGGGGCCTGGAGCGGGCCACCGCACACGAGTTGGACGAGGCCGCCCGCCGCTCGCTGATGGGACGGCTGCTGGTCGCCTTCGTGACCCCCGCCGGGGTCACCGCCTCGGTGCCGGGACCGGCCGCCCGGGTGGGGCGGAAGGAGGGGAGGACCGCGTGAGACCGGCCACCGGCGTCCCTGGGCCGGCCTCGGGAAGCGTTCCGGCCGCGCTGCCCGGGAGGCCGCCGAGGACGGCCGTCCCGACCTGTGCGGCGGCGTTCCGCTGACCGTCGGCATTCGGGTGGACCAGGGCGATGGCGTCCGGGTCCGGGGAGCTCAGGAGGCCGTCGACCCACCGGTCGGGGCTGCACACGTCGTGGCCCCTGCTGGAGCGGTAGAGGTCGACGAAGGCCGCCCGGTGCCTGGCGCTCTGCTCGGCGACGACGGCGTTGAGGGGTTCGAGCACGTCGTGGCGCAGCCAGTCGAGGTCCTGGAAGGTGATGGTGCCGAAGTCCAGCAGGCCCCGGGCGTCGCCGGTCCCGGCGCTGCCCCAGGTGCAGCTCGCCGCGGCGGACTCGGGGAAGATCGCCGGGTATCCGACCGAGACGACCCGGGCCCCGGGGGCCTTGCGGTGGATCCGGTCGAGCATGCGGCCGTACTCGGCGGCCACGGTGGCGAGCCGTTCGCGGATGCCGGGTTCGCCCGGCAGCCCCGAGGCGTAGTGGTCCCGGCAGGGGTGCCCGGTGTTGCCGCCGGCCAGGCCGAGCCGGTAGCAGGTGCCCAGGATGTCCACGAAGGCCAGCGTGTTGCCGCCGATCCCCACCGTCACGACGCCGGTGCCGGGGGAGACCGCGGCCAGCTGCAACGGGACCGGGGGGTACGGGTAGTCGGGGTCCTCCAGGCCCCACTGCGGGACGTGGGTGCCGATCGGCAGCTGCCGGGTCTCGGCGACGTTCGCGATGGTGGCGCCGCCGCAGGAGGCGTTGTGGAGGTCCACGAGCGGGCCGAGCCGCTCCCGCAGGATCTCGGGGTAGGAGTACTGCCGCCGCAGGCACCCGTCCTCGTCGGGTGCCCCGAGCGGGACCCGGGCGCCGGTGGCCGGGATCGCCCCGGCGGTGTACGAGTCGCCCAGCGCCGCCCAGCGGATCGGGACGTGTGCGCGGCGGAGCCCGGGGTCGGCGACGGCGTGGGACGCGACCGCGCCCAGGGCCAGGAGGGCAGCCGAGCCCAGTGCTGCGAGCCGGGCGAGGGGACGGGCGAGGGGGCGGGCGAAGAGGTGTGTCGGGCGTGTCATCGGTGGTCCTTCCCGTGGAACCCGGAAATCCACTCCGTACACGGAAGGCTACGGTCCGGGGTCGGGAAAGTCCTGTGAGGGTCCACAGGCTGTGGACAGGCCCATCGGGGGCGCTGCCCACAGCCTGCACGGCCGGGCGGAGGGTCAGGCGGAGACGGAGTCCAGCAGGGCGAGCTGCTCCGCCGTCAGCCGCAGCCGCGCCGCCGCCAGCAGCGGGGGCAACTGCTCGACCGTACGCGCGCTGGCGATCGGCGCGGCGACGGTCGGCTGCGCGGAGAGCCAGGCCAGCGCGACGGAGGCGAGCTCGGCGCCGTGCGCCTCGGCCACCTGGTCCAGGGCCGCCAGCACCTTGGGCCCGCGCGGGTCCTCCAGGTAGCGGGCTGCGCCCTGGGCGCGGGCGCTCTCCACCGCGCCGCCGTCCAGCCGGTACTTGCCGGTGAGGAAGCCCGAGGCGAGCGCGTAGTACGGGACCGAGGAGAGGCCGTGCGCGGCGACCACGTCGGCGAGCGGGCCCTCGTAGGTGGACCGGGAGACCAGGTTGTAGTGCGGCTGGACGGCGACGTACGAGGCCAGACCCTCGCGGGCGGAGAACTCCAGCGCCTCGGCCAGCCGCTCGGCGCTGATGTTGGAGGCGGCGATCTCGCGGACCTTGCCCTCGCGGACCAGTTCGTCGAGCGCGGTGACGAACTCCTCGACCGGGGTCTGCGGGTCGTCGCGGTGGGTGTAGAGCAGGTCGATCCGCTCGACGCCGAGCCGGCGCAGCGACTGCTCGGTGGCGGCCTTGATGGTGGACGCCTTCAGGCCGCTGGCATCCGGGTGCTGGCCCACCTTGGTGGCGATCACGATGTCCTCGCGGTTGCCCCGGCTGCGCAGCCAGTTGCCGATGATGGCCTCCGACTCGCCGCCGGTGTTGCCGGGCACCCAGGCGGAGTAGACGTCGGCGGTGTCGACGAAGTTGCCGCCACCGGCCGTGTAGGCGTCGAGCACGGCGAACGAGTGGGCCTCGTCCGCAGTCCAGCCGAACACGTTGCCGCCGAGCGACAGCGGGGACACGGTCAGGTCCGACGTGCCGAGGGTCACCCTGTGGGGAGCGTCACTGTGATTGTCGGTCATGACCGGATTCAACCCGATCCGCGCGCGATGGCGTTCCAACCCGGCCAAGTCTTCACGAGCTTGTCGTACGCGTGTTGTGCGAGCGGCCGTCAGCGCCCGCCCCGGGGGCCGGCCCGCTCACTCCCCGGGGTCCGGGGTGTCCTTCGGCCGCACGGGTTGGCTAGAGTCCCTGCCATGGCTGACAACGACTACGACCCCGCCGGTAGCACCCAGATGTTCCGGGCGTTCGTGGAGGAGACCCCCGCTCCCCAGGCCCCGGGTTCCGTGTCCACCTACGGCAGCGCCTCCAACAGCAACCGTACCGGTCTGATCATCGGCATCGCCGTGGTGGCAGTCGCCGTGGTCGCCGCAGTGATCTGGCTCGCCGTCAAGTAACCGCACCCGCCGTCGGGCAGGTACGACGGCTCATCACCCATGCCTGGCGGCCGGCCTCAGCAGGGCCGCCGCCAGGCATCCAGCTTCAGGTGCTTGGCCATCGAGCTGAAGCCCAGTGCCTTGGTCCGGCGGCAGAACTGCGCCGTCGTCAGGTTGTACTCGACGTGCAGCACCGGCTTGCCGGCCTTGACGAACGGGGTCAGCCGCGCGCACTCGTCGAACTCGGCGCACTGCTCGTTCACCGCGAAGTCGAACTGCCCCACCAGCTGCGGGACCTGCTCCAGGTCGTTCTTCAGCGCCACCGCCAGCCCGCGCTCGTGCGCCAGGGCGGCGATCATCCGGTTGTAGCGGAGCTGGTCGGCGCCGGTCAGCGGGAAGCCGGTCCGGTTGGTGTAGCCGTCCAGCAGGTCGGGCTCGACCGCGTCGAAACCCTTCTTCCGGCACATGTCGAAGCGCGCTGCCATCAGCGGCTTCAGCACGTCGATCCGCCGGATGTCCAGCCATCGCTCGCCGCTCCAGCCGTTGCCGAGTCCCCGGACCGCCGTCGGGAAGGCCTTGGCGTCCGGGCGGAAGTCCTCCCAGGCCCCCGAGTTGACGTAGCAGACCGCCTTGCGGCCCTTGGCGTGCAGCGAGGCCACCACGGCGGCGCCGTTCTCGAAGCCGTCGATGTCGTACACGGGCACGTTCACCGACTGGTCCACCGTGCCGTCGAGCTGCCACTGCCACTGCACACCCACCGGCGGCTGCCAGCGTCGCACCGCCGCTTCCGCCTCGCTCCCGCCGCCCGCCACCAGCAGGCTCGCCGCCACGGCGAGCACGGTGAGGACGGCCTGGTGCACCGGACGACGACGCATCGCAGGACCCCCTCGGACGGCTTGGCGCGGCAGTGGACGGGAGCCCGGCGGACCCCGCGCACGGCACGGCCCGCTCCCCCCGAAGAGGCACGCTACAGCCCGGTGCTCCCCGGCCGCCGCCCAATACACTGATCAGGTCGTACGAATTTTCGTACCCCGTCCCCGCCGACCATCGCCCGCTCTCGTACCACCCGTCCGTGCGACCGTGCCCCTGGAGGACACCCCGTGACCCAGCAGACCACCGAGACCGCCCGCAGCCTCGGCCTCAAGGGGGCGGCCAACGCCCGCGACCTCGGTGGCTACCGGACCGGGGACGGCCGCACCGTCCGCCACGGCGTCGCGCTGCGCGCCGACGCCATGAACCGGACCACCGAGCAGGACCAGGCGGTCCTGGCCGCCAGCGGCCTGCGCAGAGTCGTCGACCTGCGCAGCCCGGACGAGGTCCGCGAGGCCGGCGCCGACCGGATCATCGGCCTGGCCGTCGCCGAGCTCGACGGCAGCGGCGATGCCGCGCTGCTCGCCCCGATACCCTCGGCCCAAGCGGGCGGCCCGACCCTGCACCACGTGCCGATCTTCGCCGCCGACTTCGACATCTACATCGCCATGCGCGAGGCCCTCGCCGACCGCGACGCCGACCGGCAGCGCGCCCTCCTCGGCGACGGCAAGGCCGAGCAGATGATGATCGGCCTCTACCGCTGGTTCGTCACCTCTCCCGTCGCCCGGGAGCGCTTCGCCACCGTGCTGCGCCTGCTCGCCGCCCCCGACGGCGTGCCGATGCTCTTCCACTGCTCGGCCGGCAAGGACCGCACCGGCTGGGTCGCCGCCCTGGCGCTCACCGCCCTCGGCGTCGACCGCGAGACGGTCTTCGAGGACTACCTGCTCACCAACGAGCGCTCCGCCGCGCTGATCGAGCACATCGTGGACAGCTTCGGCACCCGCGGCCTGATGAAGGAGCCCAGCCTGCTGCTCCCGGTCTTCCTGGCCGAGCGCACCTACCTGGAGACCGCCTTCGCCGAGGTCGAGGCCGGCTGGGCGTCCTTCGAGGACTTCTGGCGGGACGGTCTGGGACTCGACGACGACGTCCTGGACGGGCTGCGCCGCAACCTCCTGACCGACTGACCCGCCGACCGGCGCACCGCCGTGCCGGGCCGGTCAGCTCTCGCTGATCAGCCCGGCGCGAAGCTGCGTCAGCGTCTTGGTCAGCAGCCGGGAGACGTGCATCTGGGAGATCCCGATCTCCTCGCCGATCTGGGACTGCGTCAGATTGCCGAAGAACCGCAGCATGATGATCCGCCGCTCCCGCGGCGGCAGCTTGGCGAGCAGCGGCTTGAGCGACTCGCGGTACTCGACCCCCTCCAGCGCCAGGTCCTCGTAGCCGAGCCGGTCCGCCAGCGGGCCCTCGCCCTCGTCCTCGCCGGGCGTCGAGTCCAGCGAACTCGCGGTGTACGCGTTCCCCACCGCCAGGCCCTCGACCACGTCCTCCTCGCTGACGCCGAGGAAGACGGCCAGCTCGGCCACGGTGGGGGAGCGGTCGAGCTTCTGGGAGAGCTCGTCGCCGGCCTTGGTCAGCGCCAGCCGCAGCTCCTGCAGGCGCCTGGGCACCCGGACCGACCAGCTGGTGTCCCGGAAGAACCGCTTGATCTCGCCGACCACCGTCGGCATCGCGAAGGTCGGGAACTCCACCCCGCGCTCCGGGTCGAACCGGTCGATCGCCTTGATCAGGCCGATGGTGCCGACCTGGACGATGTCCTCCATCGGCTCGTTGCGGCTGCGGAACCGCGCCGAGGCGTACCGCACCAGCGGCAGGTTGAGCTCGATCAGGGTGTCCCGGACGTAGGTGTGCTCGTCGCTGCCCGGCTCCAGGCCGGCCAGCCGGTGGAACAGCGAACGGGAGAGCGTCCGGGTGTCCAGCGCCCTGCTCTCGGGCGCGGCGGACACCGACTCCGGCGCCGGCTCGGATGTGACCGCCTCGGGCACCTGCGGCGTATGGCTCTGTTGCACGGGAAACTCGGCGACCGTCGTCGTGCCCTGGATCTCGGCAGCGCCCAGCTCTGCGGACATGCACCCACCCCCTCGTGACTGACTGTACAACGGGCGCTACCGAGCGGCAGTTCCCGGCTGGGCGGCCCTCCAGCTCCATACCGGAACACGTGTCTCGGCAAACCCGACCGTCGCAAGATGTCACGCCGCAGTAACGCGCAGCAACCCCCCGGCCGGGATCGGTTCACTCCTCCCAGGAGTTTCCGGTCCTCAGCCGGGTCAGGATTCTCGACAGTAGCCGGGAGACGTGCATCTGGGACATGCCGAGCTCGGTGGAGATCTGGGACTGCGTCAGATTGGCGAAGAATCGCAGCATGATGATCCGCCGCTCCCGCTCGGGGAGTTGGACCAGCAGGTGGCGGACCATGTCCCGGTGCTCGACATCGGCCAGCGCGGAGTCCTCGTAGCCGAGCCGGTCCAGCAGGGCCAGGCCGCCCTCGTGCTCCTGCGCGGCCTCCAGCGAGGCGGCGTTGTAGGCCCGCCCGGCGTCCAGGCAGGCCCGGACGTCCTCCTCGGGGATGCGCAGGTTGGCGGCGATCTCGGGCACCTTGGGCGCCCGGCCGTGCACCACCGTCAGCTCCTCCATGGCGCCGCTGACCTGGACCCACAGCTCCTGCAGGCGGCGCGGCACGTGCATGGTGCGGACGTTGTCCCGAAAGTAGCGCTTGATCTCGCCGAGGATGGTCGGCAGCGCGTACGTCGGGAACTGCACCCCCCGGGTCGGGTCGAACCGGTCGATCGCGTTGATCAGGCCGATGGTGCCGACCTGGACGATGTCCTCCATTGGCTCGTTGCGGCTGCGGAACCGGGTCGCGGCGTAGCGCACCAGGGGGACGTTGATCTCGATCAGTGCGGCCCGCACCCGCTCCCGCTCCGGCGCGTCCGGCGACAGTTCGGTCAGCCGCTCGAACAGGACCCGGGTCAGCGTCCTGACGTCGACCGAGCTGCGCCCGGCGCCCGGTCGGCCACCGGAGGGGCCTGGTGGCCCTTCCTCGCCGGCCTCCGGCGCGCTGTCCTGGGTCCGCACGGAACGTCACCCCTCCCTTGATCGGCTATTCCGGTCCGAGCCACTGCCGTGCGGTCCTTGGGTCGTCCTCACCACCTCGCCAGGTCCGGCAAAACCGGTCATAGCATCACAAGTCGTGCACAGTCCGGGCAAGCACCGCATTCAGGCGTGTTGGCGGATTGTTGCCCGGAGTACCCGCACGCAGAGGCCCCCGGGCTCATCGGGAGCCAGGGGGCCTGTGGATCGTGCGGGTACGACCGGACGTGCTGTCGGCGCGTCAGACCTCGATGTCGGCGATCACCCAGGTGGCGAACTCGCGCCACAGCGCGGCCGCGGCCTGGTGCGCCTCGTGGGTGAGGTAGGCCTGCAGGGCGTCGTGGTCCGCGACCAGGCTGTTGATCGCGTAGTCGAACGCGATGTCGCGCTCGGTGATGTTCCAGCCGCACTGCCACTCGCGCAGCTCGGGGATCAGCGTGCCGAGCCCCTCGAAGGCCTTGGCGCCGGCGAGGACGCGCTCGTCGTCCTTGCTGACGCCGTCGTTGAGCTTGAAGAGGACCAGGTGCCGGATCACAGTGCCGCTCCTAGCGGTCGGGGGTGGGGCGAACCCCGCCACCGTATCCGCCGTGGATCCGGGGCGGCCCGGCCGGGGCGCCGGTCAGTTCACCAGCCCCGTCATGAACGTCCCCACCGCCTTGGCGGCGTCCGAGATCCCCACGAACCCCGACTGCACCAGCTCCGCCACCCTGGTGGGTGACGTGATGATCGTGTAGACCACGAAGATGAGCAGGAGGTACATGCCGATCTTCTTCGCCTGCGCCATAGCCCCGGCCTGCCTCCCTGCCATGGGCCGCCGGCCCTTCCCCGGGCGCCCCTCCGCTGCTGTTCGGCAGCTTATCCACCGGACGGCCGATCGGGTGAGTGGCGCGTTCACCCGACGGGACGAAGGTCCCGGCGACAGGGGTCTTTCTCCGGATGCCCCTGTCCGGTCCGTGCAGCACGATGGACGGTGTACCGAGGGTCTGGCAGGAATCCGAGGTACATGGATCCGGAGCTCCCCGCTGTGGGACCGGGCGCCGCGGCTTCCCCCCGACGCGGTACCGGTTGTGGGACCTCCGCCGGGGGAGCGGCCTCGCCCCCCTGGAGACCGCTCCCCCTCCGAGAGACCGGTACCGGTCGCGAGAACGGCTCCGCACTCCCCGGGTCATGGTGGTACGTGCCCGGCGGGTGCGGAGCCGTTCTCGTGCCGTCCTCGGCCGGTCCGGCCGGCTCGGGTGTCGACGGGGCCGCTCAGGCGTTGGGGACGCCCTGGCCGTGCACCTGGTCCCAGGCCTCGGAAACGTAGCGCTCGCGCTCGATCAGGCTCAGCGAGGGGAAGTACTCCTTGAGTCGCTCCACCACGACCTGCTCGGGCTCGTTGCACTCGTGCAGCAGGAATGCGGCCTTGTGAACGATCTGGCTCTCCATAGCGGGTTCCTCCCGTGTGCACGCCCGCCCTGTGCCGACGATGCGGGGATCAGCATAGATCCCCTGCATGTATGACAAAGGGCCCGGACTGTCACAGTCCAGACCCTTTGTCACTTCATGGCGGTAGCGGTGGGATTCGAACCCACGGTGGAGTTGCCCCCACACACGCTTTCGAGGCGTGCTCCTTTGGCCGCTCGGACACGCTACCGAGGGGAACTCTACCGGACGGTCCCGGCGGGAACGAAATCCGTACCCCGGATCCCTCAGCGCTGGGTGTCGAAGAAGGCGCGCAGCTGCTCGGCGCAGTCCTCGGCGAGGACGCCCCAGATGACCTCGGGGCGGTGGTTGAGGCGGCGGTCGCGGACCACGTCGAAGAGCGAACCGGTCGCCCCGGCCTTCTCGTCCAGGGCCCCGTAGACCACCCGGTCGAGCCGGGAGAGCACGATGGCGCCCGCGCACATGGTGCAGGGCTCCAGGGTGACCACCAGCGTGCAACCGCTCAGCCGCCACTCCCCGACCTGCTCGGCGGCCTGCCGGATCGCCACCATCTCGGCGTGTGCGGTCGGATCGCCGATCGCCTCGCGCTCGTTGTGCCCGCGCCCGATGACCGTCCCGTCGGGTCCGAACACGAGCGCCCCGACCGGTACGTCGCCGGTGGCGGTGGCCAGTGCGGCCTCGGCGATGGCGAGGCGCATCCGGTCCGTCCAGCGGTCGCGTACCGGGTCGGGGCGTACGGGGGCCGGGAGAGGAGCGATCTGCATGGCACCAGTGTCGGACACCGGCGGTACGGTTACCGCACCGCCTCCAGGACCTCGCCGCAGCCGAGCGCCTCGGCGATCTCGGACAGCGCGTCGCCGGGAACGGCGCCCTCGCCGCTGAGGCCGAGCAGCTCGCCGGAGGCGATCCCGAGGTCGGCCAGCAGCTCGCAGTCGCCGAGCGGGCCGACCGGCACCCCGCCGGATCCCGCGGTGCCCTGGTCGTCGTCCTCCTCTTCCTCCTGGCTCGTGGCCTCGCTCTGGGCGCCCTCGTCGTCCAGCTCCGCCACCAGGGTGTCGAAGTCGTCGTCGAAGTCGCTGTCGCCGACCCGGTCCACCAGCTCGTCGGTGAGCACCGAGCCGTACGAGCTGCGGGCCGCGGCGGCGCCGTCGGAGACGAAGATCCGGGGGTCGTCCTCGCCGTCCACCCGGATGACGGCGAACCACGCGTCTTCCTGTTCGATGAAGACCAGGACGCTGTCGTCGTCCTGGGCGGCCTCGCGGGCCAGGTCGGCCAGATCGGCCAGGGTCTCGACCTCGTCTAGTTCTGTCTCGCTCACATCCCACCCGCCATCGGTGCGAGCAAGCACTGCAGCGAAGTACGCCACCGGGGACACTCCCAAGATTGGTCTCGGCTGTAGGCGATCTCGGGCGAACGCGGCCTGGCCGCCCCCGCGCCAGAGGCGGTCCGCTGTTCGGACCGTCCCTCCGGCATCGTGACAGAAAGGCCGCCGCTGCGGGGGGTGTTCGGCAGCGCGTCTTCGCAGGTCGTGTCGGAATGGTCGGCCGGAGGCCGAGCGATCGGAGCAGTCTCCGTCAGATCCGGAAGGTTCGCATCCGCATGGCTTCGCGCATCCGGCGCTCCTTCGTGCGCCGGGGCTGCACCCGCTCGCGCAGCTCGCGTGCCTCGGCGAGCTCGCGCAGGAAGACGGCGCGCCGTCTACGACGCTCCGACGGGGTCTCGGGGGCGGCCTTGGACTCGTCTGTCGAGCCGGGCCCGGTCTCCGGGTTGCTCTTCATACGGTCCGACCTTCCCAGAAGTGTTCGGTTGATACCACGGGAAAGGTCTCGGTTCGGACATTGATGGTGCTTTGTGGCGGGTCGTACGTATGTGCCGAAGCCCGTTATCGTCGGACCATGCGTCTCCACGTCGTCGACCACCCGCTGGTCGCCCACAAGCTCTCCACCCTGCGCGACGAGCGCACCGACTCCCCGACCTTCCGGCGGCTGACCGACGAGCTGGTCACCCTGCTCGCCTACGAGGCCACCCGGGACGTCCGTACCGACCAGGTGGAGATCACCACCCCGGTCGCCGTCACCACCGGCACCCGGCTGAGCTACCCGCGACCGCTGGTGGTGCCGATCCTGCGCGCCGGGCTCGGCATGCTGGACGGCATGACCCGGCTGCTGCCGACCGCCGAGGTCGGCTTCCTCGGCATGGTCCGCAACGAGGAGACCCTGGAGGCGTCCACCTACGCCACCCGGATGCCGGACGACCTCTCCGGCCGCCAGGTCTACGTCCTCGACCCGATGCTGGCCACCGGCGGCACGCTGGTCGCGGCGATCCGGATGCTGATCGACCGGGGCGCCACCGATGTCACCGCCGTGGTGCTGCTGGCCGCGCCGGAGGGCGTCGAGGTCATGGAGAAGGAGCTGGCCGGCCTGCCCGTCACCGTGGTGACGGCCGCCGTCGACGAGCGCCTCAACGAGAACGGCTACATCGTGCCGGGCCTCGGCGACGCGGGCGACCGCCTCTACGGCACGGCGGGCTGAGTCCTCCGCCGGCGTCCTGCGCCGGCCGGAAGACCGCTGCCGCACCGAATCGCGAAGGGCCGGTCGCACCACCCCACGGGGGTGGTGCGACCGGCCCTCGGCCGTACGGTCGGTCAGCAGCTGCCCTGGGACGGAGCCGGGGAGGGCTTGGTCGCGGCCTCCAGGGCGGCGGCGGCCTGGGCCGGCTCCAGCAGGGCGGCGTAGGTGTCGCCGATGACGAAGTCGACGGTGGCGTCGGTCCGGCTGTCCGTGGTGGCGGTGGAACCGGCGGCCTGGGCGCCGAGCAGGGTGGCCGCGCCCATCCCCGCCGGGCCGCTGATCACCTCGATGGTGCCGGGCAGCTTCTTGTCCAGCGCGGTCGGCGCGTTGCCGACCTTGCCGATGGTGAAGCCGCGCTTCTTCAGCTCGTCCGCCGTGCGGGCGGCCAAGCCGGACTTGTCGGTGGCGTTGTAGACGTTCACCGTGACGGCCTGCGGCTGCGGGACGGCGGTACTGGTCGCGGCGGGGCTCGCCGGGCTGCTCGCGGGACTCGCGGCCGCGCCCGAGGGGGAGCCGGAGGCGGCGGGGGAGCCCGAGGCGGCGGGCGAACCGGAAGCGGCGGGCGAACCGGAGGCGGCCGGTGCGGCGAGGGCCTTCCCGTTCGCCGAGGGCGAGGCACAGGCCTGGGCGGCGGCCGACTTGTTCTTACCGGTGAAGATCCCCACCAGCTGGACGCCGCCGAGCGCGATCAGGGCGAGCGCGAGCACCGCACCGATCACGGCCAGTACCTTGCGGCTCTTGCGGGGCGGACGCCCGAGGCGGGGGTAGGAGTTACCGGTGATCCGGTACTGCTTCCCCTTCAACCCCTGCGGAGTCAACATGCTCACAGTCAGTCTCCCCCTCGTGCCAGGGCAGGCTCGTTGAATGGGTGCGGCCGGCGACGGATCCGTACTCCGCAGATTAGTGCCAGAGTCGCTGCCAAGTACTAAATGATCATCATCTGGAGTACGAGGGCACTCGAAAGGATGTACCGGGGCCCTGAGCGCTCGCCACCTGCGGATGACCGATGATCAGGACGCGCGTGAGCGCCGTTCGGTTCGCGTCCGATTCCCGGACGCTGACGGGGTCGGCCGGGGTCGGCCGAGGCCGGTCGGGGTCAGTCCATTTCGAGCACGCGGGCGTGCAGCACCTGGCGCTGCTGCAGGGCGGCCCGCACCGCACGGTGCAGCCCGTCCTCCAGGTAGAGGTCGCCACGCCACTTCACCACGTGGGCGAACAGGTCCCCGTAGAAGGTGGAGTCCTCGGCCAGCAGGGTTTCGAGGTCCAGCTGCCCCTTGGTGGTCACCAGCTGGTCCAGCCGCACCGGACGCGGCGCGACGTCCGCCCACTGGCGGGTGCTGATCCGGCCGTGATCCGGGTACGGCCGTCCGTTGCCGATGCGCTTGAAGATCACACGGAAAGCCTACCGTCACGCCGCCCGGGGGCGCAGCAAGCGCGGCGCGGCCCTGCGGGCCGGACTGGGAGGGGATTTGATGGGATATGCCGTTTTTGTCGTCTCCGCTGTCGTCTTTTCGTCGCTCCGTGCCGCCCGGGAGGCCGCAGACATGACTGCAGAGAACCCGTCCGCCGTCGGGTCGTCCGCTGCGGGGTCGTCCGCCGCCGGGGCGTCCGGTCCGCCCGCCGAGGTCCGGCAGATCGCCGACGGCTACGCCTTCACCGGGCCCGCCCTCGACCTCGGCGCGGTGCTCCAGGGCGCTACCGCGTACCCCGGGGCCCAGGTCAGGATCCCGCTCGCGGTGCTCAACCGGCACGGGCTGGTCGCGGGCGCGACCGGGACCGGCAAGACCAAGACCCTCCAGCTGATCGCCGAGCAGCTCTCGGCCCAGGGCGTCCCGGTCTTCCTCGCCGACGTCAAGGGGGACGTCTCCGGCATCGGCGCCCCCGGTGTCCCGAGCGGGCGGGTGACCGGACGGGCCGCCGAGGTCGGACAGGACTGGACCCCGCGGGGCTGTCCCACCGAGTTCTACTCGCTCGGCGGTCAGGGTGCGGGCATCCCCGTCCG
Organism: Kitasatospora sp. NPDC056138; assembly: GCF_042264695.1. Classification (NCBI taxonomy): domain Bacteria; kingdom Bacillati; phylum Actinomycetota; class Actinomycetes; order Kitasatosporales; family Streptomycetaceae; genus Kitasatospora; species Kitasatospora sp. NPDC056138. Next base: position 34,087 of record NZ_JBHJVK010000050.1, on the reverse strand, counting down.
GGCCACCGTCACCAGCTTCGGCCCGCTGCTGCTCGCCAAGGTCCTCGACCTGAACGAGACCCAGGAGGCCTCGCTCGGGCTGGTCTTCCACTACGCCGACCGGAACGGCCTCGAACTGTACGACCTCAAGGACCTCACCGCCGTGATCGGCTTCCTCACCTCGCCCGAGGGCAAGGAGCAGCTGAGGAGCATCGGCGGACTCTCCGCCGCCACGGCGGGGGTCATCCTGCGTTCGCTCACCGTGCTGGACAACGAGGGCGCGGGCGCCTTCTTCGGGGAGCCGGAGTTCGACACCGCCGAGCTGCTGCGGACGGCGGGCGACGGCCGGGGCACGGTCTCGGTGCTGGAGCTTCCGGCGGTGCAGGACCGGCCCCGACTGTTCTCCACCTTCCTGATGTGGCTGCTGGCCGACCTCTACCAGGAGCTGCCCAAGGTCGGCGACCTCGACCAGCCGAAGCTGGTCTTCTTCTTCGACGAGGCGCACCTGCTCTTCAAGGGCGCCTCGAAGGCCTTCCTGGAGGCGATCACCCAGACCGTGCGGCTGATCAGGTCGAAGGGCATCGGGATCTTCTTCGTGACGCAGACCCCGAGGGACGTCCCGGCCGACGTGCTGGCCCAGCTCGGCAACCGGGTGCAGCACGCACTGCGCGCCTTCACCCCCGACGACGCCAAGGCGCTCAAGGCGACCGTCTCCACCTTCCCCAGGTCCTCGTACGACCTTGCCGAGGTGCTCACCCAGCTGGGGACGGGCGAGGCCGTGGTGACCGTGCTCTCCGAGAAGGGGGCGCCGACGCCGGTCGCGGCCACCCGGCTGCGGGCGCCGCAGTCGCTGATGGGTCCGATCGACGCCGCCGTACTGCGGGCGGCGGTGGACGCCTCCCCGCTGACCGCGCGCTACCGGGACGCGGTCGACCGGGAGTCGGCGTACGAGAAGCTGGCGGCCCGGGCCGAGCAGGCCCGGCGGGAAGCCCGGCCGCCGGCGGAGCCCGGGCCGGCCCCGGAGCGGCGGCGGGAACCGGCCGGGCGGCCGCAGGAGGTCGGGGGACTGCTCGGGGCGCTGCTCAGCAACCCGACGGTGAAGTCACTGGCACGCTCGGCCGGCACCCAGCTGGGGCGGGAGATCTCACGCAGCATCTTCGGCACCTCGAAACGGCGCAGATAGCGCGGATGCGGCGGACAGGGCCGACGGGCGGACGGGGCCGACCTGCGGACGGGGACGGGCGAAGGTGACGGTCCTCCAGGCCGGAGGCCGGGGAGGGGCGAGAGCTGCCGGCCTGCGACGCCGCCCCGTGCGCCGGCCGGTCCGGGTGCGGGGCCGGGGCACGGCAGCGCCCGGGTGCCGTGGTGGGCACCCGGGCGGCGGGAGGCTCAGGGGGCGGGGCTCTGGGATCAGGCGGTGAGCTTGCCGGCCTCGACCAGGGCGCGCAGGGCGGTCTTCTGGGTGTAGACGAGCAGGCCGACGGTCACGGCGGCCATCACCACGGCGAACAGGACGTGCACCAGGGCCGAGGTGAGGGCCACGCCGATCACGCCGAGCAGGACGTGGCTGCCGATGCGCAGGCCGAGCAGCAGGAAGGCGACCTTGCGGGTGCCCTTGCCGCGCCAGAGCATCTTCGCCAGCTTGAGCCGCTTGCGCATCATGGTGAGCGAGACGGTGATGTTGACCGCGAGCAGGACCACCAGCGCGGGCCAGGCCGAGGGGAAGGCGTGCAGGATGTCGTACGCGCCGGCCAGGACGCCCTCGAAGCCGAAGAACCAGGCGGGCAGCCGCATCTCGGCGACGGTCGGCAGCGGCTCGGCGGCGGGCAGCGGCTCGGCGGACGCGGGGTCGGCGGACGCGGGCTCGGCGGCGGTGGCGGACTGCTCGGCGTCGGTCTGCGGCAGGGCGGTGACGGCGGTGCTGCTCATGGTGTGGTCCCCCGGGGCTGTGATCCCGGCCTCGCGTCGTTCGCCCCGCCGGTGACCATGATTCTGCCGTCCGGCGGGCGGCGTGCGACAGGCCGCCGGATCACCGGATCGGCATGACGGATGTCACGGGTCAGCCGTGCAGGGCCCGGCCGATCCGGTCCATCGAGGACAGGCGCATCAGCCCGTAGTTGTAGAACTCGACCTCGGGGACACCGAGTTCACGCAGTGTGTCGATCTTTGCGGCGAGGTTGGCCGGGCCGTCGCAGTCCTCGGCCATCGGGCGGAGGATCACCGCCATGGATTCGGGCCGCACTCCGTGCAGAGCGAACGCGGCGACCTTCTCGCGGACGGCCTCCGGGGTCCTCGCGTAGCCGAGCGTCTCGATCTGGTGCGCCGCCCCGGCGAGGGCGGGCAGATCGATCCCCGACAGCCAGCCCCTTCCCGGGCCGGCGGCGTCCATGAAGCTCAGCCGCATGCCGTGCCGGTCCGCCGCCTCGGCCACCTCGGCGGCCAGCGAGGTGACCGAGCGGGCGGCCGCGTCGAGGTAGGCCGCCAGGGCGCCGTCGGCCAGCCGGTCCAGCGCGGCGGGCTCGGCGGCCCGGCGCTCGTCCGCGAGCCGGCCGCGCAGCTCGTCCTGCACGACCCGCCGGACCTCGGCCGCCGGAACGCCCGCCGAGGCCGCGGCGGCCCGGCAGTGCGGGCAGAAGCAGATGCCGAGCAGCGCCTCCGCGACCGGCCCCAGCTCCTCGAAGTACCGCTCGTGGTGGTAGCCGTGGCGCAGGCCGTGGAAGTGCAGCGACTCGGCGCGGATCGCCTCCACGCCGTACCGGGCGAACTCGGCCACCAGGGTGGTGGCGTACTCGCGGACCTCCGGGTTGGCCGGGCACAGCTCGGTCAGGTGGCGGTCGCCGAAGGCGTTGGCCGGAGCGGTGTCCGGGTGGCTGAAGCCGAGGTGGTCGTTGTGGCAGAAGACCGTCCAGGCGTGCAGCTTGAGGCCGCGCCGCTGCGCCTGTTCGGCGGCCTCGGCGAACGGGTCGCGCTCGCCGATCGCGGCGGAGGGGGTGGGGGCGAGCCGCCGTCCGGCCCAGCGGGCCGGGTCCGGGCGGAAGTACGCGGCGCCGGGCTCCAGGTAGCGGACCACCCGGCGCGGGTTGTGCGGGAAGACGTCGCGGGCCTGGTGGTAGACCGAGGCGAGGGTGACGCCGCCGACCTGGGCCCGGTCGGTGAGGTTGCCGAAGAAGGTGTCGGCGCCCTCGTCGATCAGATCGGTGGCGAAGGCGAGGACGGACGACTGCACGGGGCGGCTCCGGGCGGACGGTGCGGTGCGGACGGGCTGTCACGCTAGCCGGGTGGTCGGGTATTGGTCTATACCTGATGGGCGCCCGGCGTGTCCGGCCCGTCCGGGGTGTCCCGGCCGCCGGGAGCGTCAGGGGCGGCTCACAGGCCCAGGTCGTCGAGCTCCTTGAGCAGCCGGGCGCGGTCCGGGTCGGCGCTCGGGGCAGGTGCGCCGGGCGCGGCTCCGGTGGCGGGCGTGGCGGCGGCCGGGGCTGCGGCGCGGTCGCGGCCCCGGTCGCGGAAGATCCAGGCGCCCGCCAGGCCGCCGACCAGGCCGCCCAGGTGGCCCAGCCAGCTGACGCCCGGGGTGCCGGGCACGGCGGTGGTGAGGATGTAGGCGAAGGAGGCGCCCATCACCAGGCCGATCAGGGAGTCGATCAGGTTGCGGTCGAACAGACCGCGCAGGACGACGTAGCCGAAGTAGCCGAAGATCACCCCGCTGGCGCCGACCGTCACCACGTGGGCGCGCTCGAACACCCAGACCGCCGCGCCGCTGGTCAGTGCGACCAGCAGGGTGAGCGCGAGGAACTTCTTCACACCGCGGTACGCGGCGAGGAAGCCGAAGACGAAGAGCGGGCCGGAATTGCCCTCCAGGTGCTGCCAGTTGACGTGCAGGAAGGGGGCGACGAGGATGTCGGCGAGGCGGCCCGGGCGCTGGGCCACGATGCCGTAGTCGACGGTGAGCCGGTAGTCGTCGGCCCAGTTGGCGATCTGTATCACCCAGACCGCGCAGAGCAGGGCGAACATCACGAAGAACGCCCGCCGCGCTTCGGCGATCATCCGGGCGGGGTCGAGTGCAGGGGAGCTGTCCGTGGCCATGCCTCCGACTCTACGGGCGCCTCCTACACTGCTGCGTGGTTGATCCACTGCCCCGCCGGTCGAAGAAGGTGCTGCGATGAGCGTCCGCCCGCCCCTGCCGTACGAATTCCTGCCCCAGGTCCCGTCGTTCGAGCTGACCAGCCGTGACCTGACGGACGGTGACACGCTCGCCGACGCCTTCGTCTACTCCGGTGGCAACCAGTCGCCGCAGCTCTCCTGGTCCGGTGCCCCCGCCGGGACCCTGAGCTACGCCGTCACCTGCTACGACCCCGACGCGCCGACCGGCAGCGGCTGGTGGCACTGGCTGGCCGTGAACCTGCCCGCCGACACCACCGAACTCCCGCGCGGTGCCGGTGCCTCCGACGACACCCTGCCCGGCAAGGCGTCCTTCCACGGCCGCAACGACTTCCCCGGCCACAAGTACGACGGTGCGGCCCCGCCGCCCGGCCCGGCCCACCGGTACGTCTTCGCGGTCCACGCGCTGGACGTCCCGACCCTCGACGTCACCCCGGACACCCCGGCGTCGGCGATCGGTTTCAACATCACCTTCCACACCGTCGCGCGGGCCCTGATCACCGGGGAGTACGCCTCCTGAGGCCGCCGCCCGGCCGCCCCGGATTCCGTATTCGCCATTCGGAATTCGAATTCGGGGCGGCCGGGAATTCGACCGGCCCCGGATATCGGAATCCGCGGGAAGTGCTCGGCAGTGTCCGGGCAGGTCCGGCGAAGTAGACTGTCGGCGCCGAGCAGCACTACCGAGGAAGTCACAGCCGCCATGTCACTGACCGGGAAGCACATTCTGTCCAGCGATCTCTTCGATCGGGACGAACTGGAGCGGCTCTTCGAACTCGCCGACGCCCTGGTTCCGGTGGCCCGGGGCGAGCAGGTGACCCGGGTGCTGGAGGGCGCGGTGATGGCCAGCCTGTTCTTCGAGGCGAGCACCCGCACCCGGCTGAGCTGCGAGACCGCGTTCCTGCGGCTCGGCGGCGCCGTGACCAGCACCACCGGCTCCGAGGTGACCTCGATCTCCAAGGGCGAGTCGCTGGCCGACACCGCCCGGGTGGTCAGCGGCTACTGCGACCTGGTGGTCATGCGGCACCCCGAGGTCAGCTCGATCCACGAGTTCGCGGCGGCCACCAACGTCCCGCTGATCAACGCGGGCAACGGCGCCGGTGAGCACCCGACCCAGGCACTGCTCGACATGTTCACCCTGCACCGCGAGTTCGGCCGCCTCGGCAAGAGCATGGACGGCCGCCGGATCGCCCTGGTCGGCGACCTGCGCCACGGCCGTACCGTGCACTCCCTGATGAAGCTGCTCTCCCGCTACGAGAACCTGACCATCGCCTGCGTCTCCCCGGCCGAGCTGCGGATGCCGGCGGAACTGGTCGAACTGGCCGTGCGCCGGGGCCATCGGGTCGAGGAGACCGAGCAGCCGGGCAGCGGCCTCAAGGACGCCGACCTGGTCTACGCGACCCGGCTGCAGACCGAGCGTTTCGCGGACAAGCCGCTCCCCTACAGCGACGAGTTCCGGATCGACCGCGAGCTGGTCGACCGGGTCTGCCTCGACGACACGGTGATCATGCACCCGCTGCCGCGCGACAGCCGTCCGGGCGCCAACGACCTGAGCACCGACCTGAACCAGGACCCGCGGCTGGCGATCTTCCGGCAGACCGACGCCGGTATCCCGATGCGGATGGCGCTGTTCGCCTCGGTGCTCGGCGTGGACCAGCAGGTGCGTACGGCGATGCGTCCCTCGACCTGGTACCGCCCCGAGTACATCGGGCCCGACGACGCCCCGTTCTACCGGAACTCCGGTCGCTGACGGGCGGGTTCGAAGCGGGCCCGGGCACGGGAGCGGGGCGGGATCAGCCCGGCTCGGCCGTCGGATCACCGGCGGTCGTGCCGCCCCCGCCGCCCCCGCCGCCCTGGTCGTCCTCGTCGTCCTGGGGCGGGGCCTGTTCCATGAGGCGTTCGGCGATGTCGTCGACCCAGGACTGCGCCCAGGCGCGCAGCCCGGCCCGGTCGTCCTCGCCGAGGCCGTACGCCGCGAACTCGCGGTCGTCGATCCACTCCGCCCTGGCGAGCCGGGCCTGCAGCTCGGTGAGGTCGAACTCGCCCCGGGCGTGCCGGCGTCCGAGCTCCTCCAGCTCGGGGTGGCTCCACCGGTCCGCGGCCGCGTGCACGTCGATCAGGTCGCGGGCCAGGCCCCGGTCGGCCAGCGCGCGGACCCTGGTGCCGACCACGTCCTCGAGCGCCAGCACCGGGCCGTACCCGGTCTGCACCACAGGGCGCCAGAACACCTCCTTGAGCAGCTCGATCTCGCTGCCCTCCGCGCTCACCGGGTCCGACACGGAGAGCCGGGCCGACACCGTGCCGCACTCCAGCTGTCGCACCGTCCACCCGCACCCGGCCAGCCCCGCGCCGAGCTCCGCCGCGATCTCCGCCATCGGCACCGGGCTCTCGGTGGCCACCCCCAGGGCCTGCGCCGGACGCTCGACCAGTCCGTGCACCTGGACCGCGCAGCCGCCGCCGAGCGCGAACGCGTACGGTGCGCCGACCGCCAACACGTCGGAGAGCAGCAGCTCGTGCACCGGGCTGAGCCTCATGCCGTGCGCTCCGCGGGGAGCGGGCACAGGATGGAGGGGTGATACGCGATCATGTCGTTTCCTCATGTCTCCGGTCGGTCGGTCACGACGCTGAGGCGGACGTGCTGGAGATCGAGTTCGTGAGCGGTGCCGTCTACCGGTACACGGCGGTGCCCCGGCGGGTCCACCGGGAACTGCTCGAGGCGTCCAGCCTGGGCGGCTACTTCAACCGGGAGATCCGGGGCCGCTACGCGTACCGGAAGTCGGCCTGACCCGACCGGGTCACGCCTTCTTCCGGGCGGTGGCCGAGGTCCCCGCGATGGTCTTCTTCGCGGCCGGGGCCTCCTTGGCCTCCCGCTTGGCCTGCTGCTTGTGGGCACGGACCTTGTCCAGCGACTCCGGTCCGGTGATGTCCGCCACCGAGCGGTAGCTGCCGGCCTCCCCGTACGGGCCCGCGGCCTCGCGCCAGCCGTCCGGCGTCACACCGAACTGCTTGCCCAGCAGGGCGAGGAAGATCCGGGCCTTCTGCCGGCCGAAGCCGGGCAGTGCGGTGAGCCGGTCGAGCAGTTCCCGGCCGGACGCCGCATCGCGCCAGACGGCCTCCGCGTCACCGCCGTAGTGCTCCACCAGGTACCGGCAGAGCTGCTGGACCCGCTTGGCCATCGACCCCGGATAGCGGTGCACGGCGGGCTTCGCGGAGAGCAGGGCGGTGAAGGCCTCCGGGTCGTACGCGGCGATCCGGTGCGGGTCCAGGTCGTCCTCGCCGAGCCGCTGCGCGATCGTGTACGGGCCGGAGAACGCCCATTCCATGGGGACCTGCTGGTCCAGCAGCATCCCGACCAGTGCGGCGAGCGGGCTGCGGCCGAGCAGTTCGTCGGCCTCGGGCTGCTGCGCGAGCCGAATGGTGTTGTTCATGCCCGCGATTCTCCCCGCCCCGGCCTGCCCGCCCCCGCTCAACACGCGACCCCGCCGGACGCCCGGACGCCGGATCCGGTTCCGCCGTGCGGAACTCCGCAGTATGACGGTCATCACACCTGTGCCGGGTAACCGAGGTGCGGTCCTCATCACGTCCCTCTAATAGGGGGAGCCTGTCCCCACGAGCGAATCGGAGACCGGACTGTGCGTGCTCACCCAGGTGGCGGGACCGAGGAGGAGAAGCCCGGACGGCGGGGGCGGCGGCCGAGGCGGCCGGACTACCCGCGCCGGGGCCGGAGCGGGGTCCGCCGCTGGCTGCCGTCGTGGCGGCAGGTGCTCCTGCTGCTGGCCGCCGGGCTCGCCGTGCTGACCGGGTTCCTGACCTGGTTCTACGTGACCACCCAGGTGCCGGACGACCTGAACTCCTTCGCCACCCAGCAGAACAACGTCTACTACTGGGCCGACGGCACCGAGATGGCGCGCATCGGGGAGGTCAACCGGCAGGAGGTCCCGCTCGGCCAGGTCCCCGAGTCGGTGCAGTGGGCCGTCCTGGCCGCCGAGAACGAGACGTTCTACTCGGATCCCGGAGTCTCCTTCACGGGCATCGGCCGCGCGGTATACCGGATGGGTTCGGGCGGCGACACCCAGGGCGGTTCGACCATCACCCAGCAGTACGTCAAGAACATCTACCTGAACCAGCGCCAGGACATCTCCCGCAAGCTCAGCGAGATCGTCATAGCGGTCAAGCTGGACCAGCGGATGAGCAAGCCGGACATCCTCGCCGGCTACCTGAACACCAGCTGGTTCGGACGCGGCAGCTACGGCATCGAGCGGGCCGCCGCGGCGTACTACGGCAAGGACGTCTCGCAGCTCAACCCGAGCGAAGGGGCCTTCCTGGCGGCCCTGCTGAAGGGTGCGGGGCAGTTCGATCCGACGATCAGCCCGGAGAACCACCAGCGGGCCGTGGATCGGTGGTCCTGGATCCTGAACCGGATGGTGAAGGTCGGGAAGCTCTCCCCGGCCGAGCGCGCCAAGTACACGGTGTTCCCGGAGCCCAAGCCGGCGCCGAAGTCGGCCGGGATGAGCGGCCAGGTCGGGTACCTGGTGGACATGGCCAGGGCCTACGTGGAGAGCCACACCGACATCACGGCCGCCCAGTTCGACCTCGGTGGCCACCAGATCTACACCACCTTCGAGAAGCCGAAGGTCGCCGCGCTGAACGCCGCCGTGCAGGACGCCACCAAGAACATCGACCCCGATCAGCGCGCCGTCGACCAGTTCGTCCGGGTCGGTGCCGCCTCGGTCGCGCCCGACGGGCGGATAGTCGCGCTCTACGGCGGCCCCGACTACCTCAAACAGGGCTTCAACAACGCCAACACCTCCGCCGTGCCGATCGGTTCGGCCTTCACCCCGCTGGTGTACGCTGCCGGGCTCGGCCAGGGTGTGCAGCGCGAGCGCGAGCGCGACGGCAGCCGGAGCCCGGTGCTCCCGACCACCACCTACAACGGCAACGACGGCGTGAACGTGATGACCCCGGAGGGGCCGTACTGGGGGCGGGACGGGAAGATCGTGAAGACCGCCAACGACCCCAAGCGGGACTGGGGTTCGATCAGCCTGCGGACCGCCGTCGAACAGTCCGTCAACGGGCCGATGATGCAGCTCGGCATGGACGTCGGCCTGGACCGGGTGCAGAAGACCGCCACCGACCTGGGCCTGCTGCCGGACAGCATGGGGGAGATGGTGCCCGCCTACGCGGTCGGCAACTCGACCCCGAGCGCGGTCAGGGCCGCCGACGCCTACGCGGCCTTCGACGCCGGCGGCCGGCACACGGACCCGTACTCGGTGCTCAAGATCACCCGGAACGGCGCACCGATCGCGCTGCGCCTGCCGGCCGCCGCCCAGGCGCTCACGCCGAAGGTCGCCGGTGACGTCGACGCGGCGCTCAAGGGCGCGGTCCGTACCGGGAGCGCCAAGGCGGCCGCCGCGGCCGGTCCCGGCACGGCCGGGAAGCCCGGGACCAACCCGGACCGCACCGCGGGCTGGTTCGTCGGCTACAACGACCGGCTGTCCACCGCCGTCACGCTCTTCCGGACGGACCTGAAGGACCTGAAGCTGCTCTCGCTGGAGGGGGTCGGCGGCGCGAGCTCCGACACCCCGGACTCCGCGCTGCCGACCCAGGTCTGGACCTCGTACATGAAGGCGGTCGGCAGCGGGCGGTGACCGCAGGCGAACAGCCCCTGCCCGGAGGGAGACCTCCGGGCAGGGGCTGTTCGGGTAACGGCCGTGCCGGCAGCGGCTACTTGGTGAGGCGGGACCAGTCGGCGGGCTGACCCGGGTCCAGCTGGCGCATCTTGTCGAGCACCTTCGGGTCCTGCGCGTCCAGCCAGTCGGCGAGCTGGCGGAAGGACACGCAGCGGACGCCGTCCCGCTTGCAGACGCTCTTCATCACGTCCTCGATGGCCTGCATGTAGATGCCGCCGTTCCAGGTCTCGAAGTGGTTCCCGATGAAGAGCGGTGCCCGGCTGCCGTTGTAGACCCGCTCGAAGCCGTTGAGGTAGCCGTCGCGGGTCTCCTTCTCCCAGGCGGCGTACTTCTTCGGGTCGCCCTGGGTGTTGTCACCGGACTGGTTGGCGAGGAAGTTGAAGTCCATCGACAGGACCTGGACCGGCTTGTTGGGGTAGGGCAGCAGCTGGAGCGGGAAGTTCCAGATGCCGTCCTTCTTCGTGGGCCAGACCTGGAGTTCGCCCGGCGAGCTGGCGTCGTAGCGCCAGCCCGCCGCCTTCTCGGCCGGGAGCAGGGTCTTCTGGCCCTCCAGGCAGGGGGCGCGGCCGCCGACCAGCTCCTTGGTGTAGTCGAAGGGCAGCGGGGGGATGTCCTTGAAGCCGGTGTTGGTCTTCCAGTTGGTCACGAAGGAGACCGCCTGGTCGAGCTCGCTCTGCCACTCCTGGGTGCTCCAGTCGCCGCCGCCCTTGGCGCCGCAGAAGTGGCCGTTGAAGTGGGTGCCGATCTCGTCCCCGTCCAGCCACGCCTGGCGCACCTGCTCCAGGGTGTCCTTGATGTGGGCGTCCGTGGGGAAGTCGATGGCGGCACTGCCGACGTCGTGCTGCGGCGGGTGGTAGAGCGCGCGCTTGGAGTTCGGCACCACGTAGATGCCGCTCAGGAAGAACGTCATCTGGGCGTTGTTCTGCTCGCCCAGTTCGCGGAAGCGGGAGAACAGGTGGTCGTCGTTCTCCAGCGCGCCGTCCCAGGAGAACACCACGAACTGCGGCGGCTTCTCACCGGGCTTCAGCTTCTCGGGTTTGGGCTGCTTGGGCTGCGGCCCGGTCTCGGAGGTCGAACCGTCGCCGAGCACCTTCACCTTGCCGTCCCAGGAGGGCGACGGGCTCGGGACGCCGGACGGGGTCGCTCCCGGGGTGGCCTCCGGGTTCGGGGAAGCCGCATCCGCCGCGGTCGGTCTGTCCTGTGAGCCGGAGCCTCCTGTGGCCAGGGCAAGGGCCGCTACGACCCCCACTGCAAGCAGGATGGCCGCGCCGCGAGCAGTCCGCACCGTCGTCGCCCCCGTTTCCCCGAATAACGGTCAGATGATGTTCTGAAATTCAGTCTTACAGTGGGATTATGAGAACCCTTCGACCATTATGTGTCGAGGTGGCAACAGGGGGACGTGCGGGAGGGGGCCGGCGGACGTACGGACGGGCGTGCGGACGGCATGCGGGTGGGTGTACGTGTGCAGGTCATTCGTACGGATCCCGTGGTTCCGGAATTCGGGTCACCTGGGCCGCCGTCAGTGCCGGGATCGTGTCGTCCTGGGCCGTCTGACCGTCCGGCTGCCAGACGCCGACCACCTCCACCCAACTGCCGGGCGGCGGGACCTGGGTGGTCGCGGCGCCGCCCCGGATCTCCACCTTGGAGGTCAGCGCGTCGGCGGCGCAGCAGCTGATGGTCAGCCTGGTCAGGTACCAGCCGCCGCCCTTCCTGGACGTGGCGAACCCGACGAGCTTCACCCGGCGGCCGCGCAGCGGCGCGGCGGTGTCCCAGACCGCGCGGACGTCGAACGAGGCCAGCGTCATGCTCAGCGGGTCCCCGGCGGGCAGCGGCGGGAACGTCGGCTCGGTACCGGCGGGCTTGACCGTGGTGCTCTCCGACCGCTGTGCGGTGTACGAGCCCAGGGCCGGGGGCGCGACCAGCACGATGGCCAGCACCGGGAGCGTCAGCAGCCAGGCGATCCGGGGGCCGCCGTGGTGGCTGTGGCCGTGGTGGTCGTGGCCGTGGTGGTCGTCGGGGGCCGCCTGGTGGTCGGGATGGTCGGGGCGGCTGCTCTCCGCGGGGCCGGGGCCGAAGCCGCCGCCCGGGCTGGTGCGCAGGGCCCGTACGGTCGCGACCGCGCTCGCCACGCCGAGCAGCACCAGCACCACCCCGGTCGCGACCAGGTACGGCTGCAGTGCCGCCCGGACGTACCTGAGGTAGCTGTCGCTGAAGAGCGAGATGCGCAGCAGCGCGGTACCCAGCAGCACCAGCAGGATCGCCTGGACCTCGCGCCTCACAGCAGCCACCATCCGAGCAGGGTCGAGGCCGCCACCGCGACCAGGAAGGTGGCGGCCGAGAAGCGCCACGCGAACGCCCGCCCGAAGGTGCCCGCCTGGAGGGCGATCAGTTTGGTGTCCACCATCGGGCCCACCACCATGAAGGCCAGCCGGGCGGCGGGTGGGAAGACGCTCAGACTGGCGGCGACGAAGGCGTCCGCCTCCGAGCAGACCGCCAGCACCACCGCGAGCAGCGCGAGGACCAGGACGGACACCCCGGGCACGCCTGCCGCACCCTTCAGCACGTCGCGGGGGACCAGCACGTTGAGGGTGGCTGCCGTGATCCCGCCGATCACCAGGAACCCGCCCGCGTGCAGCAGGTCGTGCTCCAGGGTCGAGCGGAACACCGCGAACCGGCCGGACCCCGACGGCACTTCCCGCCGGGTCCGGGGCCGGAGCCACTCCGGCCGTCCGAACCGGGCCCAGAGCAGCCCCATGACCACCGCCGTCGCCAGCGAGGCGAGGAACCGGGCCAGCACCATCTCCGGATGCCCCCGGAAGGCGACCGCGGTCGCGGCGAGCACCACCGGGTTGATCGCGGGCGAGGAGAGCAGGAAGGCCAGCGCCGCCGCCGGGGCCACTCCGCGGGCGATCAGCCGGTCCGCCACCGGCACCGAGGCGCACTCGCAGCCCGGCAGCACCACTCCGGCCACGCCCGCGACCGGCACCGCGAGCAGCGGGTTGCGCGGCAGGGCCCGTTGCAGGAACGAGGCCGGGACGAAGGCCGCGATGACGGCCGACAGCACCGTGCCGAACAGCAGGAACGGCAGCGCCTGGACGCAGATCGCGACGAACACCGTGGTCCACGCCTGCAGCCACGGAGGTCCCGTCCAGCCGCCCGAGAGCCGCTGCGCGAGCAGCAGTCCCGCCAGCCCGACGACCATCAGCTCCAGCGAGCCGACGCGCCGTCCGCCGCCCGCCGCCCGCGGTGCGGACCCGCCCTCGGGCGGGTGCTCGGGCGGGTGCCCGGGCGGGTGCCCGGGCGCGACGGTCGGATCGGCAGCTCGGCTGTCCGGGGTAAGCACGCGCCGAGTGTAGAGGGGGAGTCCTCACGGCGATCGGCGGGGCTGCGGTGCGACGTCAGCCGTGCAGGTCCAGGGGCGGGAGACGGGTGCGGGGTGCACGGGGACGGGGTGCGCGGGGGCCCGCCCGGACGGAACTCCGGCCCGTCGGCAGTGCGGTGGGTCCTCGGGGACTGCGCCGGGCTGTCCTCCCGACGGGCCCTCCCATCGGGTCCGGCCGTCGGGTCCGGCTGACGGGCCAGGCCGTGGAGCCGGGTCGCCTGGTCAGACCGATGCGCCGGGTCGGCTCCGGGCGTCGGCGCCGCGCATCCTGCGTACGGACGGGACCGCCAGGACGGCGGCGGCTGCCGCCAGTTGCCACAGGGCGCCGAAGCCGAGCACCGCCGAGGTGCTGCTGTGGGCGGCGATCGGGCCGGCGAGTGCCAGACCGACCGGGCCGAGGACGAACGCCCCCAGGGCGCCGAAGGAGTTGATCCGGGCCCGCACGTCCGGTGGGACGTTCTGCTGGGTCGTCGTGGTGAAGAGCGTGTCGACGACCGCAGCGGTGCAGCCCGCCAGCAGTGCGGCGAAGGCCGTCCAGAGCAGCGGGAGGCGGGCGGCCAGCGCCGCCGACGGCAGGGCCCAGCCCAGGGTGCCGAGCACGGCCGCCACCAGGGGACGGCGCGGCCGGCGGCCGAGCATGGCCAGCCCGCCGAGGACCGCCCCGGCACCGTAGAGGGCCATGACCAGGCCCCAGGACCGCGCGCCGCCCAGGCGCTGCTGCGCGGTGAGGGGACCGAGGATCAGGAAGGGCGCCCAGACCAGCAGATTGAACAGCCCCATCTGGACCGTGGTGGTCCAGAGCCAGGTCCGCGAGCGGAACTCCGACCAGCCCTCCCTGAGTTCGGCCAGCACGGAGTGCGGTTCCGCCCCGGTCTCCGCCCTGCGCGGCGGAACGGCGAGCCGGGCCAGGGCCAGGGCACCGACCGCGTAGGTGACCGCGTCCACGGCCAGGACCGAGGCGGGCCCCTGGGTGGCCGTCAGGACTCCGGCGACCGCAGGTCCGGCGACGGTACTCGCCGATCTGGCCAGTCCCAGCAGTGTGTTGGCGTCGGCGAGACCGCGCTCGCGGCTGACCAGGTCCGGGACCAGCGCGCCCAGCGCGGGGAGGAAGAACCCCTCCCCGACACCCCAGACGCCGACCAGCGCCACCATGGCCCACAGCGGCGGACGCCCGGCCATCAGGACGGCGGCGAACGCTGCCTGGGTGACGAGTCGGAGCAGGTCGGCCGCGAGCATCACGCGCCTGCTGCCCAGCCGGTCGGCGACCACTCCGCCCGCCAGCAGCACCAGCACGATCGGCAGGATCCTGGACGCCATCACCCAGCCGAGTTCGGAGCCGCCGCCCCCGCTGTCGAGGACGGCGAAGGCCACCGCGACGGGCGCCATCGACGACCCGAACAGCGAGGTCGCGTAGCCGACGAAGAACCAGCAGAAGTTCCGTTCGGACAGCACTGACAACCGGTCCCGGAGAGTCGGTTTCGGCTCCTGGACCGGCTTCGTTTCCGTTGCCATGAGCGGCAGTCTGCCGTCGGCGCTCCGGGCGGCACAAGGTTTTCGGCCAAAAAGTTGAGCCTTTCTGAGGCAATTTCCCGGATGAGGGTGATTGCCGCAGTAAATAGCTTGTAGAAATGCCTCTGAACAGTGACTTTCTCTCGATCCGAGGAGACTCTGCGGTGTACTTCCGGAAGGTTTTTACTGCGGGAAAGAGGGGCTGATGCAGCCGGTCGAATACGCGGTCGCCGTCGAGCGGTACCTCGCCGCCGCCGAGCTCGGCGAGGGCTCCCGACGGATCTATCGGATCGCCCTGACCAGCTGGGCCTGGCTGCTGGTGGAGCGACCGGTCCCGGCCGGCCGCGAACGGCGCCGGGCGCGGCCGCCGGTCGTCCCGCTGGCCCTGCTCGACCACCCCGAGGCCGTCGGCCGGCTCGCGGACGCGCTCGCGCGGCGCGCCGTGGACGCGGATCCGCGCACGCTCAACCGCGAACTGTCCATCCTGCGCGGCGCCGTGGCCTGGTGGCGCACCCAGGGCTGGCTCCGCGCCGACCCGATGGCCGGCCTGCGCCCACCGGCGCTGCCCCGGCACGCCGTGCCGCCGCTCGGCCCCGAGGAGCTCCGGGCGCTGTTCGCGCTCCGCGCTCCGCTGCGCGAGCAGGTCACCTGGCACCTGCTGCACGAGACCGGCGGCACCGTCGAGGACGTCCTCGCCCTCGACGTCGACGACCTCGACCTGCTCCACCGCCGCACCCACCGGCGTCCGGGACGGCCGCTGTTGCAGTGGCGCGCCGGAGCCGCCCGCCTGCTGCCGCTCCTGGTCATCGGCCGCACCGGCGGCCCGCTGCTGCTCACCGACCGCCGGGCCGCCGCGGGCACGCCCGCCGCCGACCTCTGCCCGCACAGCGGCCGCGGCCGGCTCTCCTACCGCCGGGCCGCCGAACTGTTCACCGCCACCACCCGCTCCGTGGACCCCGGGGGCGGCGGCTGGACCCTGCGCCGGCTGCGCCCCGCCGTCCGGCCGGTTCGGGAGCCGCGCTCCCGGGCCGGGCGGGAGGTCGACACGGACCGTCCGGAGTGCCGGGGAGGGGCGTGAATTCGGCTGTGCCGGGGCAGGATGGCCGGAAGCGGGGACCGCTGGGCGCCGCCCCTGCACTGCGCAGGGCCGGCCGGCGGATCTCCGGCCGATCCCCTCGGAGCATCCAGGAGACCGAAGCCGTGGCAGCCGAGCAGAATCCGCACAGCAGTGAACGCGCCGACCTGCTGGAGGCGTTGGCGAAGCACCGGGACCTCCTCCGCCGCACGGTCCGCGACCTCACCGACGAGCAGGCGGCCCGGCGCACCACGGTGAGCGAACTCTGTCTGGGCGGCCTGATCAAGCACGTGGCCGGTGTCGAGGAACGCTGGATGCGCTTCGTGGCCGGGGGAGCCGAGGCGATGCGGGGTGACACGGGCGCCTGGGCGGACCAGTTCCGGATGTTCGACGGTGAGACGCTGTCCGGCCTGCTCGACCGGTACGGCGAAGTGGCGAAGGGGACCGAGGAGTTGGTGACGGCCCTGCCGGACCTCGAGCAGTCCCGTCCGCTGCCAAAGGCGCCCTGGTTCGAGCCGGGCGCCAGGTGGTCCGTGCGACGGGTGCTGCTGCACGTCATCGCCGAGACCGCGCAGCACGCCGGGCACGCCGACATCATCCGCGAAGCCCTCGACGGGGCACGGACCATGGGCTGAACCCCGGGCGTTCCGGGCCGGGGCCTTCGGGGCCGTCGGGGCTCACAGGGGCGGTCCGGCAGGCGCGGTGGCTCAGGCCGCAGTTGCGACGGCGGCTCGGGCGGCGGCTCAGGCGGGCGGGGACCCGGGCGGCGGTGATCCCACCTTTGCCCGGTCGAGCAGGTGGTGCATCCCGGCGACGGGTACGGCGGGGTTCGCGGCGGCGCTGCGGGCGGTCTCCGTGCCGTGCAGGAGAGAGGTCAGTACGCGGGCCGGAAGACGGGCGTCACCGGCGGCGGCGTTCCGGATCCACTCCTGCGGGTCGTCGAGCAGCCGCACCACCGAGGCGGGTGAGAGCCGGGCGTCCCGCAGGGCCCGGTAGCGGACCTCGGGGTCCTGGTCCCGGCTGCGGAGTTCGACCGTCTCGGTGGTCGACTCCGCCGCCGAGCAGTCCGGTTCGTCCGTGGAACGGCTCGGCCGAGGACGCGGGTGGGCCCGGGTCGCGGCCCTGCTGCGGACCAGCGAGTCGGGGTCGGCGGCCAGCGCGCCCAGCAGTTGCACGGGCAGGTCGGGATGGCGTGCCATCTCCGCCCGGACGCGGGGATCCCGGTCGGCCGCGAGGGCGGCGTACCCGGCCTCGGTGAGCGGTTCGCCCATGGTCGCGGTGAGCATGGCGAGCACGGTCCGGTCCTCGGGGGCGGCGTCCGCCAGCAGCTGCGTCCGGTCGGGGGCGGAGAGGTGCCGGCTCTCGACGAGCCGACGCCGTACCGTCCACTCGGGGTGGGCGAGCCAGGCCGCGACCACCTCGGGGGGCAGCTCCCGGTCGAGCAGGGCCGACCACACCCGCTCGGCCGGGTCCACGGTCAGCAGCCGCCGCAGTACGGAGACGGGTGCGGCCGGGTTCCCGGCCAAGCCCTCCAGCCAGGCACGGCGCAGCCGTTCGGGGGCGCTCGTGAAGCGCCGGAAGGACTGCCAGCAGGCCGCGTGCTCCTCCGGGCTCTCGGCGGCCCTGGCCCGTGCCTGTGCCTCCAGCCGCTCACCGAGCCGGTCCACGGCGATCAGCCAGACCGAGTACTCCTCGGTCGTCACGCCCAGCAGGCTGTCGCCGTCGGCCGAGAGCGTGACGAACTCGGGTCGGCCGGGCCGTGGGCCCAGGACCCCGGCCAGGTCCCAGTGTTCGGTGAGGCGCACCCTGAGCCAGCCCCGTGGCGAGGTGAGTGCGTCGAGGAGGAACTCCCCGTCGGTGCCGAGCACGCCGTACTCGGTCGCGAGCCGGCGCCACTGCGCGTTGAGCTCCGCGACGAGATCCGGGTGGTCGTCGCGGACCTCGGCCGTCGGCCGCGTCGATGCGGCGGCCACCGGTCGCCAAGCCGCCTTGGGGGGAAGCACGTTCACGGCTTCGCCGTCGCCCACGATCTCCAGCCCGGCCCGCCGCAGCAGGTCCGCCAGCTCACCGTTCCCAGCCGTCATGTGGCCATCCTGCACCAGAGGCGGCCGGGAGCGGGTCCGATTCGGCACTGCCTACGAAGGTCTGACGCGGTGCCGACTCCGGCCGCTGTGCCGGCCGCTGTGCCGACTGCTGTGCCGGCCCGGGGCCCGGTGGTGCGGCGGTCCCGGTCCGCCTGGTAGGCATGGCCCGTGCGCTTTGACACCGTTCCGATGCCGCCCACCGTCGACTCCAGGCCCCGCGACACCCGCGGTTACCCCGTTCCGGCCATCACGCCGTGGCAGGGGGACGAGCCGCAGTTCGCGCTCACCGACTACGGGCGCAGTGCCGACTGCGCGCGGGGCAGGCTGTGTTCGGTCTGCAACACGCTGATGCCGCGCGGCCCGGTGTGGCGCGTGGTGGGTGCCGCCGAGAGCGACGCGATCGGTGCGGCGCTGGCCGCCGGGCGGCCGTACCGGAACCTCGCCCCGACCCTGGAGGGTCCGGGGCACCGTGCCTGCATGCTGTACGCCTCGATGGTCTGCCCCTACCTGGCCCGGCCCAACGCGCGGCGCGGGCTCTCCGCCGACCGGCCGGACGAGATGACCGAGCACGTGGTCCGGGGGGCGGTCCGCGGGGCGATGGGCGCGGTGGTGGGGTTCGGCGACTACGAGTACGCGGTCACCGACTCCCAGGTGCTGTTCCGTTTCCTGGACGTGGTCGAGTTCCTGCCGCACGACACCGCCGACGCCCATCTGGACGAGCTGAAGGCCGAGTTGGACCGCCTGGCCGGGAACTGACCCGGACCGGCGACCCGACTCGGCCTCCTCGGACTGCCGTTCTGTCGCTGACTGCCTGCCCCCCCGGGAGCGGTCAGCGGCGGAAGGCGGGCATGCCGGTGCTGGTGGAGACCAGCGTCGGCTTGGCGGAGCCGTCGGCCGGGACGGTGGCGATGCCGCCGGTGGTGCGGGCCGCGATGGTCTTGCCGTCCGGGGACCAGGTGGGCTGGACGTAGTTGGCGGTGGCGCCCGGGGTGAGGTCCTTGGCGGTGTGCTGCTGGCTGTGGATGTCCATCTCGAAGAGGTGGTTGTGCCCGTCGACCGAGCGGACGAAGACGATCTCGTCGCCGTCGGGCGACAGGGCGGGCTGGGAGCCCTTGGTCGTCGCAGCACCCTGCTGGCGCAGGTAGTCGTCCCGGATGAAGACCTCGCCCGTGTTGCTGTTCGCGTAGACGGCGCTGCCGTAGCTGCCGCCGGCGCTGGGCCACACGTTGCCGGTCTGCGGCAGCGGCTTGGCGTCGTCGTCGGAGTAGGTGTTCAGCGAGAGCACGGCCGGCTTGCTGTCGTGTGCGGTGGCCACCACCCGCAGCAGGGTGGAGACGCCGCCCTTGTCCGCGCTGAAGATGATGTTGTTCTTGGCCGGGAGCCGGTACTCCGGCGTGGCGGCCGCCACCTGCCAGGTCGGGTGGGACCAGATCTGCCCGCCGGGGTTCCTGGCGACGACGACCTTGCCGCTGCCGTCCGCCTTGGAGACGACCAGGCTGCCGTTGGTGCCGTCGATGAAGGCGGCCTTGGAACCGTCCGGGGACCAGGAGAGGTCACGGAGCGGGGTGCCGAAGTCGACCGACTTGCCGTTGATCACCACGTACTTGGTGCCGTTGCTGATCGTCAGGCCCTTGGGGGCGGTGGCGGCGCTCGCCGAGCCGGCCGTGAGCAGGGCGACACTGGTGGTGGTGACGACGGTGGTGAGGGCGATGGAGGCTGCGCTGCGGAGCCGGGTACGAGCGGACATGGCTTTCCCCCCAGGGAAGTCGGCGGTGCGGTGTTCAGCGTTCGCGGGAGCCGCGTCCACCGTCCTCCGGGGTTCCGCCCGTTCGACCGGCTGCTGCTCTGTGCGATGTGAAGATCCTGTCAGTCCGAGATCCAGGTTCCGTGTGTGCAGTGTCTTCGCCGTGTAACGGCGTTCGGCACGCCGTGGGCCCGGTGCTCAGCCGCCGCCCCAGATGTCCTCCAGGTAGCGGTCGGCCTCGCGCAGGCCCGAGAGCCAGGCTTCGCCGTCGGCGGCCGTGGTGCCGGTCTTGCGGCTGAAGACCTCGGCGAAGGCGCGGCGCACGTCCGGGGCCATCCGGCTGGCGTCTCCGCAGACGAAGACCACCGCACTGTGCTGGAGGAGGTCCCAGACCTCGTCCTGGTGCTCGGCGATGGCCTGCTGGACGTACGTCTTGGGGTGGCCGGGCCGGCGGGAGAAGGCGGGGCGCAGCCGGACGATCCCGGCGTCCTCGAAGCCGCGCAGCTCCTGCTCGTAGAGGAAGTCCTGTTCGGGGTTGCGGCAGCCGAAGAAGAGCATGGACTCCGCGACCGGGACGCCCTGTGCCTGCTGTGCGCCCCGTTCCTGCAGGAACCCCCGGAACGGGGCGAGGCCGGTGCCGCAGCCGACCATGATCATCGGGGTGTGCGGGTTCTCGGGCGGCCGGAACGGGATGGTGGGCTTGCGGACGAACGCGAACACCGTGCTGTCCGGACCGCTGTCGGCCAGGTGGCTGGAGCAGACGCCGTGGAACCGCCCCCGGCCGGACCTGGCGGGGGCGTCCACCACGCCGGTCGTGATGCTGCAGGTCTCCGGGGAGACCAGCGGCGAGGAGGAGATCGAGTAGTACCGGGGGCGCAGCGGCGGCAGCAGGTCCAGGAAGTCCGCCAACGGCAGTTCGCAGGAAGGGAATTCGCCGAGCAGGTCGAGCACCGACCGGCGCGGCGTGAAGACCCGCTCCTGGTACGCCGAGCGGCCCGCCTCGTCGTCGGCGGCCAGCGCGAGCAGCTCCGCGCGCTGGGCGGAGTCCGCGGTGTGGGCGGCCATCGTCTCCAGGTCCGAGCGGGTGGCCACGTCCTGCAGTTCGACGCAGCTCGCCAGCACGCCGATCAGTGGCACGCTCTCACCGGTCGGCAGGTGGGTGGGCGCACCGGGGCCCGGAGTGATGGTGACGTACGTGCCGAGGTCCAGCTTGAACTGCTGTACCGCCCGCAGGACCTGGTCGGCGCTGTTGCGCGGCAGCACCCCGAGGTGGTCGCCGGCCTGGTAGGCCGTCCCGCTGGGCAGGGCGATCTCGACGTGCCGGGTGGAGCGCTCGGGCGGCCGGCCGTCGCAGCGCTGCAGCTCGCGGTTGGCCCGGACGGACGCCGGCTGCGCCCGGTAGGAGACCACCACGGGATTGGTCTCCCGCTTGTTGACCATGGAGACCGCCAGCCGGGGCCCGGCCTTGGCCTGCGCGCCCACCTCGGCGGGCAGGCCGAGGGCCTCGGCGAGGGCGGACCACAGGCCCGCGTGCCAGGCCCGGTACTGGCCGTCGAAGTCGCCCCGGGCGTCACCCTCGCCACGCGGGTGGATCCGGGTGGCGCCGTGGGCCGCGAGCTCGGCGTCGAGCAGTTTGGGTACGGCCTGGTAGGTCGCCGCCCAGTCGCTGTGCCCGCAGCCGAACACGCCGTACCGGACGCCCGCACAGCTGTCCGGGGCGGTGTCCGCGGCCCGCAGCCAGTTGCAGAAGGCGGTGGCGTTGTCGGGCGGAGTGCCGTTGTAGGAGGAGCTGACCACCACGACCGCGCCCTCGCGGGGGAGCCCGCCCGTCCGGTCGTCCAGGGGTGCGAGGGAGACGGTGAAGCCGCGCTCGGTCCCCTCCCGCGCCAGCTGGGTGGCGATGCCCTCGGCGGTGCCGAGGTTCGAACCGAACAGCACCAGCAGCGGGGTGCCGTGGCCCTCCACCGCGGGCGCCTCGGACACCGCCGGCCGGGCCGTCGGCCGGGCCGCCGGGGCCGCCGCGAGCACCGGCGCGGTGAGGGTGCGTCCCGCGCGCGGTGCGACCCGGATCCGCAGGCCGACCGGCTTGATGGTCAGGGTCTGCTTGACGCTCAGCCGGTAGTCGAGGTGATCGATCAGCTCGAACCGCTGCAGCAGCATGCCCAGCACCAGTTGGGCCTCCTGCATGGCGAACTGCCGCCCGATGCAGGCCCGTTGACCGGTGCCGAAGGGCTTGTACGCGTTCGGCGGGAGCTTCGCCCGGCGCTCGGGGCTGAGGCGGTCGGGGTCGAACTCCTCCGCGTCGGCGCCCCAGACCGCCCTGTCCCGGTGCAGCGCGGGGATCAGCACCGTCAGCGGCTCGCCGTGCGCGACCGCGTACCGGCCGCCGATGACCGTGTCCTCGAACGGCGACCGGGTGAACGCCGGAGCGGTCGGCCACAACCGCAGCGTCTCCTCCAGGATCTGCCTGACGTAGGTCAGCCGGTGCACCTGCTCGTACGTGGGCGGGACGCTCGGGTCCGTGCCGAGCACCTCGTCCACCTCGGCCCGGGCGCGCTCGACCACCTCGGGGTGCTTCAGCAGGAAGTACACCGTGAAGGAGAGCAGACCGCTGGTGGTCTCGTGGCCGGCGATCAGGAAGGTGATGCACTGCGCCCGGATGTTCTCGTCCGGCAGGCCCTGTCCCGACTGCTTGTCGACACCGGCCAGCATGCAGCCGAGCAGGTCCCGGGTCCCGGTGTCCCCGGACTCGCGGCGCTCCCGGATGATCCGGTCGACCGTCCCGTTCATGTACGCGACGTCCTGCTGGAACCTGTGCTGCGCCCCCTTGCGCAGCGGGGCGACGAGGTCGGGCACCCGGGCCCGGTGCTGCGCCTCCAGCAGGGTCCGGACCATCGCGTCCACGAAGGGGTGCGGCGTCTCGCGGTAGAAGGAGTTGAACCGGTAGTCGAAGCCGCACAGCGCGATGGTGTCCAGGGTCAGCCGGGTCATGTCCGCGGCGACGTCGGCCTCCTCGTCCGGGTTGAGTCGGGCCCACTTGTCCATCAGCTGCCCGGCCAGGTCCAGCATCATCGGCAGGTAGTCGCGCATCGCCTGCATGCCGAAGGGCGGCATCAGGATGTTGTGCGCCCGGTGCCACAGCGGGTCGTCGGTGTCGGCGCTGAACAGCCCGGCGTCGATGGCACCGCGCAGGTTCGCCAGTCCGCCGCCGACCAGCTTGTCGAACCGGCTGTCGTCGCAGACCTCGTCCACCAGGTCGATGCCGGAGAGGATCACCCGGTCGCCGGCGGGCGTCTGCAACCGGTAGATCGGGCCGTACTCCCGGGCCAGCTCCACCATGTTCTCGACGGGGTTCCCGTGCGAGAGCTCGCGGATGTTGCCGAGCACCGGGAGCCCGTGCGGGCCGGGGATCTCCTGCAGGTCCTGGGCCTCGGGGCCGGTCGACGTCGTCATGGCAAGTCCTCCGGGGGCACCTCGGGTGTCGGTCCGTCGTCCGGACGCGCGCGGCCGGGAGGCTCGGCGACGGAACCGAACGGCGGGCCCTGGCCGCCACTCCGAGCATGCGCCCGCCCCCCACCGGCCGCAAGATCGGCCACGGCGGGGGCGGGCGCGACCGGGCGGACCGGCCGCC
This sequence comes from Kitasatospora sp. NPDC056138, assembly GCF_042264695.1. Lineage (NCBI taxonomy): Bacteria > Bacillati > Actinomycetota > Actinomycetes > Kitasatosporales > Streptomycetaceae > Kitasatospora > Kitasatospora sp. NPDC056138. The sequence goes on along the minus strand of NZ_JBHJVK010000050.1, from coordinate 10,838 downwards.
GAAGGCGCCGGCCGTCGTCAGCGGTCGGTGCGCGCCTGCTCGAAGCGCGAGGCGGTCGCCAGGATGTGGATGCTGGCCACCAGGGTCCAGACCGGGAAGGCCAGTTCGAACCAGGCGACGCTGCTGACCATGACGAGCAGGACCAGGGCGGTCAGGTAGCCGAGGTGGGCCAGCCAGCGCGGGGTGATGCCCAGGCGCCGCCCGATCGTCGAGACGGACAGGGTGAAGACCGCGGCCATCCGCATCGAGTACGTGGTCAGCAACTGGTACGCGGTGCGCCCGAACTGCCACAGCTGTTCCTGGTAGCCGGTCACCGCCGTGCCGGACGGCCCGGACATGGCCAGCAGGCCGCCGGCGAAGGCGGCGTCGGCGAAGATGGCCGCCACCAGCAGCAGACCGCTGCCGAGGAAGACGGTCGCGAAGAACCTGTCCTCCAGGGGACCGATCCGGTTGCGGATGACGGCCATGAACCAGAGGAAGGAGATCCCCGAGAACGGGACGAGGTTCAGCGCCACCTGGAGCGAGTTCCGCCGGGTGGGCTCGGTGAGCCACTGGCCCGCGTCCGAGACGTGCGGTGGCACCGCGCTGCGGACCAGGACGATCACCGTTCCCAGCAGCAGCGAGAACACGATCCCCGCCACCGCCGCGGCCCGGGGCGCCCGCAGTGCCTGCTCCGCCGTAGTGGCATCCGCCCGCATCGCGTGCTCCGTCTCTTCCGCTGCCCCGCAGCTGCCCGGCTCGGCGCCCCGCTCGCTGCCCGCCGGGTGCCCGTCGGCTGTTCGTCGGGTGTCCGCCGGGTGTCCGCGCTCTCCCGCGAACACCAGCAAGCCGCCACCCACCCGCCACCGCCAGCCGGGCCACCCGCCGGGGTGACGCGGTCCTCGGAGTGGCCGCCTCCGGGAGGCGGGGGCGGGGGCGGGGCTAGCGGGCCGGCAGGGTGGTCGGGCAGAGCCGCTGCGGCTGCTTCCCGCCGAGCTTCGCGTCCACGCAGCCGGGCGGCAGCGAGCCGTACGCGGTGGTGCCGAAGTTGGCCGTGACCTGGAGTACGCCGCTGCCGAACGTGGTCCGCTGGACCTGGTGGTCCGGCGTGAGCCAGCGGAAGTCGGTCATCGGCTGGGTGCCCGCGGCCTGGTGCAGCGGCGCGAAGTAGTGCTGCAGCTCGTCCAGTTGCCTGCCCTGTGCGGTGAGGGTCGGGCCGTCGAGCACCAGGTTCAGCGGGGTGTTGTAGAGCATGGCGAGCAGTGCCCGGTCGGTCTGCAGCGCGGGGAGCTTGCTGTACGACAGTTCCCACCGGTCGAGGTTGACCTGGGAGTCGTGCAGCGCGGTCTCGTACAGCGGGATGCGGTACGCCGGGTCGAACATGGCCTTGGTGAGGTCGGGCGGCAGCGTGACCGGCTTGAAGAAGGTGCCCGGCGCCCCGGCGGGTGCGTACCCGCCCCAGGCCGCCTTGTCCCGCTCCAGGGGCCACAGGCCGTCGGCCACCGGGGTGGACGAGCCGTGGCTGAAGGCGAGGACGGGACTGGCCCAGCTGCCGGCGCTCTCCGAACCGAGGACCAGCTTGTCGGGGCCGGACAGCCGGCGCATCCGGGTGAGCCGGTCGGCCTGGTCCTGCAGCTGGTTCATGGGGTGGGCGGAGCTGTAGTCGTCGTACAGCTCGCCCGCCGCGTCGACGTCCAGGAAGTAGCTGGTGGCGCCGTTCGCGGTCATCTGCTCGGTGCGGTCGGCCAGGTACTGCCGGCCCGCCGCGCTCTGCTCGAAGGCGTGCGAGCCGAGGTAGCAGCCGCGGTCGTGGAAGCCCGCCTTCACCGTGCCGTCCTGGTTGCGGACGCAGTAGTCCGGATAGACCGGGGACGGCCAGCTGGAGGTCGGCGCGTCGGAGGTCTTCGGGTCCTGCCCGTTGGCGAAGGAGTCGTACGGTCCGACCAGGTAGCCCGCCCGCTTGGCCGCGGCCACCGCCTGGGCGTCCATGGGCTGCCCGTCGGCGTCGTAGCCGAGCCACATCCGGCTCAGCCCCAGTGCCTGCATCCGTGCGACGCCCTGGGCGGTCCGGGCGGCACCCCAGGTGTAGGCGTGGAACGCGCCGAGGAGCTTGCCGACCTCCGGGTTGGCGGCGATCTTGCTCTTCAGGGTGACCAGCTGTCCGTGGTCGGCGAGCCAGCGCCGGTAGTCCAGCGCGGGCGCGACCGGGGACGGGTCGGTGAGGGCGAAGGTGACGGTGTAGTCCGTGGTGGCCGCCCGCGCGGAGAAGGTGTGCACGCCGGTGCCGTGCAGCCGCTTGCCGTCGGACGCGAAGCCGAGCGAGGTGCCGATCGGCTGCGGGACCAGGTAGCTGACGCCGCGGCCGCCCAGGGTGTAGCCCCACAGCGGCATGGTGAGGTCGGCGGTGAGGTCGTAGCTGTGCCCCGCCAGGCCGGTGGAGTCCGAGTTCCACCACTGGTCCGCGACCGGCACCCCGAGCCCCTCGCCGCGCGGGAGCTGCACCTGCGAGGCGGCCGGGTCGGTCCCGGTGACCGGCCAGGACAGCGTCGAGCCGTCCTTCGCGCCGTGCACGGTGACCCGCAGCCGGCCCTGCTCGGCCGCCGCGGTCACGGTCAGTCCGCGCTCGGGCAGGGTCCAGCTCGCCCGGTCCCGGCCGACCTCGACGGGACCGGGGCGGCCGAGCGGCTCCGCGGCCGGTGCCGACAGCGTCAGCTCGCCGCCGTCGGCCGCGCGCACGCCCACGGCCAGCGAATCGGTCCGGACCTCGGCCGTTCCCCCGGCGACGGGTATGCCGACGTACCCGTCGTGCAGCCGGATCTCGGGCCGGGCGCTCGCCCCGGAGGCGGGGGAGAACCCCACGCCGCACAGCGTGCCCGCGCCGGTCACCACGAGCGCGGCCGCCACCGCGGCGCGGCGCCGCCGGGGCCGCGCGAACTGACGGAATGTCATGGAATCCATGCCTGGATCGTGGCGGCCCCGTCTAAGAGCGCTCCTTATGACCGGCGCAGGCCGGGGCTCGAACCCCGACCCCGAACCCCGAACCCCGAACTCCGAGGCCCGAGGCCCGAGGCCCGGCCGGTGCCCGCCGTCCCGGCCCTCGGCAGCGCCGCCCTACATCCGCAGGATGACCCGCCCGACCGGTTACCTCGCCGGGCTGATGACCGGCCCGGCCGTGGCCCCGTAGTTTTCAGACCATGATCAGTGAAGACGGTTCGGGGCAGGTGATCGTGCGCCTGGACGGCGTGCGGAAGGAGTACGGCGACTCCGTCGCGCTCGACGGCGTGTCGTTGGAGATCCGGGCGGGGGAGGCGGTCGCGGTGATGGGACCGTCGGGCTGCGGCAAGTCCACCCTGCTCAACATGATCGCCGGGCTGGACCGCCCGACGGCCGGATCGGTGGTCGTCGGCGGCGAGGACCTGGCGCAGCTGAACGAGACCGGGCTGGCGCTGTACCGGCGCCGCCGGATCGGCATGGTCTTCCAGTTCTTCAACCTGATCGACGACCTGCCCGCGCTGGACAACGTCGCGCTGGCCGCCCAGCTGACCGGCACCTCCGCCGGGCAGGCCCGCAAGCGCGCGCTGGAGCTCCTCGACGAGCTCGGCATCGCCGACCGCCGGAACACCTACCCGGCCGCGCTGAGCGGCGGCGAGCGCCAGCGGGTGGCCGTCGCCCGGGCCCTGATGAACCGTCCGGCCCTGCTGCTGGCGGACGAGCCGACTGGCGCCCTGGACAGCCACGCCGGCGAACAGGTGATGGACCTGCTGATCGACCTCAACCAGATCGGCCAGACGCTGCTGATGGTCACCCACGACCCGCGCCTGGCCACCCGCTGCGCCAGCCGCCTGATCGAGGTCGCCGACGGCCGGCTGGTCCGCGAGAGCGCTCTGGAGCGCACCCCGTGAGCGGCGCCGTCTGGCGGGCCTCGCGCGCGGCGGTGCGCCGCCGCCGGTTGCAGACCTTCGTCATCGGTCTCGTCGTCCTCACCTCCACCGTCGCGCTCGTGGTCGCCCTCGGTCTGCTCGACGCCGCCTCGGCCCCGTTCGACCGCACGTTCGACCAGCAGCGCGGCGCCCACCTCGTCGCCACCTTCGACCCGGCCAAGGCCACGGACGCCCAGCTGGCGCAGGCCGCCCACCAGCCGGGGGTCACGGACGTCGCCGGGCCGTTCGCCCAGGTCGTCCTCACCGCCCCGCCCGACCGGTCCGCCCCCGCGGCGGGCGTGGAGACCCCGCCGCCCGGACCGATCACGGTCGTCGGCCGCGCCGACCCGGGCGGGCCGGTGGACCGCGTCGACGTCTGGAGCGGCCGCTGGGTCACCAAGCCCGGCGAGGTCGTCATCATGCGGCCGCCCGGCGAGAACTGGGGACCGAACGAAGCGGTCGGCAACCGGCTCGTCCTCCCCGGCGCCCCGCCGCTGACCATCGTGGGCTTCGCCTCCAGCCTGAGCCAGACCGCGGGCGCCTGGGTCTCCCCCGACCAGATGCCCGCCCTGCACCCGACGGCCACCCAGCTGCTGCTCCGGTTCGCCCGCGCGGGCTCGGACGGCCAGGTCCGGGACGGCCTGACGGCGGTCACGGCCGGGCTGCCGCAGGGCTCGCTGCTCGGCTCGCTGTCGTACCTCGCCGTCAAGCAGGACATGACCAGCACGGCCAACGCGTACGTCCCGTTCCTGATGGCCTTCGGTGTCCTCGGGCTGGTGGTGGCGGTGCTGATCGTCGCCAACGTGGTCAGCGGCGCCGTCGTGTCGGGGGCCCGGCACATCGGGGTGCTCAAGGCCATCGGGTTCACCCCGAACCAGGTCGTCGCGGTGTACCTGGTGATGGTCCTGGTCCCCGGGGTCGTGGGGTGCGTGCTCGGCGCCGTCCTCGGTGCCCTCGCGGCCCATCCCCTGCTGCACATGGTCTTCACCGGGTTCGACTACGGGTACTTCACCGCCACCCTCAGCCCCTGGGTGGTGGTGCTGACCCTGCTGGGCATGCCCGTCGTCGTCCTGCTCGCCGCGCTCGTCCCCGCGCTGCGCGCGCACCGGCTGTCGGCCGCCCGGGCGATCAGCGCCGGCAGTGCCCCGGGCACCGGACGCGGGCTGCGCGTTCAGCGCCGGCTCAGCGGCACCCGGCTGCCGCGTGCGGTCAGCCTGGGCCTCGGCCTGCCGTTCGCCCGGCCGGGCCGCACCGCCATGACGCTCACGGCACTCGTGCTGGGCGTGACCACGGTGACGTTCGCCGGCGGACTGTCCTCCTCGGTCGCCGCGTTCGTGGACGCCGGCCGGGACCACATCCAGTCCGTGAGCTACGTGGGCGACGCCGCGGTCGGACAGGTCGAACCGAAGCTGACCGACGCCCAGATCGAGGCGAAGCTGAGCTCCCTGCCCGGCGCGGTGCACGTGATCGCCGCCGCACCGGTCCAGCTCCGCATGGCGGGGGGTGCGCAGTCCGTCCGGGCCTGGTTCCTGCGCGGGGACTCGGCGAGCATGAGCTCGGCGCTGGTCAGGGGCCGCTGGATGAAGGGAGCCGGCGAGGTCGTGGTCGGGACGCCGTTCGTGCGCAAGCACCACCTGGCGGTCGGCGACCACTTCACGCTGGCCCTGGACGGCAGGCAGCAGTCCGTCACCATCGTCGGCGAGACCCTGGCCGGCGACGCGGACCGGGTGGAAGCCACCTGGGAGACGCTGACCGCGTTCGCCCCCGACCGGGACAACAGCCGGTACGTCAACCAGTACTGGGTCCAGCTCGCCCACGGTGCGGATGTCGGGGCCTTCGACAACGCGGTCAAGGCGGCCGAACCCGGCCTCTACCCGTCGGAGACGAGCGACCTGAGCTCGGTCACCGTCACCATCGTCGGTTCCTCCTCGGTGCTGACCCTGCTGCTGACCACGGTCGCGGCGCTCGGGGTCTTCAACACCGCCGTCCTCAACACCCGTGAGCGCCGCCGCGATCTGGGCGTGCTGAAGTCGATCGGGATGACGCCGCGTCAGGTGACGGCCATGGTGGTGACCTCGATGGCCGCCCTGGGCCTGGCCGGCGGACTGCTCGGCGTCCCCCTCGGGATCGTCGCGCACCGCCTGATCGTCCCGGCCATGGTCGAGGCGGTGGGCAGCTCCCTCCCGCCCGCCCTGATGCAGGTCTGGCACGCCCCGACCCTCGTCCTGCTGGTGCTGGCGGGCGTGGCCATCGCGGTCCTCGGGGCCCTCGTCCCGGCCCGCTCGGCGGCCCGGCTGACCATTGCGGAGGTGCTGCGCAGCGAGTGACCGGCCGTCGGCCGGTGGCCGTCGGCGGGCCTCCGCCGCTGTGAGCCGCGACCGCCGGTCACCGCGCGACGGTCTCCAACATGCCGGTGACCCGGTCCGCGGTGATGATGCCGAGGACGTAGCCGTCGTCGTCGATGACCGGCCAGACCGCCAGGCGCTTGATCCTCATCGTGATCGCGGCCATGGCCAGGGCCATGGTCGGCCAGGCGAACGGCCCGCGCTGGTGCCTGGTGTCGCGGAGCGGGGTGCGCTCGGTGTACCAGGCGTCGGCCAGGAACGGGTGGAGCCCGACCCGGGTCACCACGCCCTCGCAGCGGCCGTTGTGGTCGCGGACGACCAGGTAACCGACGTGGGCGCTCCGGAAGATGTCGTTGGCCTGGTCGACGGTGCTGTCGTCGGCGATCTGGTACTCGAACGGTTCCATGGCGTCGGCGACCGTGAGGCCGGGCCCCTGGCCTGTGGACCGGATCGGGTGGGTGGTCATGGTGTCACCGAGCCTGCTCCCGGGCCGTCCCCCGTCTGCCCGGCGTCGTGCCTCACCCAGAACGAAGCCGGAACGGTGACCGGGATGCGAAGTGCCCTGGATGGCTCCAGGCTACTCCGGACGGGGTCGGACCGGGGTCGGACCGGGGTCGGACCGGGGTCGGACCGGGGGCAGGCCGCGACGCGCCCGCGCGGTCCGGGCGGAGTGGGTCAGGGCGGAGCACCGCTGGGGCGGAGTACCTTGGGAAGCAGCCGAGGACATGTCGAATACCGGTATCCACGCCGGTGTCGCCCTGGGTCGAGAGCGGTCCCCCACCGGGGACCGGACGGGCGGCCTACCGATGATGCCGATTCCTCTTCCCTCCCCCTCCTCACCGGGCCCGTGGTCCGTACCCGGCGCCCCGCTGCTGCCGAGGCTGATGCTGGAGCCGACCCTGCTGCGCACCGGCATGTTCGACGGTGCCTGGTGGCCCCGCTCGAACGACGTGCGTGCCGAACTGCCGGACCTGATCACCGCGCTCAGTGCCCATCTGGGCCCGATCTTCCGGGTCGGACTCGACACTGCGGCGTGGGGCGACGTCCCGCGCCGGGTGATGTCGAGCGGCGCTCCGGTCAAGGTCAACTGGTTCACCGCCAGCGGGGACACCATCAGCCTCGTCCGAGGCATGCAGGACGATTTCCTGCTCCTGGTCGTGCCACCCGGTACCGATCCGAGGACGGCCGCCGCCGCGATGGCCGGTGCCGCCGCCACGGGCAACCACACCCCGGCGGCCCAACTGCTCGCCGTCGTCGGGCGCTGGGAAAGGGATGCCGTTGAGCCGGGTTGAGCGGGCGGCCGCACGGTTTTCGGCGCCCGGTACTTACCCGATGCCGCGCCCGGTACATCGGCTGCGAAATGCTTTTGAGCGGTTATGGCGGTCTTCTGCGGCAGTCTCCGGGAACCCGCGATACCCGCTCTCGTCCACTCCCGAATTCCCGGGATTTCCCAGGGCCGTCCGAGTGCTGTAGAGTCTGGTTTACCGACGCGGGGTGGAGCAGCTCGGTAGCTCGCTGGGCTCATAACCCAGAGGTCGCAGGTTCAAATCCTGTCCCCGCTACTCAGTAGCCAGAAGGCCCGGCAGATTCGTCTGCCGGGCCTTCTGCGTTCCCCGGTGTTTTCCCCGGGGGATCGGGATCGGGATCGGTCGGCTGCGGATTTCCGGCGGGTGGACGGCGGAGCGCGCGCGGACCCGGCCGCTCCCGTCGCCGCTCGCCGTCCTGCCACTCGTACCGTCCGACGCTGCTGCCGCGCTGCAGCGGTACCGTCACGGAGGTCTGCCCCGACTCGTGCACGACCGACACGGATGCGACGCAGGCCGGCGCGACCACCACGGAGGGTCGGCGGCTCAGTGGGCCCCGGGCGCGGTCTGGGCGTCCAGGGCGGTGCGGAGCCAGTCGTGGGCGGCGCCCATCGTGGGTTCCGGCGGGCCGGACGGCGGGGCGGTGAGTTCGGCGGTCAGCTGCCAGTAGCGGCCGACCAGGGGATCGGCCGTCAGGGCGAGTACGCCGCTGAGCTCGCGGCGGAAGGCGGGGGTGTCCCGTAGGCCGCGCGAGGCGGCGTGGGCGGCGACGAAGCAGTCGAGTGCGTCGCCCTCGTACGGCGACCGCCGGGCCCGCAGGTCCGCCGAGGCCAGCGCGTACGCCTCGCCGAGGCCGTCGTAGAGCACGTCCGGACGGTAGGTCCCGTCGGGCCGGCGGGACTCGGGCCGGCAGCGGTCGCCGGTGAGGCGGGGGTCGGAGGCGAGGGCGTGCAGCCGGGCGAAGGCCAGGACCTGGGCCGGGGTCGGATCGGCGGGGGGTTGCGGAACCGCCTGTTCGAGGATGGCCGTGACCAGCCGGGCCGGCAGCCGGGCGGGCAGCGCGCACCGCCAGAAGCGTGCCAGGGCGGTCGTGTCGGGCGGGGTGGACACGGCGCCGACCAGGCGCAGGCGGTCGGCGCGCTCCTCGGGGCCGCAGTCCCGAAGCAGCCGGAGGGCGGCCTCCCGCCAGCGCAGGGCGGCCAACTGGGTTCCCAGATCGCTTAGTTGGCGCGCGATGGCGTCCTCCAGCGCGCCCTCCAGCGGATCCTCGTGGTCGAGGATCCGGCTCACCTCCGGCACCGGCAGGTCGAGAGTGCGCAGCGAGCGGATCAGGCGGAGCCGGTCGAGTGCCCGGGGGCCGTACCTGCGGTGGCCGCCGGTGCTGCGGGCGGCCTCGGGCAGCAGGCCGCGGTCGGAGTAGAAGCGGACGGTCTTGACGGTGACGCCCGCGTGCTCGGCGAGCTCCCCGATGCTCCACATGTCGTCAGGGGACAAGACTTGAACCTCCCTCAGGGGGAGTTCCTACCGTACCGGTGAGCGCGGACGGCCCGGAGACCGACCGTGCGGACCAAGTGGCGTGCGAGGAGGCAGCGATGACGGCGTTCGTACTGGTGTCGGGCAGCTACACCGGTGGCTGGGTGTGGCGGGAGACGGCCGACCGGCTGCGGGAGTCGGGTGCCGAGGTGCACCCGGTGACGCTCGCCGGGATGGGGGAGGACCGTCATGCGGCGGGGCCCGGAACCGACCTGGAGACCCACATCGAGGACCTGGTGCAGCTGATCGATCAGGTGGACGCGCCGCAGGTGGTGATGGTCGGTCACGACTACGGCATCCACCCGGTGCTGGGCGCGGCCGACCGGCGCCCGGAGCGGATCGCCCGGATCGTCTACCTGGACGCGGGCCTGCCCCGGAACGGCGACGCCGTGCTCGACCTGCTGCCCGACCCTTCGGTCCGGGAGCGGCTGCTGCACCGCGCCGAGCAGTCCGAGGACGGCCGGCGGATCGCCCCGCCGTCCCTCGACGAGCCGGAGCTCTGGGGCAGCCTGGCCGGCCTGACCGAGGAGGCGCGGGACCGGCTGGTCCGCCTCGCCGCACCGCAGCCACTGGCCACCCTCACCCAGCCGCTGCGGCTGTCGGGGGCGGTCGCCGGGGTGCCGACGTCCGGCATCCTCTGCACCGCCAGCGGCGTGAGCATCGACCTCCTCGAAACCCTGCTGCGGATGGGGGAACCGCGCCTGCAGGCACTCGTCGACCCCCGGGTGGGCTTCTTCGACCTCGACACCGGGCACTGGCCGATGCTCTCCGTCCCCGGCGAACTGGCCGAGGTGCTGCTCCGGGCCGCTGCCGGGGAGGGGCACCGGCTGGTCGCGCCCGAGCGGCCCGGGCATCTCGGACCGTTCCTGCTGGAGGTGCCGGAGCGGCCTCGTGAGCGGGTGGGACGGGTGGATCTCCATCTGCCCGATGCCGACGGGCCCCGTCCGGCGGTGGTGTTCGTCCACGGCGGCCCGGTTCCCGCCGACGCGCAGCCCACGCCGCGGGACTGGCCGAGCTTCGTCGGCTACGGCCGGTACGTGGCCGGCCTGGGCGCGGTCGGGGTGACGGTGGATCACCGGCTGCACGACGTCGCCGACTACGGGCGTGCCGCCGAGGACGTCGCTGCGGCGGTCGAGCTGGCCCGGGCCGATCCGCGGGTGGACGGGGACCGCGTCGCGCTGTGGTTCTTCTCCGGCGGCGGGCTGCTGTCGGCGGAGTGGCTCTCGGCGCCCCCGCCGTGGCTGCGGTGCGTGGCGGCGACCTATCCCGTGCTCGCGCCGATGCCGAACTGGGGGTTCGCGGATTCCCGGTTCAGTCCCGCGGCCGCGGTGAGCGGTGCGGGGGACCTGCCGATCGTGGTGACCCGGGTGGAACTGGAGATCGCGGAGATCGCGGGGACGATCGAGGAGTTCCTGACCGCCGCGAGGGACTGCAAGGCCGATGTCGAGGTGATCGACGTGCCGCTCGGTCACCACGGGTTCGAGACGATCGACCACACCGAACCGGCGCGCGAAGCGGTGGAGCGCGCGGTCCGATCCGTGCTGGGCCACCTCGGGGGCTGACGCCGCCACGGACACCTGCCGGGGCCCCGCGGCGGCTCGGGCCCCGGCAGGGCGGGGGCTTCGCGGGCGGATCGGAGAGCGGCCCCTGGCGCGGGGGCGACGGTCCGACCCCGATCGCTGACGTGCCGCGCGCCGCGCTCGGCACGGTCCTGGCTGCCGAGGCCCGCGTACGAGCGCGGCGCGCGGCACGTCAGC